>WGFI01000094.1 GCA_015492295.1 Caldifarciminota bacterium
CTTATAGGTAGGCTGAAAACGTGCCTTAAATGTGTCAGTATTCGCATTTTTGGGCTCGTTTCAATCCCTTATAGGTAGGCTGAAAACGCATCTTCTCTTTCATATCTCACCTCCACCAAACATTCGTTTCAATCCCTTATAGGTAGGCTGAAAACAAATAGATGTTAGCAAAGCATATGCGACTTGGTGCTAGTTTCAATCCCTTATAGGTAGGCTGAAAACAAGACTTGATAAACTTGCAGATGAATTACGACAATTGTTTCAATCCCTTATAGGTAGGCTGAAAACCCGTTGCTTTATTCCACCCTGTCAAACTCGCCTCTCATTCAGGTACGACCGAATATTATAAGGTGGAAAATGATCCTGTCAAGGGGGTCAGAAAATGAAGGTTTAGGTTCGGAAACCTACAAAGTTGCAAAAACCGTAGGGGGTTTGCGAAAGTTTTATATTGCCCATCGTTATTAGATGTTCTGATTTTTAACGATAAATAAAATGTGTTCTTATAGCGTAATGGGAGGTCTGGTTAAGGGGGGTTTGCGAAGTTTCTTTGTTGTTAAAAGAACTTTGTTTTGAAAAGTTAAAATATGCTTTCTCTCATATTCTTCCCACCTCAGAATATAAGAAGAAAAGCATTTGTAGAATTTGATTCCAAACCTATGAACCTTTCAACGGTATAATTCCCGTCTTATGTTTTACACGAGCGTTTATCTGAGTCTTTCGCCTGAGGATAGAGCGGATAGACCTCCAAGGTTTCTTTTAAGGTATAAAACTCTCATGAAGAAGTACAAGGAGAGCGGCAACATAGATGATGTCGTTCAAGATTTCCAAAGGATAGAGGATTTTCTATCGAATCCTAAGAACCTACAAAGTGAAGAAGGTATCCCCGTGAGAGGTATAGCGATATTTTCTAACTCCAAGGAGGATTACTGGGAGGTATTTAGACTCCCTTATGTAATAAAGAATATGCTCGTCGTGGATGTTGAACCGTATAAAAGGGGAATCTTCGCGATAGAGGCGGACTTTGGGAAGAACCTGATAGTGGATTTCAGCAAAAAGCATATTCATGCTTATATGATAGATACCTATACGGTTGAAGTTCTGCACCAGGATGTGGATTTCTCGGAGAAGATTGAAAGGGCCGGAACGACGAAATTCCTGACAGGAGGCTCCGCATCTTTCAGAACAACGGGAACAAGGAATGTGGAGCTTATAAAGTATGAGGAGGAAAGCAAAGTGGCAAGGTTTATAGCGGAGACGATATTCACGATATACAAAGATAAAAGATTTGATAACCTTTTCCTATCATCTCCGGATAAGAAGATCATATCGTTGGTCGTAAATGAGTTGCATCCTTACATTAAACGCACTTACAGAGGCACTTTGAACTTGCCTCACAATGCGAATAAAAACGAAATATACAACGCCTTACTTGATAAGCTAAAAGAGCTGGATTTGAAGGATGAAGAATCTTTGGCCGACAAATTTGAGGAGATGGTGGCATTTGAAATGGCCATAAAAGGTCTGCAACCTTCCATTGATATGGCCATGATAGGGAATATCAACACCCTCATAGTTGATGTTGATTTCTCAAAGGAGGGTTTCATATGCTATCCATCCGGATTCTATGGGGTTTTCGGTGATTGTCCGGAAAATACCACGGGTAAGATCATCACACCGGATATAACCAACAAGCTCATAGAGGAAGTATTAAAGCAGGGAGGTAGGGTTGAAATCGCGAATACGGATAAGCTGAGGAAGGTGATCAACCACGGCGTAGGAGCGATACTCAGATGGAAAATTGAAAGCAAGGTTTAAACTTCCGCTTTTGATCTTCGCTTTGGCCTGCGCGAAGAAGGTTCCTCCACCTGGAAAAGGGGAATTCAATCCCCCGAAGGTCATAATAATATCACCGCTGCCGGAGGATACGATAAAGGATACGCTTATGTTAAATATTTTAGCGACCGACAGCTCGGGATTGAGTAAAATTGAGATAAAAAGGGGGAATAATATAATAGCGATAATACCATTAAAGGGTATATCCGTATCTTTGGATACGATATTAAACATCGCAAAGCGGGGAGATGGGATCTTTCCAGATACTTTAACGATAAATGTGTTTGATAGATGGGATAACATTTCAACGCTTAGAATAGAGGTATTTACTTTCAGAGAAAAACCAAGAGGAGGTAAGAAGGATGATAAAGGGTCTGGAAATGAGGGTGGGGAGGATAGTGGAGGCGAAGCCCCACCCAAAGGCCCGTAAGCCTGCGTATATATTGAAGATAGATTTTGGCGAGTATGGAATTAAAACATCCTCCGCCCAGATAACGGATTTATACAAACCCGAAGATCTGGTTGGAAGACTCGTTATTTGCGCTATGAACTTGGGTAGTAAGAACATAGCAGGTGTGATCTCGGAGGTTTTGGTTCTGGGAGTGCCTGATGATAAAGGTAGGGTTGTACTATTGAAACCCGACAGGGATGTGCCCGTAGGTGTGGAGGTATTCTGATGCTAAAAAAAGCGATCTATCCAGGCACGTTTGATCCTTTCACCTTGGGACATCTTGATATAGTGGTAAGGGCTACGAAGATCTTTGACGAAGTCATAGTAGCCGTGGCAGAGCCGAGACACAAAAAACCTCTGATACCTTTGGAAGTTAGGAAAAAACTCATAGAAAAAAGTCTGAAAGATATTGAAAATGTTGAAGTCATGCAGTTTGATGGTCTCCTCGTAGAATTCGCAAAGAGCATAGGTGTAAAAACCATAATAAGAGGCCTCAGAGCGGTATCGGATTATGAATATGAGTTGAAAATGGCTTGGATAAACAAGAAACTCTATGAGGATTTGGAAACGATATTCTTACTATCCTCGGAACAGTTTGCGTATCTCTCATCCTCATTCGTAAAGGAGATATTCTCTTTGGGAGGAAACATTAGGCAATTTGTTCCTGAACCCGTTGCCGAGTATCTGGAAAATCTTAATATAAACAACTTAAAGGACGATTAACCCGAAACAAAAAATTTTTCAGCCTTATAATACCGACGATGTTGGGATTATTTTTAGCATTATCACAAAGTTCCACAAAATGCTTTAAAAATTCGGAATGTATATTGTCCTACACTCAAACTGTAAAAGTCAGAAAGGATGGCTCCCTTCGGGTTAGAGAGGACATAACCGTACTTTCCAAGGGGATAAATATAAAGAGGGGTATATATCGCGAATTTCCAACCGAGTACAAGGATCAATCGGGAAGGGTTTATAGAGTCAGGTTTGAAGTTATAAAAGTGTTGAAGGATGGGAAACCCGAAAATTGGTTTATCAAAAAGCTCACGAACGGGGTTAGGGTATATATCGGAAGGAAGGATAAGTTCATCAAACCCGGAATTCATAAATATACCATAGTTTATGAGACGGATAGGCAGCTCGGATCATTTGAGGATCACGATGAGCTTTACTGGAATGTGACTGGGAACGGTTGGAGGTTTCCGATCAATAAAGTGGAAGCCGTAGTGGAACTTCCACCCGATGTTCCCAAGGAAAAGATAAAATTCACAGCATATACGGGATACTTTGGTAGTAGAGGCAGAGATTATGAAGGTTGGATAGACGAGCGGGGAAGGGTGCATTTTAGGACAACGAAGGTTTTGAATGAGGGTGAAGGTTTAACCGTAGTGGTGGGATGGCCTAAGGGATATATAGAATCCGCTGGGATGTTGCAAGGTATAAATTGGTTTATAAGGGATAATTCGGAGTATCTACCTCTATGGTTGGTGGTTCTGGGTCTGGCCTTATTCTACGGCATAGCCTGGATTTTCGTTGGGAGGGATCCGAGAAAGGGAACCGTAGTTCCGATATACGAACCTCCGAAAGGGCTATCTCCGGCTGCGATAAGATACATATATAAAATGAAGTACGATGCCAAATGTTTCGTTTCAAACCTCATATCCGCCGCCGTGAAGGGAGCGTTGATAATAAAGGATCGTAAAGACGAGTACAGGATACTTAAATCCGGCAATGATCCGAAGAATCTAACATGGGATGAAAGAAGGATAGCGATGTATTTTGAGGATACGAAGATTGAAAAGGGCAGAAACAATTACTACCTACTGAATCCAATTTACGAGGCTTTAAGGAAAGAATTTAAGAGTAGATGGGGGAATCTTTTCAGAAGGAATACCCTGATCCTAAATATGGGTATAGGCTTGGCTTCAATAATCATCATAGCCTTGTTGCTTATAAACGGACAATTCGGAAGGCTAATATCACAGTTCATATTCTCATTCTTGGTGCTTACGATACTCGGACTTCTGATAATAGGGGTATCTTTGGGAGTCAGCTGGGCTATAAGCTCGGCCATAAGAAAACCCAATCTCATAGATCTCTTAGGTTGGGTTATGTTCATTCCCCTTTTCCTAATTTCAATGTATGTTGTCCTGAAATTGAATATAGTGCCCTTTGAGGTTTTGAACTTGGCGCTGGTCATAGGCGCCTTGATAGCGATGTACGTTTGGGGTAGAAAATACCTTCCTCAACCCACAAAGGAGGCCGTTGGGATATTAACCCAGATAGAAGGATTCAAGATGTTCCTATCCACAGCTGAGAAGGATAGGTTGGAGAAGTTATTCCCCGGCGAATCCTTTCCAAAGATATTTGAGAGATTCTTACCTTATGCTATGGCGCTGGATATAGGCGATACTTGGGCGAATAGGTTTGCGAATGAGCTAAAAGACATGAACTATTATCCCAGATGGTACAGTGGGGATTTTAGAGGTATAGAGAGTTTGAATGAATTCTCAATAGGTTTTGAAAGCGTCGTATCTTCATCAACCTCGGCACCTTCAACCGTATCCTCCTCAACTTCCCCACCCGGAAGCACATCGGGTTTCGGTGATGAAGGACATTCCGGCGGTGGTGGAGGAGGTGGAGGTGGCGGAGGATGGTGAAACGATAGGAATATGACGGGGATATTGGAACAGATAATTTCGGCGCTTTTATGGATAGGCGTAGGTGTTCTGGTTGTATCAGGTTTGGCGGCCTTTCTCTTTTATCTGATCGTGGTCTTCTCCCAACCTACAAAGGAGGAAAGGAGAAGAAGAAACGAATCCTTCGTATGGTCGGATAAAGGTATGAAGAAGCTCATAAGTAAGAACTACGAGGATGCGCTGTACTGCTTTAATATGGCGTTGGAGCTGGATTCCACGAATGGCAGCGCCTGGTACGGTCTGGCAAAGATACATGAAAGTAGGGGTGAATACGATAAAGCGTTGGAATATTTTGATAAGGCTACGCAGTACAACGATTGGAGGAACTATTGGGAGGAGAAAGGGGATCTTCTGGCCAAGATGGGCAGGTACAGGGAAGCCTTATCCGCTTATGATAGGGCAATATACTTGGGAACGGAGTATGACGAAGAGAGGTTGGAGGAGAAGAAGAGGAGGATCATGAGGAATATGTGATCAACCTTAAAATCCCTACCTTGAAGGCCGCATACCTGACAACCGATGGAATTAAAGTGGTTGATGTTCCTATACCTGAGCCCAAATCGGGCGAGATAGTCGTAAAGGTTAAGGTCGCCTTAACGGATGGTACGGATCTAAAAGCTTTTCTAAGGGGTCATCATATAATAGGAAAGGGGCCTTTCGGACATGAGTATTCGGGGGTAGTTTATAAGGTTGGGGAGGGGGTGAAGGAATTCAAGCTCGGCGATGAGGTCTTCGGTGTGAATACCGCGCCCTGCTTCACATGTGGTATGTGCATAAAGAACAGATACAACCTCTGTTTAAACCTTAAAAACAACATGGTAATCGGAGCATACGCTGAATATTTACGGATACCTAAGAAAGTCGTTGATATAAACCTATTTCATAAACCCCATAAGCTCCCCCATCGTGTAGCCCCTATGATAGAGCCCCTATCATGCGTATTCCAAGCCTTGGACAAGATGTTAAAATACGATTTCCAGGATGTTCTGATACTTGGGAGTGGATCCATCGCAAGTATGTTCGCAAGTGTTTTGACTTTGATTGGGAAAAAGGTCTCAGTCGTAGGAAGGAATTCCTGGAAGTTGGAAAAGATTCGTAAGAATTTAGGGATTGATACTTTTAAGATTGATGAGGTTAAAGGGAGGTTTGATGCTGTGATAGAGACAACGGGGAATAAGAGGATCTGGGAAAGCTCCTTTAACTCTGTGAATAGAGGAGGGATAGTTATGCTCTTCGGTGGTCTTGCAAAGGGGGAGAGTGTAAAATTTGATGCTCATAAATTCCACTATGAGGATATAACGATTTTAACCTCATTCCATCATACACCGAACAGCGTAAGAAAAGCCTACAACTTTCTTCTGAGGAATTGGAAGACTTTGGAATTCCTGATAAGCGGCGAATATGAACTCTTTGATATAGAAACTGTTTTTAATCAACTCTCAAAAGGAAAGGGATTCAAATATGCTATAATCCCTTGAGGTCCTTACTTCTTCTTGGATTTCTCCTTTTCTTTTTCCTTCTCCTTATCCTTCATCATACCCTTGGCCTTCCAAACCACCTTTCCGTCCTTTATGATCCTTCCAACGATTATTGTCGCCCTATCTCTGAAAATCCTACCAACAACTATCACTTCGCTCCTGTTAATATCCCTCAACACCTTCTGTGGGACATTTGCCAGATAGAAGAATCCCCTCTTATCCGAAAACAATCCCAAAAGCTCGTATCCATGCTCGCCGGGTTTATGCTTGCAAGCCATACCATGAACGCCGCAAACGGCTCCGCTTATAACCCCCTTTATCTCCTTAACCTTCGGTTTTCCATGCGCCCTACCCTTTCCCTCATGGGCGAAAACCAAAAAGGGCACCGCTAAGGCAAAAATTCCTATGATCCTTTTCATGATGTGAATATTTTAAGGGTGTTTTATCTTATTTTCAGCGTGGATAGTGCGATCAGCGAAAAAAGCAAAGAGGCTATCCAAAACCTCACAACTATCTTAGTTTCCTCCCATCCCAACTCCTCAAAGTGATGATGTAGAGGGGATCTTCTAAATATCCTTTTCCCACCCGTTAATTTAAAATAGGAAACCTGCAAAGCCACCGATAGGGTTTCCATCACGAGAACACCTCCCGCAACTGCTAAGAGAATCTCCTGTTTGGTTAGCACCGCCAGTGAGGCCAAGGCCCCACCCAAGGCCTGGGAACCCGTATCCCCCATAAACACCTCAGCGGGATATGAATTGTACCATAGAAATGCAACCAGAGAACCCAAGAAAGATGAAGAGAATATCGCCAGCTGACCTGCATTCTTTATATACAATATATTCAGATAATCCGCGAATTTGAAGTTTCCCTCAAAGTACGCAACCAACCCTAAAACGGCCAAGGGGAATATAACCACGCCGGAGGCCAAACCGTCAAGGCCATCGGTCAGATTCACAGCATTTGATGTCCCCGATATAACCAAAGCGACAAAAATAAAGTAAAATATCCCGAGACTTATGAAGTAGTTCTTTATGAATAGTATCTGCGTCATAAACGCCTTATCTCCAAATATATATGTGGCGCTTATGGCGAATATTCCTCCGAGTGCCAGTTGGAACACGAGCTTGTAAGTCTTCCTCAGACCTCCCTTCTTATCCTTTCTTTTCAACTTATGTATGTCATCAACGAAACCCATAAAACCCATAACGAGAGTAGCAAGAACTGCCATAAGTATTTCAATTACGGGCTTGGCCCATATAAGCGTGGAAAATACCGCTATCGGAACGAAAACTAATCCCCCCGATGAAGGGGTACCCTTTTTAACTTTGTGCCTCTCAGGGACATCCTCCGATATCCTTTCATAGAGTTTTTCCTTTGCCCATACTATGTAATACTTCAAAAGTGTGAAAGTTAAGATAAAGGAAGTTATGAATGCCAAGGCGGAGCGAAAAGTTATATAATTGAAAAGATTGAAAAGGATATGCACATGAGAGAACTGCGCTAAGAAATCCGCAAGCAAGCGGTAATGATAAAGGCGAATAAAAAAAGGGGGGACTAAATCCCCCCTTCTAAACCCTCTATCGCGTTTGAGATTACCTTATGATAAACCTATTGAAGGAACTCCTGGCACCCGCTTTAACTTTCAGGACATATGCCCCTCTCGGGAGTTCCGAAACATCAAACCTCATCTTACCGAATGCCATACCATTGTAAAGTCTCTTCATCAATCTTCCAGAAGGTGAGAAGACTTCAACTGTCGTGTTAGCTCTGTAAGGTACATTAACAACCACATAAGTCTTTCCGGAGGAGTAGGAGAACTCAACCCTCGGAGGGATGACACTCTTGAATATTTCGGATACATCGGATGATGCATCAAATCCCACTATCGCAAATGTAACGGCTTGGGAACCACCAGCTGGGATATTGAAAGGCCCAGCAGCAGCGACGACTGACCAGTCATCGGCGGAAGCTCCGCTTGGGAAGGAAAGGGTGCCGTTTAGGAACTTCCACTTTATAGTGTCAGGAGTTCCGCTATACACATAAGTCGGGTTGTTTATGGCGCTCAGATTTGACAGGGATGAAACCGGATCAACCAAAGCGACACCCGCACGATATGGGTAGGTTGAGTGATATATATATGCCAGATTCAACGAAGCTATGGTATCGGCGTAGTTCTGGCTGTACGACGATATATCAAAGTCCGCGAATACTCCTATATACACATTGTTTATGGCGGATGAGGAGTTATTAACGATTTCATACCTGAGGAATACCCAGTTTGGCAGATAGGAGAGGTGTCCGTAGGCTTCCAACCTGAGTTCTATATTCTGTGAGGATGGATGAGGCGAATCATCATAACCCGCCGCTCCGTTTTCATCACCGTATATCGGTGTGGATCTTATAAATCCTCCGTAATATCTTGCGAGATCTCCTCCATCGTACCATCCATCCGGCACATAGTTCCTTGAATTTCCGAATGCCACACCAGCATAGTACAGCAGATTTGCGGAGGTCTTAGGATATTTGAAGCCCTTTGCACCCCTCGTAGTGTCTCCATAATGCGTCCCTATACCTCCGGGTTGATCAACGGGTATCCATAGAGCGGCCGTTCCAGTATCTATAACGAAAACATCAACGGGATTACCTATAACCAAGGAGAAGTTAAGGGTATCGTTGTATCCTCCACTGTTGGCCGTGATGTACATATCAAAATTCACCGTTAGACCGATAGGAGCGCTTGGCGATACGCTTATCGTGAATACATCCGCGGAGTTGTTGGCGGAATCACCCGTGAGTATATTTCCGTAGTTTGCGAAGTTATCAATTATCGTTATATACGGGTTTGTGGTAGCTATCGTGGCCTGAGTGTTGTTTGCATCGGCGCCACCGCTGTTCCTAAGAGTTATTATAAGATCCACGGTCTCGCCAGGATCCGCTATGTTGTTGTTGTTTCCGGAAGCATCATCAACGAACACACTGGATATGGTTATGTACGGCACGCTAGTTGAAGGTGTATTTTGAACGGCCCTTAAGGCGTTCAGTCTTCCCCATCCACAGTCATTGTTAGGTACGGAATTGCAGTACGGTGGAGGTGTATCGGCGTTATCAAGGAGTATGTTATAAACTTGTGTGAAATCCAGCGTGGCGTTCTTCTGGAAGAGCAGTGCTATGGTTCCCGTTACATGCGGAGCTGCCATTGAGGTTCCGCTCATGTTGGTGTATGAGCTTGAACCGTAGGATGAATAAACGCTGACACCGGGGGCGGAGATGTTAGGCTTGTAGAAGTTCCAGTCAGCTCTCGGCCAGTATGATGTATTATTCCAAGGGTTCTGGTTGGGTGCGGGTCCCCTTGATGAGAAGCTCGCTATGTTATCGCTCGCATCCGTTGCACCAACGCCTATCACGGTGGGATAATTTCCGGGTGTTCCGGCGGTTCCGGATCCTGGACCGTTGTTTCCTATGGAAAATACTGGTATTATACCCGCGGTTCTCCAGGCCAAAACATCGTTCCAGAATGTTGTACTTGTAGTGCTATTGCTTCCCCAGGAGTTATTAACGGCCACTATATTGACACCACTATCAACCTTCCAGCTGGCTATCATCTGAAAACCGTTTCTTATGATGGTGGTTGTTGTGGAACAGCTGCTACCTCCAAATATCCTGACAGCCGCCAACCTCGCACCTGGGGCTACACCTATATCCTGAGAGAACGATCCGAGCCCATCTCCACCCACCATGGTTCCGCTCGTATGCGTTCCATGATACGAACAACCCGCTCCATCAGTCGGTGTAGATGAACCGCCATAAGCATCGTACCACTTTATTACTTTACCGTTTAACGCCGGATGTGAAGCCATAACGCCGGAATCCATGGAACCTATGATCACACCCGTGCCGTCTATGCCGTAATACGCCCAAACGGAATCCGCCTTAATCTTATCCACACCCCAGGCAACAGCATCAGGTTTGAAATCGTCAGAAGGTCCAGGTTTTGCAAACAGATATATAACCTCTTCCTCGTATATGTACTTTATGTCATCTCTCGCCGCTAGCGCCCTTATCTGCTGCGGAGTCGCCTCAACAACGATCTCATTGCTGATCCAGAAACCCTGATAATTGGTTATACCGAGTTCTTTTATATGCGCTATCACAGGAGCCTGCGTCCTCGCTGCGAGATCCCTGACATGCGTAAAGATGCTTTTCAGAATCTGCTGATTCCTCTTGGGATACTGAGCCATGTACTCCTCGTAGTTGGGCTGTTCTTTTAGAACCAAGAAGACGCGGAACTTTTGATTGGGAGGCGCCGTATTGAGCTTCGCCTCCAACTCCGGCTGCAATTTGGCTAATGACACTATCCAAATCATAGCTACCAAGTATTTTAAGGTGGTAAAATTTCTTTTGTCAAGTCAAAGTTTCAGGCTTAGAATATCCCCTTATGAAAATCGTTATAACGAATGCTTACAGATTGCCCGTTGGTAGCTTGGGAGGACAACTATCCGATATGGAAACCTATGAACTTTTTATGGAAGTGGCGAAATATGTCCTTGAGAAATCCGGCATTGATAGGAATGTGGTGGATGGTGTAGTTGTTGGAAACATAGGGCAACCTTCCGATGCTCCGAATGTTGCGAGGAAAATAGCGAGGGAACTCTTGGGTGATAACAAATGGGGTTTTGTGGTTCAAAGGAATTGCGCGTCGGGAATTCAAGCCATAACTACGGGTTATGAGATTATAAAGAACGGTGATGCGGATGTCCTTCTCGTTGGGGGGGTTGAAAGTATGTCAAAGGCCCCGTATATACTTAAAAAAGCAAGATGGGGATACAGACTTAGACATGATACACTTTACGATGGTCTTTGGGAAGGTTTGACGGATCCCATAGTTGATCAGCTCATGGGTAGAACTGCTGAAAATTTGGTGGAAAAGTATAACCTCACCCGGGAGGAGATGGATCAGTTCGCCGTCAGTAGCCATCAAAAGGCGTACAAAGCCCAAAAAGAAGGCTTGTTCTCACCGAGAATAGCGCCTATTGAGAAGGATGGAGAAGTAATTGATAAGGATGAGGGAATAAATCCGAATTTAACTCTACAGATAGCCGCCCTTTATCCTCCGATATTTAAAGAGAATGGAACGGTAACACCCGCTTCAAGTTCATCAATAAACGATGGGGCCGCCGCCATGCTTCTTATGAGTGAGGAGAAATCCAAGGAATTGGGTATAAAGCCCGATGCTTACATAGTTTCTTACGCGTACGGTGCGGTTGATCCTGCTTATATGGGAGAGGGACCGACATGTTCAACACCGATAGCCCTACGAAAGGCGAATATGAAAATAACGGATATAGATTTCTTTGAGGTCAATGAGGCCTTCGCAGCCGTCGCCATAGTTGATAGAAATGTTCTGGGAATCCCTGATGAAAAGATGAATGTTTGGGGAGGTGCCATAGCCCACGGTCATCCCGTAGGAGCCACGGGGGCGATACTGACGGTTAAAATGATAGGGATTTTGGAGACATACAAAGGAAAGAGGGGTTTGATAACTCTTTGCGTTGGGGGAGGGCAGGGGGGAACCCTCATAATTGAAAGGTACGAATAGTGTCAGATACACTTCTTGTGATAAACCTTTTAAGCTTGGGAGATTGGTGGGGGGCGTATCTGGAGTCTAAGAGGATAGGTTCAGATTACTATATGGCGAAATCTCTGATCTTAAAAGGCGATACTTCGGAAGCAATAATCCTACTTTCCGAGGACACAACTTGCAAAGCAAAGAGATTGAGGCTATCCTTGGTCTTATCAAAATTCCTCATGGAATCGGCCTATGATATATTAAAAGATAGCACCTGTTTTACGGAAGATGATAAAACCTTGACCGATGCCTATTTCCTGAATTTCAATGAAGATGATCCTCTATCGGACAGTTTAAGGAAAAGACTTCCAAAACTTCTAAATCCTTCAACGGCGCTTATACTCAACATCATTCCCGGTCTCGGTATGGTGTATTCAGGAAAACCCTGGAACGGTATAAAGACTGTACTTGCAAACATCATCGGTATAGGAGGTATCGTGTATTCTATAAAGAAGAAGCATTATGTTGATGCTGGTATATGGTATTTCTTTTGGGAGAATAGGTTTTATTTTGGCAGCTTTCAGAACACCTTGGAGTATGTATGGGAGGAAAACAGGAGAAGGCTTCGGCCGTATTTTGAATATATAAGGATGAGGATTGAAAAAGGAGGTTTATATGTACGAGATAGGTGAAATATTGCTTAGACTAAGCATACTATCTTCACTTTTCGGCTTGTTTCTCTCTTTCACCAAAAGGGTAAAGTTAATAGAAACTCTGGTATTAACTATGGTTTTATCCATAATATTGTCCAATGTTATCCTGCTTAAAGCCTTGCTAAGGAGCGACTTTTCCTTAGTGTATGTCATAAACTACACATCAAAGGATTTGCCCCTATTCTATAAATTCACGGCATGGTGGGGTGGTCAAGCGGGATCTCTGATGTTTTGGCTCTTCGTGTTATCCATATATACACTTTTCTTCACGGCAAAGATAAGGACCCCAAGCGTATATACCGTCGTATTCGCAACATTTCTTTTCTTTTTGATAACAACCACCTATGCTGCGAACCCATTTGAGAGACTGCCTTTGAGCATGCCTGACGGTAGGGGTTTAAATCCCTTACTGCAAAATGTATGGATGGCTATACATCCACCACTGCTCTACTTAGGATATGTGGGTACAACCTTTCCAGCCGCCCTATCATTTGAAGCTGCCTTAAAGGGTTTTGACAACAATAGCATCAGCAGAACCCGATTCTGGCTTATGCTTTCATGGATTTTCCTAACTCTCGGAATACTCCTGGGAGGTAGATGGGCGTATTTGGAGCTCGGGTGGGGGGGATACTGGGCTTGGGACCCGGTTGAAAACGCTTCATTTCTCCCTTGGATAGTTTTAACGGCGGCAATACACACCTACCACTTGGTTAAAATAGGTTCTCATAGGATGTGGTTCTTCAATCTGGCATTTGCAGGATACTTTCTTTCAATCCTTGGGACTTTTCTTACAAGGAGCGGAATAGTTGAATCCGTTCATGCTTTCGCATTTTCGGATATAGGACATTACTTTATAGCATACCTTTCCTTATGCCTTATAGTATGGATTTTTACAAACTTTAAGTTCATAGGGATCAGAAAGGTAAGAAACTACGAAATCTTCACGAGGGGTTGGTACCTGTCAATATCAAATTATCTTTGGATTGTACTGCTTTTCGCCGTGATCCTTGGCACTTTTTACCCCGTGATAACCGAACTTATAACGGGTGTTCAACTCACAACTTCAAAAAATTACTACACATATTCCACCGCGCCTATGTTCCTTGCAATAATCGTATCGTCCATATTGGCGCTTGAAAGTAGGTGGGATAAAGCCATTTTTAAGATAAACAAGTTGCATTTTGGAATATCGCTTGTAGTATCTTTAATTTTCCTTCTTATAACTCGCAACATTTTCATTTTCATAGGTATTCTCGTTTCGCTTTATGGTACATTGGCACTCTTTAAATCTAAAAGCCCTTCTCATGTTGCTCACATAGGATTACTCATAACATCCGCGGGTATAGTTTTAACTTGGAATCTTGGGAAGGGATACGAAATATCTTTTAAACCGGGAGAAACGAAGGATTTCTATGTTTTTAAGCTCACACATCTCGGCTGGGATGAGTATAAAGGAAAAAATTACGACGGTGTTTATGCCATAATGAATGTTAAAATCTTTAACAGAAATCTTGGAGATATAAAACCCGAAAGGAGGCTTTACAAACCTTCCGAAGAGGTAACATCCGAGGCCGGAATATTACCGATATTCCCCTTGGGAGATATATATGTCGTTATTCAGGGTGCCGAAGACGATGGGAGATTTTACTATGAGGTATATTTTAATCCGGGGATACAGTTGGTATGGATAGGCCCGGTTATTATAGCATTGGCGGGACTATGGAGTTTGCTCCGTAGGAAAGGTTTTCATCCTTAAAATCCTTTATTATGCTTTACTTATTAGTATCCTATACGCATGAGTTTTATATGGTCAGTATGAGGGACGGTGTAAGGCTCGCCACTGATGTATATAAACCCACGATATACTTCGGACAACTGCATACGATACTTATTAGAACCCCTTATGACAGAACGGCTACTGGCCTAAGCTATCTTATTCCTTATATAACCGATATTAAAGGGTACGCGCTTGTGATTCAAAGTCTTAGGGGTTTCAATGGGAGTGAAGGGGAGCCGTCGGTTTTCAGGACGGATGGGTGGGGGGAGCTTCAAGATGGATACGATGCCGTTCAGTGGATAATATCTCAGCCATGGTCATCCGGCAAGGTTTGCGGTTCCTGGTTATCCGCTATGGGTATAACGCAGTACCTCCTTTCAGGAACGCTCCACCCAGCGTATAAATGCGCCACACCCATAATAGGAGCGCACAGCATTTATCATTATGCGGCTTTTTATGGAGGAGAATTCAGAAAGAACTTGGTTGAGAATTGGCTTTCAGGTCTCGGAGTTCCACACCTGATAGATACGGTCGCCTCCCATCCCCTTTACGATAGCACTTGGTATATCATGAATCTCAACGAAAGGATTCCGGATGTAAATGTCCCAATGTATCATCTTGCGGGATGGTTTGATATATTCCTTGAAAGTCAGATAGAGGCTTTTATCAATTTACAGTTCAATGGGGGTCCTTTGGCGAGAGGAAATCAAAAGATAATAATAGGACCTTGGGGGCATCTAACCTTCGGACAGACCGTACAGGGAGATTTAATATTCCCATCAAATGCGGCCTTATCGGTCGATGATCTTATGAATATCCTTGGCAGATGGTACGATTATTGGCTAAAAGGTGATAATAACGGGGTGATTGACGAGCCTCCTGTAAAATTTTACATAATAGGTATAAATGAGTGGGCCACATCCGACACTTTCCCCCCAAGGGGGGTATATTATAGGAAATGGTATTTGCATGGCGATGGCTCTTTGAGGCTCAGCCCTCCAACCTCCGACAGTTTTTCCGTATATGTGTATGATCCCAACGATCCAACTCCCAGCATAGGAGGAAATGAGATGGATCTTCCAGGTGGGACTGGTCCAAAGGATCAAAGACCTTTGTTATCAAGGAGCGATGTTTTGGTGTTTCAGAGTGATGTTCTTACGGATACGGTTGTGGTCATAGGTAACATAATCGGTAAATTGTATTTTGAAAGCGATAGATACGATACGGATTTTGTTATAAGGATAGCGGATGTGTATCCCGATGGAAGAGCGATATTGGTTTCGGATGGCATAATAAAAGCGAGATTCAGATACGGTTTTGATAGGGAGGTTCTTATAACCCCCGGACAAATAGATTCGGTTGAGGTGAAGGTCTGGGCAACGGCTTGGGCTTTCCTCCCAGGACACAGGATAATGGTTATAATTTCTTCCGCGAACTATCCGAGATTTGAGGCGAATCCCAACAACGGTGGTCCTTTTGTGAGAGATGACACATTCAAACTCGTAGCCACAAATAAAATATATCATTCCCCCCAGTATCCATCCTACATAAATATTCCTATGTATCCATCCACCGCCGTCAGAGAGATGATAGCAAGGGGTAATAGGAGCGAGATCAAAGTTGAAGGTTCAAGGATCTGCTCATCCGATTATCACAGTATTTACGATATATCTGGTAGGATGCTTTTTCAAGGGGTTGGGTGTTCAAGGAATTTAAAAGCGGGGGTGTATATGGTGAAATTGCGTAAGAGGATACTCAAAGTGATCATAAGATGATATAATCGCCCCTTGCTTTTGTAGTGGGTGGGGATTTAACGCAAAGGGATATTACGCTAGTGGGGAGACCTTCGGAGATGGTTCTTAGTTTTTAAGTGTAAGGGCAAGATGCAATTTTTACCTCCTTAAAATTCTGGTCTATGTTGGGTAAGGAGGCTTTTCTGATAAATCTTTATGTTTTAAACTTTTGGTCGGGCACCGAACCATCGTTGCCGTTGTTCAATATGATGTTCAACGATCCTAACAAGGTTTATAACCTCGCCAACTCCATCGCTATGAAGTACAGAAAGGATACTTTAAGAGTCTTTCCTTCATGCGTTTTACTCGCGAAGCTATCCGGAAGCAATATAAGGGCGGGGCTCCTAAGTGATATATACAAAGAAACCGTAGCCGAGATAACGGGGGATAACCCCTTAGGCAAATTCATATTTGACAGGGAGAGAAAACTATCAAAAGGTTTGCGAGATTCCTTGCAAATGATACCGAACTATGTACCTACAAAGATAAACCGATTGACCACCGCCCTGCTCAAAGTGTATTTATCCGTAAATATGAAGGTTCCTCGCCGTCTGAACGCCTATATATGGGATAGCCTTTCACTCAAAGACAAGGAGGAATTTGAAAGGAGTTTCCTTGGGAAAACCGATAAAGAAAGGATTGCCTATGCATTTCAGGTTATGTGCGTTCTTTTGGACTCTTTGAGAAGCGTGGTGAATAGATATGGAAGTTCTATGAAGAGCTTCTATCTGAGAACGCCTTATGGATATATATCCTTCGGTTCAAAGGACAAGGATAGCTTCCCAAACTCAATAATAGTGATAGATCCAGGAGGGGATGATATTTACGGTGATGTGCGCTTAGGTTTGGACCTGTCGGGAAACGATATTTACAAGGGAGATGTTGGTTTTGGCTTCTTCGGTATAGGTGGATTCGTAGATGAGGAGGGTAACGATGTCTATAAGGGTAGCTATATAGGAGCAGGATTCTTGGGATTTGGATTGTTATATGATTTACGAGGAAACGATATATACAAGTGCAAGGTGTTCTGTTTGGGGGCGGGATACATGGGTGGAGGTATGGTTGTCGATAAGGAGGGAAACGACACATATTATGCAATATCAAAGTCTCAGGGTTTTGGATGGGTTGGAGGTGTAGGTATATTGGTTGATGTTGAAGGGAACGATAATTACGAACTTGAAGATTCGGTTTTGTACTTCCCATCACCACAGAGTCCGAAACATAACACGAGCTTAGGACAAGGTATGGGATACGGTGAAAGGAGGGATTTTTATAACGGTAGATCTCTCGGCGGAGGTTTAGGTATCCTCGTTGATGTGAAAGGGGATGATAGATACTATTCAAGCGTTTTTTCGCAGGGATCCGGGTATTGGTTGGGTGTGGGAGTTCTATATGATGGGGATGGGAACGATGCGTATTCGGGTGTGTGGTATTCCCAAGGGGCGGCCGCGCATTTTGGAATAGGCGCCTTGTACGACCTTAGGGGGAACGATGTCTATTTATCCCTTCTATCAACCTCGCAAGGTGTGGGACATGATTTTTCTTATGGTATTCTCATTGATTTTAATGGTAAGGACACATATACATGTGGGAACCTTTGCCTCGGAAGTGGAAACGCTCAAGGTGTGGGAATATTTTGGGATTTCGGTGGAGAAATGCGCACAAACCTTAAAGGTAAAGGTCTAGGTGTTGAAAACCCCGCGGTGGATAAAACGAGTTTCAGGTACTCTTTCCCCACGAAAGGTTTTGTTTGTAAAGGGAAGGCCTGCCCATAATCATGTATATATGCTCGGTATGCGGTTATAAATCTTTAAAATTCATGGGGAGATGTCCCGAATGCAACGAATGGGGAACGATGATTGAGGAGGATAGGAAAAAGGGAAAAAAGTTTGAATCTCTGGAAATTTCCAAGCTTTCCGATGTTGAGGGATACGATAAGGAAAGGTTGAGTACGGGTATATCCGAGGTTGATAGAGTTTTAGGCGGTGGAATACTCAAAGGCAGCGTTATACTCCTCGGGGGAAGTCCTGGTGTTGGGAAATCAACGCTATTCCTACAAATCGCCGGAAAACTTAGGGATCAAGGTCATAATGTTCTCTTAGTATCCTCCGAAGAATCCGTTATGCAGGTGAAGCAGAGAGCGGATAGGTTAAAGGTAAATCAGGATATAGATATAACCGATGAAGAAAACTTAGACAAGATTCTCCACAGTTTATCCAAAGATTACGATGTAATATTCTTTGATTCCATACAGTCGCTATATATGGAGAACCTGAACTCTCCCGCAGGATCAATATCCCAAGTTAGATTCTGTGCAGATAGGATATTCAGATTCGCAAAGGAGAGAGATATTTCAGTTTGGATCTCGGGTCATATAACGAAGTCAGGTATTATAGCAGGTCCTAAGACCTTGGAACATATAGTGGATGTCGTCATGTATTTGGAAGGGGACAAAGTTTCTTCTTTGAGAACGCTGAGATGCGAAAAGAACAGGTTCGGCCCCGTGGATGAAATCGCTTTCCTTACGATGAATGAGGATGGACTTAGACCCATAAATGACCCATCCTACTATTTTGTTTCACCTTCAAAGATCCCAAAAGTCGGTGTAGCATATACGGTTATAACCAAAGGGAGTCTTCCAGTAGTTATAGAAGTTCAAACCTTGGTGCATCCGACCTTCTATCCCATGCCCCTGAGATATTCCGTAGGTTATGATCAGAAGAAACTGGCCATAATACTCGCTTTATTGGAGAAGAAGCTGGGTTATAGGTTGGCCAGGATGGACATATACCTGAATCTCAGCGGAAATTTAAAGTCGGAGGATCCATCAATGGACATGGCCGTATGTGCATCTTTAATATCTTCTATCAGAAATATACCTTTGGACAATTCGGGAGTCTTCATAGGGGAGATTTCATTGACCGGGGAATTTAAAAAACCTTTAAATTTCAATATACTTGAAGGTGAGGCCAAAAGGGTGGGTTTCAAGAGGATGTATTCCCCCACACCATCGGAACATCTGGATTGGATAAAGATAGAGGATCTAATGGAATTAGCGAATTTATTGAGGTAAGAGTCTCAGAGCCCTAAGGCTACCCCCAACCACCCTACCCACCCCTATAAATCTATTTTCCGCATAAACCCTGTAAGTGCCTTCCTCGGCACCTACATATACCGTCCCACCATTTTTAAAAATCTTTGCATATTTACCATATAGGTTTATATCGTTCATCCAGTACAAACCTTTTTCCGCGGGAAGAATATCATCTTCCGTAATTTCTTCGGGAGGTTTCGCTTCATTTACCGTTATCTTACCTATTTCAATCCTCTTCAAACTTTCAAGATAACCCACGGTTCCAAGTTTATACGCTATATCCCTTCCCAATGCTCTTATATATGTTCCCGATGAAACTCTGCACCTGAACCTTATTCTATTATCCAAAACTTCCAAAACTTTAATGTTTTCAATATATACCTTTCTCGGTTTCAGTTCGGGGTTCTTACCTTCCCTCGCGAGTTCGTAAGCCCTTTTTCCTTCTATTTTTAAAGCGGAATAAATCGGAGGAATCTGCTCATAAACCCCTATGAAACCCCTTACGACATTTTCAACCGTGATTATATCCAACCTTGGAACATCCTTTTTTCTTATAACTTTCCCTTCAACATCCAATGTATCCGTTTCCTCACCCATAAAGAGCACCGCCTCGTATGTCCTTAGAAGTTCTTGAAAGAATCTTAAAAATCTGGTGTATCTGCCCAAGGCGATTATGAGTAATCCCTCCGCGAAAGGATCAAGCGTTCCCTCATATCCTCCCTTCACTTTAAACTTCCGTTGTATATCATTCATAACGCCGCGTGAGGTTCTTCCCGCAGGTTTATATACCCAGAGAAAACCCTCCTTCATTTTTCTTTAATGGCAAGGAATGTGTGTTGTGGGGATAGGTGCGTTGTTATAAGATTCCTAATCAAAGGTAAATATTTGACTATTGATGTCGCTATCTTCCACCACTTCTTCCTTAGCGCCTCCTTCTTCCTGAACATCATTTCGGGAAGTAGATTGTAAATTTTGAAACCTTCATTTTCAAAGAGCTTCTTTATTCTCGTATAGGATAGGAGATATACATCCTCAAATGCTTCGCCTCTACGAAAGATTTTCACCATGACATCCTTCAAATTTCCGGGTAGCCAATGAACGAACGGCAACCTGTAATGGACCTCATATGGCCAGAGAAGGTTTGGAGTTGCTACATACACCAATCCGCTCGGTTTTAAAACCCTACGGATCTCTTTTATAACGGCATGAGGATGTGGGATATGCTCTATCACATGGTTAAGTAAGATAAACTCAAATGTATTCTCTTTGAAGGGTAATTCTCTGCCATCGCCGATTATAACATTATCCTTAGATACCAAGACATCCTTGTCTATTTCCAAACCAAAGATCTCCTTTCCTAAGAGTCTTGAAAGTTCCCTTTCAAGTATTCCTGGACCGCACCCTATGGACAAAAACGGCTGCTCTAACTTCTCAACCTTGTCTTTTATTAGAAGATATATGACCCTCGCTCTCTCCTTACGGGAATTCCTATATTCTTCACTTTTCCAATATTCTTTTCCGTACTTACCCATCCTTCAATTTCTTTTCCAGATCTTTCAACTTTCTATAAATCTCTGGCAGTTTGTAAAACATCGCCGCGCTCTTCCAGAAGGTTAATCTCTCGCGGGCAGGAATCTTTCCGGCCAACACCTCACCATCTTTTACATCCTTATCCACACCCGATCCGGCCATCAAGATCACTTTATTCCCTATCTTTATATGCTCCGTTATACCGACCTGTCCCGCGAATATGCACCAATTTCCTATTTCCGTTCCTCCCGATATTCCCGTTTGGGATGCTATTACGACATTCTCCCCGATCTTCACATTATGGGCTATTTGAACAAGATTGTCAATCTTCGTGCCTTTACCGATTACGGTTTTACCAAATGTGGCCCTGTCTATCGTAGTGTTGGCTCCTATTCTAACATCATCCTCTATTATCACACTGCCAATTTGGGGAATCCTTACCCAACCGTCATCCGTTCTCTCAAAGCCGAAACCCTCCGAACCTATAACGCTACCGGGATATATTATGCATCTTTCGCCCACCTCAACATTCCATCCTATATATACGAATGGATATATTACGCTACCTTTCTTTATGCGAGCACCTCTACCTATAAATACATAAGGGTAGATTATAACATCATCCTCTATAACCGCTCCAGATGATACATAACAAAAAGCGCCGACCCTCGCCCTTTCCGATATTACTGCGCCATCCTCAATTACGGTGAAATTTCCAGTAAGTATTTGATGTCTAGGCTCAAATTCTTTAAGTAATTTAGCCAATGCTAATCTATGATTTTTAACCTTTATGAAAGCACCGTAATTCACATCTGGTTTCGTAGAGGAGATCACTATTCCGACATTTTCCGATATTTCACTTTTACCGTCCCATATCGTTAGATCTCTATATCCAGCGTTAAAAGACTCTTTGATGTCAAAGACCTCATAATTTTCGTTCCCATATATCTCTCCATCAACTATCTTCGCTATTTCCTTCGCCTTCAATGGAAACCTTAACATCCAATTCCCCCTTTGATTCTGCAAGTTCATTCAACTCCTTTAAGAGCGCGCTTATATCATTTACATGGTATTTCTTAGCGTTTTCCTCTATGGTTCCCCATATAGGCGATCCGCAGGCTACCGCGGGTATTCCATGCTTAAAGAAAATATCCACACTTTCGGGATACCTGAGTATCACCTCCTCTATGCTCATATCTTTCGTTATTCTTTTCATATAACCTGAAATTTTAAAGTCGTTCGTTGTCTCAGAGTTTATATACCCCTATGGAAACGCTCTTGTGGTTTATTCTAAATAGATTATCGCGTACATGCGTTGGTAATAAATCACCAACCCAATTAGGGTATCTATAAACTTTTATTGGAATTAACTCTCTTAAGAGTGGAAACACTTTTGCGATTTTTAAAATGGTTAGCATATCTTTGTAAGTATAGAATATTATTTTACGCCTGCAGGACCTAAGTATATTTGCCAATACTTTTTCGTGATCATCAATATGTACATGTGTAGGATCAAAGAGGATAAAGTCATAATATCGCTCTTTTAACTTAACTTCCGATATATTTGCTACTATAAAGTTATCGCTATACTCTGGAAATATTAACTTTTTGGCCTGTGTGATAGACTCTTCAATAAAATCTACACCGTATGGAATAAGTTTGTATTTGCTGTTTTCTATGATATGTTTTAGAAGCAGACCGTTTCCACATCCCAAATCTATAATCTTTCCATCACCATCAATCAGATTCAGAAAAATATCGTATATTTCCTGAGGATATTCCTTAAAGCCATTAGGTAGAAAAATATTCTTTCCGCTATTGTTTTCCCAATACATTTTCTTAAGTTCTTTTTTCCGTTTCAAATACCACTCCGCCGCTCTGCTCATACTATTGAAATAGTATCCGTCAAGATGTAGCAGCTCATATACATCGCTGAAAAGACCAAGTCGTACATATCAACCTTTTTGAGTTTGCGACTTAAATCCCCTGCGGAAAGTGATCCTTCCCACAAGAAAAGCGATTTTAGGATTTCAAGAGCGGCAAGATAGGCTGTTCCAGATGCCTCGGATACGTGCTTTAAGTCTATATATGCACCCCTTCTCCTATCAACGCCGGCCTTCTTTAATATCTCCTTAGCGTTTTTTAAATACCTCTTTGCCAGTTCAAGCCTCTCCTTCGGTGTTTCTGGAACCTTAACCTTCGGCATAAGATTTATATTTTAAGGTTGTCCGTTATCGCCTTATTACTTTGTAGCGGCCCATATACATCACTGGGAAGACCACAACGAGATCCTTATCCTATCCTCGTAAGCCGTTCCAGAGGCTTCTCTATAAATCATTCCATTTCCACAAAAACATTTTGCCAGAATTCTTACAACCTTAGAATATCAAACTATGGCAATTAAGATAACTTGGATAGGGCATGCCGCTTTTAAAATAGAGGGAAGTAAGGTGGTGTTTGTGGATCCCTTCATAACGGGAAATCCCGTCTCAAAGATAAATGTGGATGAGATTGACAGAGCGGATGTTGTGATAGTGACGCATGATCATGGAGATCATGGATTTGAAGATGCGGTAAAGATATGTAAGAAGACTGGGGCAGTTTTTGCATCACAGTATGAGTTGGTGGTGAAATCCGCATTGGATAAGGCTGAGCCTATGAACATAGGTGGCTTTGTAAATGTTGGGGGAACGGGTGTTGAGGTTGCATTCACCCCCGCCTGGCATACCGCCCAGATGGGTGATCCCACTGGTGTGCTTATAAAGATTGATGGATTGATGATATATCATGCCGGTGATACGGGATTGTTCTCGGATATGAAACTCATCGGAGAGATGTACAAACCTCATGTCGCTCTATTACCCATAGGTGGGAGATTCACTATGGATATATATCAGGCTTCCAAAGCTGTGGAGCTTATATCACCAAAGTATGTCATACCTATGCACTATAATACCTTTGATCTCATTAAAGCGGACCCCAACGAGTTTGCTAAGTTGGTGGGTGATAAGGCGAAAGTGATCGTGCTCAAACCTGGGGAAACTACGGAAATATCATAAGATGAGTATGGAAGTGCGAATTAAAGATAAGTAAGGTTATACCTCAATGCCTAAAACACCAAACTTATACTTAAAGTAGGTAGTAAAGGTAGCTGAGGTACCGTATGTACCCTTCTGTCTTTCTCGCTGTAATATTCCAGAAACACATTTTTCCGGTTATAAACATTCACTACGGTTAGGTTCCAATGTCCGTTCATTTTCCATAGCTTTAAACTTCCAGAGACAAATACATCAAGTTTGTGATAGTCCGGATAGCGTGAAGAATCCTTGGGATATCCGGTATGATAGGAAAATGAGAAACCTGCCTTCTTGCCCATAAACGGAAATGTATATGAAATCCTAAGATTGTGGGGTGCATCAAGGAAGGTTTTGGGTTCCCTTTGGAAATAGGAATACCACATGGATGCTGAACCCCCGAGTAATCTACCAGTATAACCGACCGATAAACCTCTGCCGAAACCTTGAACAGCGATGAAATCATTATAAACTCTCAAATACTTTTTATAAACGAACCTCACAAATGCTGAATATCTTTTCGTGCTTCTCGCTATTTCTACTATATTAAAAGCGGCCCTTTGAGGCAAATTCTCAAACACATAGAATGAGGGCATAAAATAGTAGAACCTTATATTCCCACCACCTTCCATAGGGAAACCGTAAAAGTAATCCGTACTTAAAGCCATCAGAGTTCTAAAAGCCACACTTTCAGTTATGAATATTTTAAGGGAGAGGGTAGGATCAAGATAAAAACCATCCGTCCTGATGCCTACGGAAGGGATCAACCTTTCACCCTCATGCATTATCTGAATGTATGACCAACCTATGTACGGAATATCCTCCTTGTACTTTTGAGTGTTCTCGTAGATAGCCTTATAGAAGACATTATATTTCGTCCCCTCGTATCCCAACTTCAACCACCCTTTATCAAAGGATATTTTAAAACCATAACAGCCTATCGGATTCTCGGTGAATGTCGTTCCCGTGCCATACAGTCGGGAATATATACCCGTTTCATAAGATGCATAAAATGTCTCAATGTTAAATCCACCCACCTCGCCGGATGAATAAATCAGAGTATTCCCCCAATTGGAAGTTATATATGTTCCCGTAGAATCGTTTTTGTAATCAAAGAAACCCTGGGAGTATAAGGCGCCTACATTGAATATGATACCTCCGAGTTTGAATCCTCCCTTTACAAATCCATCATAGAATGTATATGGAAGTTCCCTTCCGGAGATCAAAGATATATAATAAAGGTGGAGTCCCCTTATGGACGAAGATATGTAATATTTCCCGGTGTTCCTTGTAAAACCCGCTTTGGCGGATATGAAACTGAGATCCACAAAGTTCCTATTTCTAGCGGAAAGCAGATTTATACTCCTTATGTTGGCGGTTCCTGAAAGTCCATATATATCAGATGTGTAAGGGGCTTCGTAAAATTCGGCGTACGACATCTGATTTACATCAAGAAACGAGACGAGTCCCCCAAGATGAACAGGGTTGAAAATCCTTATACCATCCAATAAATAAACGGTTTCCTCGGGTGGGGAATTCATTATGGAGATTTTCATACCCAAATCGCTGGCGAATTTCGTTCCAGGTAATCCCGAAATGGCACGAATGGGATCAGGTTCCAAAAAATTCGGTGATTCACGAATAATATCGTAGTTTATCTTATAAGGTTCAAAGGCTCTCTTACGAAATTCGTATATATCGGAGGGGATGAGAATCTCAGGAAGTACATAAACTTTCTGCTCCATCTTCACCTTTAACACCGTATCCCTTTGCAGATTTATATTTAAAGTTTCCGTTTTGTAGGAGGAGTGAGATATTATTAGCGTCTTCTCACCTTTACTCAACTCCAATATAAACTCACCCTTGGCATCCGCAAACAATCCTTTCCTATCTGGAAGAATGTATATGTACGAATTAGGTGCAACCTTACCTTGAAGAATGACGGATAATATAAAAACCATAAAATGGGTATTCTAAGGATGTAAATACACCCATAGAATGACGATTATCCAAAGGGAATAACCCAGAACAACATAAAATAAATTTCCGCTTAGTATGTAAATCCCCGATAAAATCGCCGACAGTACATTTAAAATAAAAATCAGGGCAAGACCCAACCTATCACCGAGAAGATCACATATCTTATGATGTATATGCTCCTCGTCCCTCTCAAACAAGTTTTTCCTTGAATATAACCTTCTCAAAAGCGTAATATTCGTATCGGCGAATGGGAAGAAAAGCACAAGAAGCATAGACTCAAAAGGCAAATAGGATAACCTCAAAAAGGCGAAACTTATAAGAAATCCTAACAAATATGAACCGGCATCACCCATTATGATTTTTGCCTTCGGAGAATTATAAAACAAAAGACCTATGGAAATGGCCGATAACATAAGATAAAAGTGTTCTTTGGTTAGTACATATATAAAAAGCAAGGAAACTATGCTCGTTGTGAGAAGCACCCCATCCTTCCCGTCTATGACATTAAAAGCGTTTGTAAAACCGAGTATAAATACCAACCAGAATATTTCATTGAATATGGGTATATAGAACTCGTGGTTTAATAAGTTTATCGGTAATCCATAACCGAATGTGCTTATTATAATCACGCTTATGATGAAGGTTATTAGAAGCTTTATCTTTCCGCTCAGACCTTTAATATCGTCGTATATACCCATGAGGGAAATCACAGATACCGATAATGTCAATAACCATGAAAATTCCTTTAAAAGGAAATTCCATAAAACCACAGGTAAAAGGAGAATGCCTGCACCCCTTATCTTTGAGGAATATACATCCTTAAAAATCTCCGTATTTTCAAAGACCTTCCAAAATAAATATCCACCCAAAATCCCATACAATATGAAAATAAAGGACATTATATTAACGGGATTTACTCAGTGGGTTGTTCTGGTTGCTCAGGTGTGGGGGTCTCAACGGGTGCCTGTTCTGGAGGGGTTTGTTCAGGTTGCGGTGATTCGGCGGTCTGTTCGGGAGGTTGGGTAGGTTGCGCCGCTATCTCCTCAGGAGGCTTGGGAAGCTGATCATACCAGAATCTTTGAATATAGGTTGCAGGAAAATGTACCCTGTGGCAACCCGTACAGTTGGAGCGGTACAACTCATAGAGGACCCTCCTCAATCTCTTCTTACTCGGTATTCTTTTATTCGCTTCGTTATCAAGATCCTTAACAAGCGTGGCTATCGTTGGAGTTGTAAATAGGTAAGGATCCTCCCTGTGGCACTTTGAGCATAGAGATTGATTGTAATTAAACCTTTTTATAAATTTCCTAACAAATCTTCTAAGTTCAACTTTTGAACCCTTATCTATCGCTCTCAGGATGGTGTAATAATCTTTTGACATCTCAGACTTAAAATCCCTATACGGCATCTTCCTCTTGGTCATTGGATCCTTAACTATAAAAGTGGCCATATTCATCTTCATATCCTTCGTTTGCCAGTAATACCTGAAATATACCTTAGGTATCTCCTGTAAATGGCAGGCTTTGCAGGAGTACTCCAGCTTTTTAATTAGATTGCTCACCTTCGGATCAAGGGAACGGCGCGCGCCTATGGGTAGTACGGTATCCTTTTTCTGGGTCTTTGTCGTATCCGTCGTATCCTTTATTATTCCCAAAACTTTCCCCAACTCCTCAACCTCGGAGAGTAGGAATCTGTCCTTCCACTCCGGAACCAAGTCGGCAACAAACGAGTAATAATCCTTGAATCTCGTGTAAGATACCTCTATCACTTCCAGATCAACGGCATTTATATCCGCTACGAGATCATAAAACCTCCTTCCAAGTGTATCCATATAAGCCTTGTAATTCTTAGCTCTGCGAGCGACAGGAGGATAATAGTTATCAAGACTCTTAGGTGGCATTTCAAAAACATATTTACCACTTTCCAGTTGCATAACGGTTTCTTTCTTTTTATGTTGCTTCTCGGGTTGTTCAACAGTTTCCTGTGATGGTTGCTCTTGGGTGGGTTGTTCGGTTTGCGGCGAAGGTTCCCCCATCTGCTCTTCCATCTGCTCAGCTTGTGATTGGGGTTCAGGGGTTTGAGCGAATAAAAATATATATCCTACAAAAACACCAACGATGAATAACACACTGAGAATACGACGCATAAGCAGTTAGTATAAAGGGGAAAAACTTTATCGTAGGAAATATCGGTCAATAACATACTCCGCAAAGGCCAAGGAGGATGTAAAGGCAGGAGAAACGGCATTCAGAATATGAATGATGTTACCCCTTTTGATCAGTATAAAATCGTTTTCCATCCTACCTTCATAAAAGTTTATCACTTGTGATCTGACTCCGAACTTCTTTGAAGGTATAATCTTTAAACCCTTAATATCCATTATCCTTTCCAATTCTCTGAATATACCTAAAAACTTGGTTATAGTTTCCCGATAAGCGTACCTTATGATTTCCGGATTTTTGAGAGCTAGATGTAAGAATGAAGGGAGGATTTCCAGAATCTCGGAAGATAAGTTTCCGTATCTTCCCAAGGACAGCGTCGCGTTCGGTCCTACGAAAATCTTACCAGCTGGACTTCTACTCGCATGTACCCCTAAGAAAGGTAGGTTGAGATTCGGTGCAGGATATATGTTCCCTTTTATATAAGCGATTTTATCCCCCACGAGTTCCCAATATGAACCTTTAAAGGGCAATATATGGTATTCTTCGGCATCCCCAAATTTATGTGCGACCTTATCCGCAAATATTCCAGCACAATTTATAAACATATCAAATCCGATTTTACCTTCGGATGTTAAAATCTCATTTTTGCTCAAGGGCTTTATAAATTTAACTCCCAAAAGAACCTTACCTTTACCCTCAATTTCAATATCTTCCTTTAAACTTTCAAGCACTTTAATAGGATCCGTATTCGCAGTGGATTCAACATATAAAGCGTATCCAAAAGTCTTAGCTAGGGGTTCTATTCTTTTCAGCTCTCTCTCATCCACCATTTCCACCTTTACACCATTCAATCTAGCTCTTTCTTTTAGTATTTCAAGCGTTTTCAAATCCCTTTCATCCCTCGCAACTATCACCTTCCCATTCTCAATTAAGGGTAGTCCCTTTTCTTTTATGTAGTTCTTCATATATTTATTTCCTTTGACACACAGCTCGGCTTTCAAACTCTTGGAACGATAATATATACCCGAATGTATGACTCCGCTGTTGTTTCCGGAGGCATGCACCCCCAACCTGTTCTCCTTTTCAAGAACCAGAACCTTGAATCCCCTTCTCACCAATTCCCTCGCTATACTCAACCCTACTATACCTGCACCGCATACTACCACCATTTCACTATTTCCAGGCTCATGTCAATGGGCTTGGCGCCCTTAGTTATAAACCCGACGGAAACCCTATCGGGCTTTAATTTCACTATCTCGCTTAGATTGTCCAAATTCACACCCCCCGATATTTCCACCTTAACCTTACCCTTAGCGATACTCATGGCCTTTCGCAAGGTCTCTACATCCATATTATCAAGTAATACCCAATCAACATTGAGGGTCAAGGCCTCCTCCAACTCTTCCAGATTCTCAACTTCAACCTCTATGATCGCATGCTCTCCCAAGGTTTTCCTGACCATATTCACCGCATCGGATACGCTCCCAGCCAATCTCTTATGATTATCCTTTATCATAACGATCTCCGATAAAGACATCCTATGATTGTATCCACCACCCACCCTTACGGCGTACTTTTCTAAGAATCTCATCAAAGGGGTCGTCTTACGAGTATCATATATGGGAACTCCACTGGAATTCTTCACGAATTCGCGGGTTATGGTTGCTATTCCACACAGTCTTGAAAGTATATTTAACAGCGTTCTCTCACACATAAGTACATCGTATCCTGCACCTTTCACATTAGCTATAGTATCACCCTCCTTGAACTCCTCACCGTCGCCCAATGATTCTATCTTGAAATTGAACAACTCCGAGAATTCATCAAGAATCAACCTTCCAGCGAATATTCCCGATTCCTTCGCGACGATCACCCCTTCAACGTACCTATCTTTGGCTATACATAGCGATGTTATATCTCCGAAAGGAGCATCCTCGTTTATGGCTTCAATTATGAACTCCCTAAGTGTCATATTTCAGAACTCTCTCCGCATATCTCAAATCCTCCGGCGTATCTATGCTTATACCATCGTAATCTACGATGCCAACCTTTATCTTCCATCCATGGTACAATGCTCTTAACTGTTCGAGTTCCTCCTTGATCTCCAACTCCGGGCGCTGCAACTTCGTAAATTCCAAAAGTTTCTCCACCGTATATCCGTATATGCCTATATGAATAAGAACATGATGGGATCCATAAGGGATTGAATATCGTGAGAAGTAAAGGGAATAGCCGTTTTTGTTTAAAACCACCTTAACCCTATTAGGATCGTTATCCTTTTTGGAAACCTTAGCGAGCGTATAAATATCAGCATCATCTTTCTTCATCATTTCAAATATTTTTTCCACGAGGAACGATTTTATAAACGGCTCATCACCCTGTAAATTCACCACTTTAACCTCCCTATCAAAATCCCTCAAAGCGTAGGCCAACCTGTCGGTTCCCGATGGGAGATCGGAAGGCGTTAAAATTACCTCACAGAGATCGCGTACAGCATCCTTTATTCTCTCATCATCCGTTGCCACAATGACCTTTGCATCTTTAACCTTCAATGCACTTTCAACAACCCACCGTATGACGGGCTTTCCTCCGAGATTCGCCAACAGCTTCCCCGGAAATCTTCTTGAACCGTACCTCGCCGGTATCCCTACTATTCTCAAAGTATTCCACCCGTGGGTAATATAACCACTTCCTTCATCCAACCCTTATTTCTAAGTATCCCGATAACGACATCCGCCACATCCTCAGGTTTAAGCATACTATCCCGTGAATATGTATAACCCACATCACTCCAAATGTTGGTATCAACGGCCCCAGGAAGTATTACGCTAACCTTTATTCTGCCTTTCAACTCCTCCGCGAGCGATAACGCGAAACCCAAGAGACCGAATTTTGAAGCACAGTAAGCGGACCATCCGGGAAAGGCTTCCTTTGAGGCGACGGAACCTATGAATACGATGTTCCCCCCCTTCTTAATATGGCTTAATGCGGCCTTTACGGTATAGAACGCTCCGTTGAGGTTGGTGCGTATAACATCCTCCCAATCGCCTATATCCATATTTTCAACATATCCAACGCGGGCTATACCAGCATTTACAACGAGAACATCAATATCCCCACTCTCATCTACGACCTTTTCTACTGCTGATTTAATCTCTTCAAACTTTCTGACATCCGCTTTTATGTAATTGAACTCCGGAAAATCTTCCCTTCGGCCGGTTATATAAACACTGTAACCCTCATCCCTGAGCTTTCTCGCTATCGCCAATCCTATACCCGATGTTCCACCGGTTATAAAGCCTACTGGCATTACTTCGTAGCTCGTTTCAGGTATTCTATAACCGCCTTGGTTTCCTCATCAGTTATACCACCCGGAATGATCATCGGAACTTTATATTCTTCAAACAGCTTTTTAGCCTCGGGATCGTTCTTTATCATTGAATCAGGTTTGGTGATCATCAGGAACACCCACTTTTCAGTCCTTCGGCTGAATAATCCTTTTAAAGCGGGACCCACAAGCTTTTTATCTATCAAATGACAAGCCTTACATTTTTGATTGAATATACTCTCTCCCCTCTTAACGAGCTCCTCGGAGACCTCCGGGGTGCCTTTTTCCTCCTGAGCGCCTTCCATTTGGGTGGTATCCGAAGGTTTTGATTCTTTAACCTCAATCGTATCCTGCGCTCCTTTTTCGGCTTCAACCTTTTTTACCCTTTTGATCCTCGGAATATACTCCGCTGGTAGTTTAACTTTTTTCCAAGACATAACGAGCATGGTTAGAGCTCTATTTTCATCGTCCGTAAATCCAAAGTTGGGCATCGTGGATGTTGGTGTTATGGATCTCGGCTCCTCAAAATGTAAGAGATGCCATGAGAAGATCGTGAGAGGCAGACCTCTCCTTTCTATTTCCTCCTTTATACTCCTTCCGCTTTTGACAGGTTTTCCATCCTTGATCTCATAGTATGGGCCTCTCATGTCAAACATTTCGGGCATCTTTGAACCCTCATAGGTTAGATCGGGACCGATCTTTCCTCCTTCACCGTTTATTATATGACAGGTCTTACATGCCTTTTCTTCAACCAACTTCTTAGCTAAATTTATGTAAGGCATGCCGGGAACGCTATCCTCGTACCTATGACATATATTGCAGTTTATCTCCATAAGAGGAAGCTTTTGCCAATCCTTAAAACCGTACTCCTTGGCCTTCTCAGCCGACAACAGAGGCTCAAGCCATCTTACCTTTTTCTTACCCTCATGTATTACGTGTGCTTCCCTTAAATTCGTTGCGTACCCTTGCCCACCATGACATGTCGTGCAACCGAACTTTTTAAAGGGATGTTTGGCTATCAAACCTTTCAGATCAGGATGCGTTCTGAAAACCTTAGGCACATCTTCACCATCCAAACCCTTCCATTCGTATCCCATATGACATGTTATACACCTCTCAACCTTTCCAAGTTCGGGTATCCAGATCTGCTTAACACCGAAGGTGATCTTGCTCGCCACCTCCTTGCCGAACTTCTTTTCAATCAACGATTTGAACTCTCGCTGGTATTTTATATACTCCGGATTCAACTCCTTGTATATCGCTATACCGAGTAAAAACGCGCCTATTATAGCCAAACCGTATATTATCCAAGAATCATAAGGAAACGGGTCATCCTTAACATCGGGTAAAGGTTGCTTCTTGGGTGTTGCCATCTTATACCTCCTTTTAAATTATCTCCGGAAGTTCAGGCCACGCCCAAGGCCAATAAACTCCCCAATAAGGACCACGGAAATACATCGCGAAGATAATCATACCCACTATCAACAAAGCGAAGAAGGTGAAAACTAAGTTCTGTACAAGCCTACTTCTATGGAACCATACGCCTGTTGCCTCGGGAGGACTCTTATCAATGAACGCCCATATGGTTGCGGCACCTCCCAGTATAGCGGGTATAAGGACACCACCTATGAATCCACCGTTAAGGGTGAAACCACCTATCCTTATGGTGGTTATGGCGACGAGTTCCTGAAGCCATAGGAAATACCAGGGTGCCTTGGCGGGGTTGGGCGTCCATTCTAAACTCGCGGGCTCTTCAAGTGGAGATTCGAGAAAAACGGTTAAAAACAACACCCAAACGAATGTTCCCAAAGACACCAAGATTATTCTCCTTACGGCCCAAGGTGTTGAGAATACCATCTCAGGCTGCACAGGTTTCCCGCTCTTCCTCGCTATCTTTTCCTGCTCAACCGAAGCCAAACCTTCATCCTTCCTGATCCTCCACATGTGATAAGAAAACAGAACGAGGAGAAGCGCGGGTAGGAATATAACATGTAAGGTGTAAAATCTTATAAGAGCGTTCTGATCCAATCTGGTTCCACCAGCTAGGACATAATAAATATCATCGCCGAGTATCGGAACGGATCTGGCTATCTGGGTTCCAACCGTAACTGCCCATATAGCTAGCTGATCCCAGGGTAGGAGATACCCGCTGAAAGAGAGGAGAAGTGTGACCCCTAAGAGTATCATCCCAACGACCCAGTTGATCTGCCTTTTCGCCATATGACTGATACCGTTCTTATACGCCCCGGTATAGAATACCCTTACCATGTGCAGGAACACGGATGCCACCATCATGTGAGCAGCCCATCTGTGCATATTTCTCAGAAACCAACCGAAGGATACGGCATATTCCAAATCCTTTATGGATTGATAAGCCCTTTCGACCGAGGGAACGTAAAGGAACATAAGGATTATACCCGTTATGGTTAGTATAAAAAATAGTACAGCGGAGATGGTACCCAACCAGAGGCTGTAACCCCAGGATAGACTGCGCTTGGTCATTCTGGGTGGGAACCAGTGCAACCAGAAGTTTCTGGTTATAGCCTTACCCGCCTCACCTCTATCAGCAGGATCAAAAGTCCATATCAAAGCCCTCCAAACCTGATAGAGTTTCTCCTTCATACCTTTAACCTCCAGTCCTTCTTAACTTCCCTTGACATATCAACCACCAAAAAACCCGTAGCTGGGTCTATCTCTAAGGGATAATGAGGAAGACCTCTTGGGGCCGGACCGGCGTATATATCTCCATCCTGCGTATATTTTGACCCATGACAGGGGCAGTGGAATTCCCATTCTTCCTCTATTATCTTACCGAGTATCTTCTTTTTAACCTTCTGACCGAAAGGAACGAAATTCACCGTACATCCGAGATGCTGGCATATCGCGGATATCGCCCAAACCTCGTTTCCCTTTTTGAATACAAACAGCCTATGCTCCGGAAAGTAGTTCATACCCTCTGCCAGATTCTTAGGATCTATGAGTCTAACCCTCTTTGGAGGCTCGTAAAGTATGTTCGGCCATAGGGATCTGGCGAAACCCGCGAATACACCTCCTAAGGTTCCATACCCCACAAGCCTACCTATATTCTTCAAAAATTCCCTACGCTTGCTCTTGATCTCCTTATCGGTCATAAGACTGGGTATTATACTACGGAAAAAGATAAAAAAAGAAGCAAAATATGATAATTATATTTGGAGTGGTGCGGGAAGGAAAGATAAACCGCCTTAGAATTCCCAACTATGGGAAAATCCTATAAGGAAACTTTGAATATGCCCAAAACGGACTTTCCCATGAGAGGGAACCTGCCCAAAAGGGAGCCTATATTTCAAAAAAAATGGGAAGATAAGAGGATATTTGATAGGTTAAAGACCAGGGAAGGAGATCTTTTCATTCTTCACGATGGACCCCCCTACTCAAACGGACATATACACATAGGACACGCCCTTAACAAAACCCTGAAAGATATAGTTGTAAGATATAAGGCTCTTAGAGGTTATAGGATCAGTTTCGTTTTGGGTTGGGATAATCATGGCATGCCCATAGAAAAGGAAGTCGTTGAGAAGGACGAAGAAATCAAATCACTACTGAAAACGAAAAGTATAAAGGATCCAGAGGTGAAGTTGAAGATTCGGGAGAAGTGTAGGGAGTTTGCTAAAAGGTGGGTTGATGTGCAAAAGGAGGAGTTTAAAAGGCTCGGTGTTCTTACCGATTGGAACGATATATACCTTACGATGGATCCCGAAATAGAGGCGTATGAGACCGAACTCTTGGCGGAATTGGTTGAAAGGGGATACATTTATAGGGATTATATGCCTCTTCCCTGGTCAAGGGAAAGCCAGAGCGCGTTGGCTATGGCAGAAATAGAGTATTACGATAAAGTCTCCCCATCTTTGTGGTTTTTAACCAGATGTTTGGATGAGAATTTTTATATATTGGTATGGACTACTACACCTTGGACGCTTTTTGGAAACAGGGCGTTCGCCTTTTCACCGGATATGGATTATGTATTCTTGAAGGTTGAGGATAAAGTTATAGTTTTCGGTAAGGAGAACTTTAATAGGGTCAAGGAGGAAACGAGTATAAACGGCGAAATGATACGGGTTGAAAATGGAAGATACTTTGAGGGAAAAAGGTTTCAACACCCTCTGTTCAAGGACTTGATTTCTCCGGGTATCCTTGCGCCTTTCGTGTCCTCCGAGGAAGGTTCAGGCATAGTGCATATCGCCCCCGGTCATGGTAAGGAGGATTATGAGATAGGAAAGGTTTATTCTCTTGAAGTTTTTTCGCCCGTTGATGAGTTGGGAAACTTCACAGAGGAGGCTGATAGACAAACTTCTTATCCGTTGAATGTTGCGGGTAAAAGCATAGAGGAAGGAGGAGAAAGGGCAATAGAGAGATTGAAGGAGCAGGGGTTTTTCGTCAAACTGGGAGAATATACCCACAGCTATCCGCACGATTGGAGATACAAGAAGCCTCTGATTTTTAGAGCGACTGGACAGTGGTTCTTATCGGTTGATCACGACTCTTTAAGGGAAAGGGCTTTAAAATCCATCAAAGAGGATGTCAAATGGCATCCTCCGGAAAGCATAAACAGGATTTACGCCTCCGTGAAAGAGAGACCGGATTGGGTCATATCAAGACAAAGGGCGTGGGGAGTGTTCATACCGGCCATAAAATGCGTATCGTGTAATAACGAGTACCTTGAACCATCGGTTATGAAAACTTTGGCGAGATACATAAAAGACGGTGATGTGGATGCATGGATAAGATTGGATATAAGGAAATTCCTTCCTGAGGATTATAAATGCAGGAAATGTGGAGGAGTGGAGTTTGAGAAATCCTATGATATACTTGATGTTTGGTTTGATTCTGGATCAACGAACATAACCGTTTTGGAGAAAAGGAGCATCGGTTGGCCTGCCGATGTTTATCTTGAAGGATGGGATCAACATAGGGGGTGGTTTAACGCTTCTTTGATGATAGGGATGGCGCATAAGGGGAAACCTCCGTATAAGGTCGTGATAACCCATGGCTTCGTTCTGGATCATCTCGGAAGGGCCATGCACAAATCCTTGGGAAATGTGGTATCACCTCAGGAGATAATAAACAAGTATGGGGCGGATGTTTTGAGACTCTGGGCGGTGTCCTCCGATTACACTCAGGATCTTCGTATAGGTGATGAGATAATGGCAAGAGTTGTGGATGCATATCGGAAGATAAGGAACACTTACAGGTATCTGCTTTCAAACCTTTACGATTTTGACAAACCCCTTGAATATGAATCCCTATTGCCTATGGATAAGTGGGCCTTGGATAGGCTTTATGACTTGGTTAAGGAGTGTCAGAGATTTTACGATAACTACGAGTTTGATAAGGTGTTTCGTAAGTCCTATGATTTTGTGGTGGATATGTCATCTTTTTACTTTGAATCCTTAAAGGACAGGTTATACACATATTCAGCGGACAGTCTTGAAAGGAGATCGGCACAAACGGTTCTTTATCATATACTTTATCATCTAAGCATGATATTCGCACCCATAATACCTCATACCGCTGAGGAAGTTTGGGAACATTCGCCTTTCAAGGATAAAAGCGAGAGCATATTCCTTGAAGTTTGGGAGGATGTACCGGATAGGTTTAGGAATGAGGAAATAAGAGGGGATTTTTCCTTGTTGAGATCCATGCGGGATGAGGTTTATCCTTCATTGGAAGTCCTGCGAAGGGAGAAGAAGGTAATAGGTCAGAATCTTGATGCCCGTATAGAGTTCAAACCTAAGGATGAATATGTGGATATTCTGAGGAGATACGAGAACTATCTCACAGAAATTTTTGGGGTATCCCAGTTTGTTATAACATCGTCTCCTGAGGGGGATGAGAAGTTTTCAGGGGAATTCGGCGTCTGGGCCGTTTCTCACGCGAAAGGAAAGAAGTGTCCGAGATGCTGGATTTGGTTTGAAACATTTGAGGGGGAAGTCTGCGATAAATGTAAAAGGGCCCTAAGCGCCATACCTCAAAGTTGAAATACATCATCAAAGGTGTAGTATCCCTTCTCTTTATCTTTTATGAACTCTAATGCCATAGCTACCCCCTTTGCCAACGCTTTTCTTGATGATAACCTATGGGTGAGTTCAAGCCTTTCCCCATCAGAAAATATAAAAACCGTATGCTCTCCAAAAACATCACCCCCCCTAAGGCCAAATACCCCTATATCCTTTTCTTTCCTCATTCCAGTTCTGTTAGTTATTATACTTCCGTCAAACAACGATGCTATACTTAAAGCCGTGCCACTCGGTGAATCCTTTTTCCATCTGTGGTGTATTTCACATATCTCAACATCCCAATCCGTTATATAAGAGAGTATAGACTTTATGGCCTTCTTTAAGAGCGCTATCCCTACGGAGAAATTTGCAGAATGAACTATCGGTATATGATCACCGAAACTTTTTATAATTCTCATTTGCTCTTCATTATGACCCGTGGTACCCAAGATGTATTTCTTTCCATACTTTTTAGCATATTCAAGCGCGGGTATCGTTGCCTCGGGTAATGCAAACTCTATTACAACATCGCAGAGTTTGATCGGTTCAAAGCTGTCGCCCTTTCTGATTTTACCCACGATCTCAACGCCCATCTCCGACAGAACCGAATTTACCTCCCTACCCATCCTACCATAACCCAGGAGTGCAACTTTCATAGCGGGAATTATATTGGAGAAAATCTTGGAAGTTTTCCTCTTTATAATATTCGGTTGCGGTTTATAAAAGGTATGTGCGAACAGTTCCTATATTTTCCAAATTCGGTGGTATATCCGAATATTTCGGATATGAAGGGGTTAGGTGAGATTGGGCTTGAGGAGGAGCGAATATGTCAAGTAGATTGGTAGAAATATTTGAGGATGAAAAACTCGTAGAGAAAATCAAAGATAAACTACCTTATTTGTTTCAACTTGCAGAATTGGAAAGTTCAAGAGCAGGCAAAATTGGAATGAAAGTTGGTTCTCTTCGTGAAAAAATAGTCATTGCCTTACTTATTTACAAATTCGGAGAAGAGAATGTGGAGACGGAAATTCCAATCACAGAACCAGAGATTGATGTAAAATTATTCGGTAAACCAATATCCATTAAAACAATAACTGGTAAAAGTTTTAGCGGAGTTAAACTCATATGGACTGTTGATGCTCAGAAAGCAAGAGAATTCAGGGAGCACTACTATCCACATTGTGATATTTTACTTGTCCAAATTAATTGGGGAGATATTGGAGGGTTTTATTATATTCCAGTAGAAGCGCAACAGAAACTCTTTGATAAGATAGGTAGAAGTGGATATATTAAACTGCCAAAGCCAGGCACAAATCCAAGAGGTGTGGAAATAACTAAGGAAGCATTAAAGAGTTTGGTTAACGACAATTTAACGAGAAAAATTGAGATAAAATGGCAGAAAAGAAAAATTGAGTTTAATCCTTACAAAAGATGGGTAGATTACTGGAGGGAGAATTGAGAATGAAAAGAAGAAGGAGAAGGAAAGGGACTAGAACGAGTTCGTTTGGGGCACCGGGTAGAATAAATCACGACTCTACTCCGTTTTATACGAGTAAGTTATATGAGGGCTTGCCAAAGGAACAAGAGATGAACTATGTGGAAAATCCGATACCTAAGGGATTTTTAAACAAAATTTTCTGTAAATCCTCGGAAAATATGGAAGAATTACCCGATAGCAGCGTTCATTTGGTGGTAACCTCTCCACCTTATAATGTAGGGAAAGAGTACGATAAGGATCTTACCCTTCAAGAGTATCTTGAATTTTTAAAGAGGGTTTGGAGGGAGGTTTATAGGGTTCTGGTTCCGGGTGGTAGGGTATGTATCAACATAGCCAATCTTGGAAGAAGGCCGTACATTCCTCTTCATGCTTTTATCATAAAGGATATGCTTGACATAGGATTTCTTATGAGAGGGGAGATTATCTGGAATAAATCATCCTCCGCAGGTTCATCAACGGCGTGGGGTAGCTGGTGCTCAGCATCAAATCCGACATTAAGGGACATTCATGAGTATATTCTGGTATTTTCAAAAGGGACATTCAAAAGGGAAAACATTGGGAGGAGAAGCACCATTTCAAAGGAGGAGTTTCTGGAATTCACGAAAAGCGTCTGGACATTTCCAGCCGTTTCCGCAAAGGAGGTGGGACATCCTGCCCCATTCCCCCTTGAACTTCCTTATAGATGCATTCAACTTTATACCTATGAAGGCGAAGTCGTTTTGGATCCTTTTATGGGGAGTGGGCAAACCGCCATCGCCGCAATAAAAACCCGAAGATTTTATGTTGGGTATGATATAGAGGAGGAATATGTTAAATTGGCGGAAAGAAGGATAAAAGCATTTTTGATAGAATATAAATCACCCAAATTGTTTGAATTTACGGGAGAAAGTAAATGATTTGCAAAACGGCGTATAACAAGCGGGTATCTGGCTTCGGGTTTTGTAGACCCTTCGCCCAAATTTGCTCCGCTCCGCAAATTTCAAATACCCGCAAGTCGTTGTCTGCTATTGCAGGATATGGAGGTTAATTTAAATGGAAGAAAGCACCTTAATTAATGTAATGATAGATCCATCGCTAGTTGTGGTGGAAAGCACAATGGATAAAACTTTTGATCTGATAAAAGAATATCATAAAACTCAAAATTTCAAATTTTATCTTCCTAAAACTTTTCAATCACTCGCTGTTGAAGATAAGTTGCATCAGGAAAGTTTGACTTTCAAATTTTTTCAGCAAAGCGCATATCCCACAGAGATTACAATTGTAAAGACACTAATATCTGATCTGATATAATTGCAACTTTTAAATTTACTTCTAAACATATTCTAATACATAAAGAGAAATATGGGGAATTTTTTGAATCGCTTTTGGAAGAATCCCGTTTTTGGAGAGAATATTTGGATGAACGTACTTTGAATATTCTCTTTGAGGAATGGGTATTTTTACAAGAACATTCTATGATAGTATCTCGGATCAGAACATTTAATAAATTTATAGATGCCGGGGCAGTTTGTCTTCAATTTGGTAGGAAGACTTTTGAAATATTGGTAAGAAAAACATTAAAAAAAGAGATGACGAGTTGATTACTAATGTGGATAAGCTAAGAGCTTTTGGGAAATGGATTGCGGTAGGAGGACCTGCTACTTTGTCATTTTTTAACCCAACGATTTCGGCTTTTGGGAGCTTAATAGGTGGATATTTTTTGCTATTTGATCCCGCTGCAACGACAGATAGCAGGCATCTTCGGTGAAGTTTCGCATACCCGCCCACCGTTATACCTAAGATTTTTTACCTCCTGCCACTATTTATATGAACTCACATAGTTCTTTATACCCACCCATACGTATGATATTCTTCTTCTCATCCCATTCATGGAATACCCTATTATCGGTATTACATTGACAGGATAATAACCTTTTTTCACTTATCCCGTATGATACCTCATTCACGCAATACCCACCATTGATTAGCAATTTTCACAGCTTCTCAGAATACCTATAAGAGATTGAAACGATAAATTTGCATATAAATTTTAAAACAGTTCAGGAAAGTTTATAGCCTGCATATGAAATAAGATTTTTCAAGTGTATAATACCTACTATGGGAACCGTTAAATTGGATATAAAAGGTGAAGTCGCCAATATAATACTGAATCGTCCTGAGGTTGGTAATGCTTTCAATAGGGATATGCTTATGGAATTGAAAGATATATGTGAAGACATTTCCAAATCTGAGAATCTCAGGGTTGTTATAATTTCAGGGGAGGGAAAACATTTTTGCGCCGGTGGGGATCTCAACTGGATGAGAGATATGGGGAAATCCGAATATTCTATAAACTATGATGATGCGCAGCTTCTATACGATACATACCTATCCCTTGAAAATCTCCCTGTCCCTTTGATATCCAAGGTGAAAGGTGCGGTTAGAGGAGGTGGTATGGGTATAGTTAGCGTAAGCGACATAGTCATATCTTCAAATAAAGCCACCTTTTCGTTCTCAGAGGTAAAACTGGGACTTGTTCCTTCAATAGTCTCATCGTTTGCATTACTTAGGCTATCCTATTCCATGGCCAAGAGGTTATTCCTAACCGGTGAGGTGTTTGACGCGGAGTTCGCGAGGAGCATAAACTTTGTGGATGAAGTCGTTGATGAGGGGGATCTGGATAAAAAAGTTCAAGAGTTCGTTGAGATTATACTCTCCAACAAACCCGAGGCTGTGAGGAAAACAAAAAATCTTATGAAGATATATAGGGGTTTTCAGGGAAGCGTTTATAAAGATATAACCTCGCATATTTTGGCAACCACACGGATGAGCAAGGAAGCCTTAGATGGTATAGAGGAATTTCTACAAAGGAAAAGAAAGTGATTCTCAACCTTATAATACCCTACTCCTATGTTGCCCATATCTTTCATAGGCATTGATACCGTGCTCCTTGATAAAGCCGATAATAATGTCGTAATAAGATGGATATACAGTGGTGAGATAAAGCCGGATTCTATATATATTTTCAAATCAACGAAAGAACATCCGCCTGAGACTCCGATGATCATAGGCAGGGTTTCCTATCCTGAGACCCTTTTCGTGGATACATCACGAGTTCAAGGAGAATATCTGCTTAGAATATTCTACGGAGAGGATAAGTTTGATACGGGTTGGCTAACTTTATCATCTCCTGATCCAAAAAAGGAGCAAACGGAGGATGAGAAAAAGAAGGGAATTATAAAGTTTGATAGTGGCAAACTTAATATACTCATCGCCATTATTTTGTTTGCATCGTTATTCTCGGCCCTTCTCTTTATAGCGAGGGTTAATCCCAACATTTATATAAGAAGGATAGGTGGGCTTGATGCTATTGATGATGCCGTAGGTAGAACGGCCGAACTTGGAAAACCTATAATATACACCACGGGGATAGGGAGTATAGATTCCCTTCCTATACTCGCTGGACTTACGGTTTTAAAGCATGTAACTAAGAAATCCGCACTTTACGAAGTTCCCGTTGTTATGCCCAATAACGATCCCTTGGTTCTTGCCGCCGCTCGTGAAGTTGTAAGGGAAGCATATATTGAAAGTGGAAGGCCGGATCTGTACAATGAGAATGATATATTTTTCTTAACCACGGAGCAGTTCGGATTCGCTTCTGGTATAAGCGGTATGATGCAGAGGATGAAACCGGGAGCGGTATTTATGATGGGATACTTCTACGCTGAATCCTTGATATTGGCGGAGAATGCTAATGTAAGTGGAGCCATTTCAACCGCTGGTACCACGGCCATTGATCAGCTTCCTTTTTTCGTCGCAGCTTGTGATTATACCATAATAGGAGATGAGCTTTACGCCGCTTCTGCTTATATATCTCGTAATCCGCTTGAAGTCGCCAGCATAAAAACGGGGGATTGGTTTAAGGCTTTAAGTGTGGCCTTTATTCTCATAGGCTCATTACTGGCTACGATGATACTATTCAACGAGAATTTGAAGTTCCTACTTGATAGTTTGATGGTTATGTTTAAAACAGGAGGATAAAAATGCAAAGGCAGGGTCCCATAGCCGTTGTCGTTCTTTCCGCTTTATTTTCAACCGTTACTTTCTTTTTAAAAGGTGCCGATGAGATACAGACATACGGGATACTCATAGCGATAGTGATCTCGGGATTCGCTTTGATTCTGGGTGTTGATAGTTTGATCCTTTATCACACGAGAAACATTCAAAGAGGTAAAAATTCTCTTTTCAGCGGGATTCTTCTTATAAGCTTCTGGACAACCGTTATATGGGGTATATTCGCCTGGTATAGATACGGTTCTCCGTTCGCTCAGAACTCATCCTTCATGTGGTTATTCATAAATGTCTATCTTCCTCTTGACGCCACCATGTTTTCAATTCTCGCCTTCTACATAGCTTCGGCCGCATATAGAGCCTTCCGAGCGAGAAATACGAATGCACTGGTTCTTTTATTGACCGCCTCAATAATTATGATAGGAAGGGTATTGTACTCAAACATCGTATTCCCCTTAGGATTAAGTATATTTTTATTCATTTCAGGTTTTTGGATATTCAAAAATGTGGGTAGGCTTTACGGTGCGGAGTTGATTTTCAGAAGATTTCTGGGTGCATTCCTTATGGCTGGGGCGCTTGTCGTTTTGGTACCTTCAATATTTAGTTTTATAGGCAGTAAAGCGTCTTTTCTAACAGATTGGATATTAAGCATACCTCAGAATGCTGCTAAGAGGGGGATGATTCTTGGTTTGAGCTTTGGTCAGGTGGCGTTCGCTTTAAGGATAATGTTCGGTATAGAAAGGTCGTGGATAAGGTAATTAAGAACCCTTTCGGCCTTAGAATACGGATATGAGGCAAAGCACAGCTGAATTGTTCTTAAAGCTAAGGGAAAAGCTTGGAGAGGACACTGCGAAGGTCTTGACTGACTACCTTGAAGATGTTAAGGAGGATTTAACGAGTAAGTTTCTAACCAAGGATGAGGCCATACAGTTGTTTGAGACTTTAAAGGCCGAAATAAGAGCTAATAGGAGAGAGTATATCCAGATGTTTAAAGCATTGAAAGCGGAGATAAAAGCGCTTGACGAGAAGATGGATGCAAAATACTCGGCGCTTGAAGAAAAGATAAATGCGGTTGAGAAGGAGGTAAAAGCCCTTGAAGAGAAGATGGACGCCAAGTATTCCTATCTTGAAGGCTTGATACACTCCTTGGAGGAAAAGATGGACGCTAAATACTCAGCACTTGAAGATAGGATAAAATCTGTCGAGACGGAAATTAAGGCACTTGACGAGAAGATGAACGAGAGGTATCAAAGGCTTGAGGAGAAGTTTGACCACAAGATAGACAGGACGAACCTGTTGTTGATCTTCTTAATAATCCTAACAATCCTCGGCACAACTCTGTTCAACCCTAACTTTATAAACATAATGAAGATGCTTTTGGGACGATAGAACCCTTTCAGCCTTAGAATACGGATATGAGACAAAGCACAGCTGAACTTTTCTTGAAGCTAAGGGAAAAGCTTGGAGAAGACACTGCGAAGGTTCTAACCGATTACCTTGAAGATGTTAAGGAGGATCTAACGAGTAAGTTTCTAACGAAGGATGAGGCTATACAGCTGTTTGAGACCTTGAAGGCAGAGATCAGGGCTAATAGGAGAGAGTATATCCAGATGTTTAAAGCATTGAAAACGGAGATAAATGCTCTTGAGGAGAAAGTGGATGCCAAATACTCAGTGCTTGAAGAAAAGATAAATGCGGTTGAGAAAGAGGTAAGAGCCCTTGAAGAGAAGATGGATGCTAAGTATTCCTATCTTGAGGGATTAATAAATGCTTTAAGGAACGAGATGAATGAGAGGTATCAGAGACTTGAGGAGAAGTTTGACCACAAGATAGATAGGACGAACTTATTGCTGATCTTCCTGATAATCCTAACAATCCTCGGCACAACTTTGTTCAATCCTAACTTTATAAACATAATGAAGATGCTTTTGGGTATGTAGGGCCTTTTATTCCAACACTTTTAAAATCTTCTCATATCTTTTTAATGCTTCGGATGGTTCTAATATGCCTTTCAATACGGGTTCCATAACCTCGGTGGCAAAATATCTTCTACCTCTCATCCAAATTTCCGTATTGGGTTCATAGGTGGCCCTATCTATCTGTTTAAATACGGGTTTCAATTCCTCCGATGAAAGGTTTATATCGGTTATGGGTGAATATCCTGTCCTCTCCGACCAGAACTTTTGAATACTATCCTGTAAGAAAAATGCGATGAATCTCACAACTTCCCTGTACTCATTCTCGCTATGTCCCGTAAATATAGTTAAATTCGTTCCAGAGATAACTACGGAATCGTATCTATCCACCGGTATGGGAGAGACGCCGAGTTTGAAAGATATTTTCGGTTTCATAAATACATAGGACACCGATGTGGCCCATATCATTAGGACCTTTCCGGAGGCAAAATCGTCCTGATGGCTGTACCCTGATCCCAGGTACGCGCAAGAATCCTCCAATATCAGTCTCCTTAAAAACTCCAAAGTTTCCAATCCTTCCTTACTGTTAAATTTCAAATCCTTCCCCCCCTTCTGTTTGAATATGGTGTAATATATCCAAGGGTCAATTGTAAAAGCAAATCCCCATATACCTTTCTCCTTCGCTTTTTTACATACATATTCCAACTCATCCCATGTCTTAGGGACATTCAATGAGTATCTTTCCATCAGATCCGCATTGTAAAATATCACGGGAACGCTTTTGTTAAAGGGAATTGATACAACCTTCCCATCTATTTTAACTTCTTGTAATAGTCTCGGGTGAATTTTCCTAAGGAGACTTTCGGGCACGACCTTGTACGCCGGCATTACGAGATTCTTCTTAAAGAATTGTCGTGTCCAAGAGGGGAAAGTTTGGGCTATTAAAGGCAATCTTTTTGATACGGCGAAAGATATCAACCTCTGTGATAGAGTATTATAGCTTCCAAGATTCACTTCCTTTAAACCGCTCCTTGAAACTATCTCGGATAAAGCATCTCCCAATGGTCCCCCCATAGCATGCCAAAATTGGTAAGATGTTGAGGGCTGTTTGCACTGGGAGATGAATAAAATCATTAAACATGGATTTATCAATCGTTTCATCCCGAGATTATACCGATGAACATAAACCTCATAAAAGCGCACAGTGAGGAAGCGGTCCGAGTTTGGGAAACAGGATATATTCATAAGGTTATATCTTTACTATAATATCACCATTATAATTTTCACCTTATGGTTGGGCTGCACCTAGTTATAGCATTTGATATTTTTAAGACGAAATGGGTGGGTATGGGTGTTCAGAGTTTCATTCCGACGGGTTCAGCCTGTATAACCCAAATATTGACCTCTGGGCCTGACAGCTTGGGATATGTTTATCTCATAGGTGTGGCGAGCAATAGCGAGACCCAAGCGTTTTTCCGAACGAGATGGAAAGGGACATTCGTTCAATCATTCTCACCAACATCGGGTTGTTTGAGGGGATTCTTAGCCGAAAGCGATACCCTCGGATACATATACCTCAAAGCATTCACGGATAGCGATACGGGTTATATATTGAAATCAGCGTATGTAGGAACCTATGTTCAGAGTTTTGATGCTTCACCCTGTTATATAAGGGGTTTTTCAGCGAAAAGCGATACGGGTGGATTTGCAGTTTTATCGGCCGATACTATATGCGGAATAGTGTCCTACTCCGAGGACTTCACACCTATAAATTCACTTAAAATACTGTCAATAAATAACGATAGAAGGGGTGTCCTGATAAAATACACCGTTCCGAGATATGGGAGGGTAGTCCTCTCAATTTATACACCATCGGGAAGAAAAATCTATCAAAGAGTTTCTACGAGACATGTCGGAATATATCGGGAGAGGGTAGAGCTGCCGTCGGGAGTATATATTATATCGCTTAAAGAGGGTAAGGACAAGGTTATACAAAAGTTTGTAAGGCTTGGAAAATAAAAGGAGGTGGAACCATGAAAAGGGTAATTTTAACATCTTTAAGCATAGGTTTGGTTCTTTATGCAACTGAGGCCTCAGGAGCGTGGATAGAGGGAGGAAATCCCATACCATCCGCCTTCACGAACATGATAGTGTATGACACGCCCGGAACATACATCTGGACGGTTCCCGACGGTGTTTATAAGATAAAGGTGGAACTCTGGGGAGGCGGAGGAGCGGGGAATTATTATTCGTCATCGTACTACAGTGTTTATTGCGGAGGAGGAGCGGGAGGATACGGTTTGGCGATAATAGATGTAACCCCTTCAACGCCATGCGCCATAACGGTCGGTAGGGGAGGAACATCCGCAGGAGCGAACGGTGAAAATACTACCATAACTTGTGGTTCCATAACATACACCGCTTATGGAGGTAAGGGAGCTTATTTAACCAGTTCTTCCTGCCATGGTGGTGAAGGGGGAGGAGCTACGACACCTTTCAGCATAAAGGGTATGTCTGGAGGTGTGTTTTATTATAACAGTAGTAGCCAAAAGTATATCGGTGCTACCATAGGCGGATTCGCACCGAGAGGTGGAGCAGGGGCTTTTTATTACAATCCTTCTCTTTATGTTATTAGCGACTCCTCCTACGCGAGATTCCCAGGGGGAGGAGGTTTTTATGGAGCACCTTTACACATCAAAGGCGCCAATGGAGCCGTGATAATCTGGTACTGATTTAATACCCGCCGAAGCCTTTTGCCAAAATGATTGGCAAAGTAAAGTGCTTTATAATGTGCATCTATGATCTGGATGATACTTTCGCAGTATTGGACGCATTATGGGGGAAATCCCCGCCATACGGGTGTTCAAGGTCTCGCAGGTGGAATGACGAGTATATATGTTAGATGGAAAAGCTATCTATGGACGAGATCATTTCTCGGAATACATGGCTCTCCTGTGATATGCAATGTAACCAATACCTCACCGGGGGGCGAAGTTATCGTTCGTGTCGTTAATAATTCCTACTCCAACCTCGTGAAGGTGTATGATGGGAGGTTTGGAACCGTTATATGGACGAAGTACCTGGGAAGCGGTACGGAGTATGCCACACCTGCCTGTGGAGATCTGAACCTTGATGGCTTAGATGATATAGTGGTTAGAACGAGTAATTCAATAGTGGCGCTCAGAGGGTACGATGGTAATACTTTGTGGAGCGTATCCGTGGCCAATATGAATTCTTCCCCGGTGGTTGAAGATGTTGTGCCTTCATCATCCGGCCCAGAGGTGATATATCTGGATCTGAATGCCTTCAATCGTCCCGTACTTTATGTTAGATCAAGAACGGGAAGCGTAATATGGTCAAGGACACTTAGTAATTCGGAAACTCTCATAGGATACGATGGACAACCCGTGTATTCCACTCCCGCCGTCGGTGATCTTGATGGTGATGGAAACTTGGAAATAGTGATAAAAACGCGTTCCAACGGTTTGAGGGCATACGATGGGAGGAACGGTTCCCTCAAATGGGTTTATAGTCTGAGTTCAACTTCAAACGCCCAAACTCCAACGCTTATAGATCTAAACAGAGATGGAAGAAAGGATGTGATATTCTCCGAGGGTCTGTACGCCACCTATCATGATAGGTACCTGAAAGCCGTAAATCACAATGGATCCTTTATGTGGCAACTGGATCTCGGAGGTTATATGGCGGGTATAGGATTTGAATACTTCGCAAGCGTTGATATTGATGGGAATAGGTATCCCGAAATATTTCTCGGTAGGGATCAATATGTACTTCGTGTAAATCAAAATGGTTCATCCGCTTTCGTTCAATGGGCCTTTGGACCCGAGGGGAACTCCTGCTGGGATGCGAGTGTGGTGATTATAGACATAAACAACGACGGGAACTGGGAAATAGTGAAGACTTGCGACGGTGATCTGGCTCCGCCGGGAAAGATAAGAATTTTCAGGGCATCAAATGGAAGCATAATATGGAGTGGAGAGCATGGGTGTTATACAGATCCAAGTGTCGCCGCCGGTGATGTTGATGGGGATGGATGCTCAGAGATAGTATATATAAAATGTACGAGTACGCTTGATAGCGTATATGTTCTTGACGGTCCGGTATCGCCATGCAGGATACTTTCAGAGGATAGGGAGCTTGACATCGTAGAATCGCGAAAGACATTGGAGTACAAAAATGCCCTATTGTATTCCGTGGATGGAAGATACATAGGAAGATACGATGAAAAATCGTCCGAATCTTTAAAGCCGGGGGTGTATTTCATAACGGATGGAAGGAGATACAAAACCTTAATAATAAGATGAAAAACCCCTCTTGCAGAATTAAGAAAACAGCCTTAGAATATTAGCGTTGAGAAGGATAGCACTCATCATTCTTATAGTCTTACTGGCCGTAATAGCGGGAGGTGGCGCCGGTGTTGGTGTCGCATACTTTATAATAAAAAAGCAATTGGAAAATATACAGGTGGAAGTTGATACCACCAGAGATACAACATTATCCTTGGTGGATACCACTTTGAGCAAGGTTGTTGAGGAGGTTAAATCCCAAAAACCGAAGGTCAGTAAGGAGAAATTCGCCGCCAAAGATACCTCACCAACGCAAAATACTCAGGAGATTTTACCGATAAGCACCGAAAGCTCTCAAACCTCACAATCCAAGCAGGAAACCCTATCCTTAAACTTACCGACGACCAAAACCCCAACACAACCAAAAACATCCACAACGATACCCGATATAAAGGCTCCCACTATAAATCTTGGAGAAAGCAACCTATCAGGAAATATAAACCTCAAACCCACGAAAAGCACACCCACCATGCCCGATATAACCCCTTCTCTAAGTGGAGGGTTATCGTTAAGCATAGAAACATTGAAGGAGGAGGATATTAAGAAGGTGTATTACACGCAGGGGAACATATCAAAGGCTGAGAGGATGGTCAGAAATGCCTTAAAGAAGAATCCCAACGATGCGGTGGCAAAGAAATATTTACGCATGATAAAACTTGAGAAAACGGCGCTGTCCTTGGAGGCTCAGGGAGATACGGAGGGAGCGAAAAGGGTTTGGAAACAGATACTTTCAATAGATCCAAATCATCCCAGAGCCAAATCTAAGGTTCAGTGATTCGCACTCTAACACCTTTCCAAAATCAACTCAATAGCCAGCGTTATTGCAAGAAAGATATCCCTTAAGGGGTTGATAAAAGACTTTTCCGAGCGTACAACACTTATAGGAACGAAATCCACCCTGAAACCTTTCCACAACGCCTTAACCAAAAGCTCAGACTCCATATCGTACCTATTCCTTGACAGTTCCAATTCTTCCAAAACCCTCCTCCTTATTACTCTGTATCCGCTTTGACTATCCTCCAACCTGCATCCCGTCATTATGGATATGAAGGTCGTAGTTATTCTGTTTGACAGTATCCTCATAAAACCCATATCCTTCATTCTCCTTCTGCGGGATCCTATGACTATGTCATTGTTTCTTATCTTTTTCAGAAAATCCTTAAAATGCTCCGCTTTATGCTGCCCATCCGCATCAACCGTAGCGAATATAGTGTAATCCCTCCTAATTCCCCACTTAAAACCCTCCTTTAAAGCGAAACCCTTCCCCCTATTCGTCGGTAATCTTATACAATTGACACCGAACCTCTTACATAACTCCCCCACATCGCACCCCGAACCATCATCCACGACCAATATATCAAAACCGAACTTCCCCCATTCCCTTAAAACATCTTCAAGTTCTGGAAGGCAGTTATAACATGGTATTATTATCAGAATTTTTTCTGGATTTCCTCCCAGGTGGTTATTGTATGGTAGAAAACCTTATCCCCATCATGAACTCCTCGTATCACCTCAGTAATATGAACATGGGTCGCCCCAAACTCCTTGACCGCATATTCAACCGCATGCTCCGGCAAAGCATTATCTCCGCAGGTGTATATATCTATGGCTGCGTACCCAACCTCAGGCCAGGTGTGTATGGATATGTGAGACTCAGCTATAACTATAACTCCACTGACACCCGAAGGAGGAAACCTATGGAAGGATATCGTCCAGATGGTTACCCTCGCCTTCTCGGCGGCCTTGGTGAGTATATCCTGAACCTTTTGTATGTTTCCAATTATCTCGGGGTTGCACCCCGAAGCCTCCACTATATAATGCTCCCCCACCGTGGTATGCACCAATTCCTTCAATTGCTCTACCTCCTTTTTAAGGCGACCCCTACGGAACTCGGTATGCCGGGGGCGGGACTTGAACCCGCACGGGCCAAAGCCCACTAGGTCCTGAACCTAGCGCGTCTGCCAATTCCGCCACCCCGGCGAAGCGGATATTTTAAGGTTGATATACTTTTAAAACACCAAAACATTTCACCCTTATAATACCCAGTAAAGGAGGTATAACCATGGAGAAAAGGGAAGACAGAAGAGTTCCAAGATTAACGGAAAGGAAGCCTTATGAAAAGCCGGCCATACTGGGTAGGTCAAGCAGTAAGGGTGGAAACATACTCATAACCTACCCATAATCGGGGGGTCGGTGGCGTTGTAGTTGTAATTTTTAGTGAATTTTGAGAAGAAGGCTTTATTTTGTTGATTGGTTAAAGGGTTTGTTCGTTATATGGATGGTTCCCACCCATGCCTTTGACGGTCTGTTTCCAAATGTTCTGAAATCCACAGAACTGTACTCCTCAATCGCATTTTTCAACGGTTTGGTTGCACCTGCATTCTTAGTATCGTCGGGATTTTTGGCGTTATACACATTCAATGAGACGAAATTTTTCCCGAGATTGAGAAGGGGCATTGAGCTTATGGCATTTGGATACGCCACCCAATTGCCTTTCAAGTCCCTTTTCAAGACACTGGAACATGTTTATCTTTACGCAATAGGAAACGCGCCTGAATATTTTGAGAGATCTTTAAGAATATTTCAGAGGGTTGAGATTTTAATATGCATAGGTTCGGGTGCCATTGCCATAACCTTGGTTTTGAGATTTATAAAAAGGAATGAATATAGGTTTGTAATGTTTCTTTTCTTGGCGTTTCTCTTTTGGTTTTTAACGCCTCTTATGAACGATGTTGGAAAGAATTTACCCATGTTTATAAAGCCTTATTTTACCTTTGAGGGTTCTCTATTCCCTATATTCCCATATTGGGGATATATGTTCTTTGGAAGCGCCTTATCAGCAGCTTACCTTATGAATAAAAAACTCTTCCTATTAACCACATTGATTCCCCTTTCCTTCGTTTTCCTAAATGTATTTTGTCATTTCTCTCGGGATGAGACCTTTTTGCCATACATACTTCTGAAAATCGGAGTCCTTATTATTATCATCTATGTTTTAAAGTACGCCGAGGCTGTGGGATTTAGATTCAAACCAATAGCAATTCTCGGTAGAAACTCCCTTTTATCCTATGCTTTTCACAATACGATCGTATATGGAAGTCCATTCACAAAACCGTTGAGATATTACTACGGTTATCAATCCTGGGAAGGTGGCTTGATCCTGGGCGGTTTAACCTTATTATTAACCGTGGTGTTTATAATATCCTGGGATAGACTTAGGCATAGATACGGTAGTCTCCCAGCCAGACGATTCTGGATTCTCGTATCTCTGATATTCTTACTTTCCCCGTTCTGATTACCACCATAAAATACCCACTATGCTTAAAGATAAACTCCTTTCCATAGGTGAAGATATAATTAAACTCGCGGATAACGATGGAACGGAAGTTTTAATATACGGTGAGAGGAGCAGGTTGGTAAGATACGCATTATCAAGGATACATCAGAACACCGATGTTGAAGATATAAGGATCTCTTTGAGAGTCAGGTTCGGCAAGAGGAGTGCGGTCGTTTCATCATCTTTCAAAGGGGATAAGGAGGATCTCATAAGTCTGGTTAGAAGAGCTGAGAAATTAGCGAGATTATCACCCGAGGACCCAGAACTTCCTGAACTTCCAGATGCTGATAAGATAGAGGCGACACTTGATACATTTGACGAATACACGGCAAACATACCTGAGGAAGATATAATAAATATAGCGTGGAATGTGATCAAAAATACCCCCAAGCCTTTTGAAGCTTACGGTGTCGTATCTGGAGGATCCTTGGAATATGTATATCTAACCTCCTCGGGATTTGAAGGATACAACGCTCTGACCGACGCCCATATAAAGTACAACCCTATAAGTGGAACCCACAGCTACTTGGTTCAGAGGTCCGCGAGGACATTTAAGGAGCTCTCCATCGCCGATGTGCTCAGTAGCGTGGAGGATAGATTGAAGTTGATTTTAAATCCAAAGGATGCGATACCCGGAAAATGGGATGTTATACTTGAACCTTTGGCGATTGAGGAGTTAATCAATTACATCAATTGGGTGGCATTCTCCGGGAAATCGGCGGTTGAAGGGAGATCGCCTTTAATAAATAAGGTGGGACAGAAAGTCTTTTCCGAGAATCTTACCATAATTGATGATCCCCTGAATCCTCGCGGATATCCTTTGCCCTTTGATTTTGAGGGGGTAAAAAAGGGAATAACCCCCGTTGTAGAAAGAGGTGTTTTCAAGAACTTTGCTCATGATAAGATAACCTCAAAGAAGATGAATACGAGTACGAACGCATGCGCCTTGCCCTTTACCAATCATCCTATGTTTATGAACATACATATACTCGGAGGTAGAAGCAGCTACGATGAGATTATAAGCAAGGTGGAGAGGGGATTGATAATAACGAGATTCTGGTATGTCAATCTCGTTGATCTGCAAACGCTAACATTCACGGGTATGACTCGTGATGGAGTGTTTATAGTGGAAAACGGTGAGATAAGAGGAAGTATGAAGAATCTGCGATTTAACGAGAGTATGTTCAAAGCCCTATCAAACATCGTTGAGATTTCAAAGGAGGAGGAGCTTGTAGGAAACACCTCATGGTACGACATACACTTCCCGTCGGGAGTTATAGTGCCTTATATATGGATAAAAGATTTTAACTTCTCATCTCCCACTACTTTCTAAGCCCCCGAACTTCTTAACCAACGGATAGAAAGCATTCTTACAGCCATCCTTCAAGGCATCGCCGTAGCTTTCATAAGATTGGCCATAAGCGGTTGCAACATAGAGGATCCTCCCGGTTTTTACATCCACGATCTTGGCGGAAACCTTTACGGTATAGGAATCAAAATCCCTCGTTTGACTTACAGGTTCAACGAACGCTATCATTGAGGCTCCCAAGAGTTTTCCAACTTCAACGGCCGTATTCTCATCAACCAACCCGGAATAGCCGAACTCCTGCTCTTCCAGTATCTCATCTATCTTTTGCCTGTCTATGACATCAAACTTCCCCGTCCTTAAAAGATTCATCGCGGCCTCATCGTACAGTACATCATCCTCCGTGAATATGGCTATGGTTTTTATGGTATCAAGTTTCATCATAGGGGAGATCGTATAATCAACGGCCATTTCCCTGAATTTCTTTTCCAAAGATGCGCAGGATAGGAGAACAACTGAGAAAAGTATCAAAAACCTTTTCATAAGTTGTATATTTTACAGGTGTATAATTACAAATATGAGGTGGTTTATTATGCTCATTCTTATGTTAGGATGCTCTACGCTCAAAAGCAAGAGGGGCAAAGAGATTCATAAGGATGTTCCGAAGAGCGCCTTTGAAGTTTTCAATAACTTCCAATGTAATAGGTGTCATAAGCTTCCTCCAACAGATTTCACAGATTACGGAAAGGATATTTTAAGCAAGGGATACGGATGCATTTCCTTACAAACCTTGGCCAAGCAGCATAAACTTTCAGGAGAGGCGAGGAGGATCTTCGTGGAAAGTGGTTGCGTGGAATGTCATGATATAAACGGAAACGGGTTCGGTAAGGCAAATCTCAACGAATTTGGCTTGAAGGTTCAGGATAAAGACTTAGGATGCGTAGGTACTTTTAAAAGGTTGTTAGGCGAAGATTAGTAAGTAGATTTTCATCCGTAGAATGATGTGTTTTATGGAGGTTAAAATAGAAGTTAAAGGTTTGAATTTCTATTACGGTCAAAAGCAGGTTCTTTACAATATAAGCTTGCCCATATACAAGAATAAGATAACCGCGATAATAGGTCCTTCCGGTTGTGGAAAAACAACTTTCATAAGGGTACTGAATAGGATGTACGAAACCGTTGAGGGAGCCAGAGCGGAAGGGGAGGTCATTCTTGATGGTGAAAACATTCTAAACAAGGATTACGATTTGATAAAGCTCAGATCCAAGGTTGGTATGGTATTCCAAAAGCCCAATCCCTTCCCGAAGTCCATATACGAAAATGTAGCTTTCGGTTTGAAGATAAGGGGGATTAGGAACAAGGATTTAATATACGAAAAGGTGAAGGATGCTCTTATAAAAGCCGCTTTATGGGATGAAGTGAAGGATAGGTTGAACGAAAACGCCTACTCCTTATCTGGGGGGCAGCAGCAGAGGTTATGCATAGCGAGGGCATTGGCGGTAAATCCTGAGGTATTACTGTTTGATGAGCCTACGAGTGCGATAGATCCGGTTGGAACGGCTAAGATTGAAAGCCTTATGAAAGAGCTCTCAAAGAGCATTACGATAGTTCTGGTTACGCATGGTATGCATCAGGCTGCGAGAGTTTCCGATTTTACCGCATTTTTCCACAGCGGAAAACTCATAGAGTTTGCCCCCACACCTGAGCTCTTTGTAAAACCCAAAGAAAAATTGACGGAGGATTATATAACGGGTAAGTTTGGATAGAATGACGGATGTTTGCAAGGACATTGAGAGAAACCTTAAAGGTGGAAACGATATATTTATACTGATACCTCATTTTGCCGATGTTAGCGAAATTGAAAGATGCATATACTCCTTAAAGGTTTATATGGTTGATCTAAACAATATAAAAAGGCCGTTTCTGTTGTTCGGACGGATTCCTCTGGTTTTTATCAAGGATATTTCCAAACTTAACTCCGCGCATCCCATTCTGGAAGCGAAGAAGAGGAATATAAGGATAATCTGCATGGTTTATGAAGGTTTGCAGTACAAAAGGATCTACTCCTTACTTAGGGAAATGAACCTTTCCATAGAGGACATATTCTCCAAGTTCATAAGGATAAGATTATCGGAAGATAGACTCCTAACATCCAAGGTGCAGAGCGATTTCTCAAAACTTGAAAGTACGGAGAAACAAACCCTAAGGTACATATACATTTTAAACAGCGTAAATATATATCCTACAATTGAAATCCTTGAATCTATGCTCAACAGAGATCTGGATGAGGAAATATCCACTTTAAAGCTCTTAGAATTCGTTGAAGTGAGGGAGAGCAGAATATTTGGGAAAATGGACTATTTGGAATATATATTTGGCGAGATTTCACCCGACAGAAGTTTCTGCGAGAATGTTTTAATGTATCTGTCCCCTTATGACAGGATTTCCTTGATCAAATACATGCTTGATAACGATGTACATCTTGATCTGTGCGAATCAACGATCATGGATCTACTCAAAACACTTTCACCTATCAGGGAACCGAAGTTATACGCCGATGCGCTGTATATCTTGGGAAAAGTTAGATTGAAAATGTCTTACAAAGTCCCTATGAATCCTTCTAAGGTCCTCGCGCCTGCTAGGGAGGCTGCGGATATATATCTGCGTATAAAGGATAAGGAAGGATATGTAGATTCACTCAACCTTATGGGAGTTGCGTTTTTAAATCTGGCTCGGGATCAGGATACGATAAACTATCTTAAAAAATCGCTCAATGTATTCCACAGGTTGGTGGATGAAACTGAGGGTATAGATAAAGGTATAGCCCTATCAAACCTTGGAATAGCGTATTTTAGGCTGGCGGAGGTTCTGGAAGATATAATCTATGCTTTGGAGGGGGAAAGGAGCCTATCGGAGGCTTTGAAGATATTTCACGATTACGGATTAAATGTTAGGATAAGGAACACCTTGGTGAATTTGGGGGCTATTTACGATTTTATGGGTTCAAATCTCCAAAATGCGGACTTCGTTAAGAATGCTATAACCAACTATAAAAAAGCGCTGAGCATGACGAAGAAAGATGAAATAACGATCAGAAACATCATAAGAAATAATCTCGCTTTATGTCTATCCACGCTTGGGAAGTTGGAAGGTGATGAGGATTACTTTCAGGAGTCGATTAGATTTTTAAATGAAGCTTTATCAGATACGGAGGGTATGGAGCAAACCATTATGATATACCATAACCTATCGTCAATATACTCAGCTTGGTATGATATTTCAAGAGATAGGGAACATTTACTCAAAGCGAAGGAGTTCATGGAAAAGATTCTAAAAATTCAGGAATCTCGCAGACTCAAAGCGAAATATTGTCATATACTAGTTGAACTCGCGGAGATATACGAGAAGCTGGGTATGTTTGATAAGGAAAGGAGGATATTAGGCGAGGCATTTGAATTGGCCAAATCCTATAACATACAGAACCTGATATACAAAATAAACTCCATGATGGAGAAGATAAAAGGCATAAATCATTGACACCCTTATAATATTCAACTTATGAAAAGGGTTCTTGTAAGTTTATTTTTTTCTCTGCCCCTGTTTGCCCAGCCATTTTCATATCTGGGCATAGTTGATGGTCAATCCGGCGCGTTCTCGGGTATAGATAAGGATTCAATGTACATTACGGGATCAGGATCAACGGTCAATACATCCATAACGGCCGAAACCCTCTTGGTTGATCAGAGCTTCACATACATGGGATATAACGCCAAAGGGATACAGAGAAGGGTATATTATGATGGTAGTCCTGCTCCTATCTTTGAGGATACGGTGTACGAGGTGGGAGATACGATGCGCAGACTCATGGTGGTTGGGAAAACCAGCCCATCCACTTACCTCAAAGCCGATGTTAAAGCGCTGGTAACCCCTTTCGCCGTTGGAAATTCTTGGACATTGGGAATCCTTGGAGACACCTTCATAGCGGACATTGATGGGGATACGAATTGGACCACGCCCGATACCTTCATAATAACAAAGGACTCAATGTATGTCCTGTCCATGGGGAGTATAACGGTTCCGGCGGGAACATTTGATTCCGTATATACTATAAAGCTCAGGCTTGAAGGGATGCTGTGGTCATCCGCCGTTTATACCAACACCGGCAGCTCCTCCGCGGCCTGGTCGGATTCCCTTTACAGGGACTATTACATCTATTGGAAACCCGGATTGGGGTATGTGAAGGATTCCATGTTTCAGTTCGTAAAATGGACATATCTGTTTATAACCATAAGGTCCTTCAACTGGACAAAATCCGAACTCCTCGGGTATTGGTTAAGCGTTTCGGAAAAGCCTTCACAGAAGTATTTAACAACATTATCCAAGGATGGATATGTTGAGCTTGGAAGATACGGAAGGATATATGACATCTCTGGAAGATTGATTCATAAAGGGCCCGGAAAATATCGCTTGGATAAAGGTTATTATTTCATAGTAGATAAGAGGATGGTGCGTAAAGTCATCGTGTGGAAATAAGGAAATACTTTTATCCTCTCTTGATCGTTTTCGTAGGATGTTTGGGTACGAATTTTTCGGCTTACTTTAATACATACTATAACATACAGCGAATAGCCAAGAGGTTGGATAGACTGGAAAGGTTGGGTGATACGCTTGCCGCACGTTCTCTTTACGATTCTTTGGAAACTAAGTGCGCATACTTGATAAAGTACTATCCCACATCAAAATACTTACCCGACGCGGTGTTCTATTTAGGATTGGCGTTTTCACGGAAAGGACAGTACGAAAAGGCTATACAGAAGTTTAAGGAGTTCTTAGAATTCTTTCCGAGCCATCCTCTGAGTAAAAGGGCGAAATTGGAACTCGGTAGAGTTTATGCGCTTGATCCGAGATATAGGAGCGAGGCGATAGGGGTTTTGAAGGATTTAAATGACGATGAGGCTAAGTATTGGATAGCTTACGCTTACTATCATTTAGGGGATTATGAAGCCGCCAAAGATTACATAACCGGTATAAACTTCTCGTTGAAGGATCCTCGCGTGAAAAGATACTACCTTCTGGCGATAGATGTATTCATATCTTTAAATGATCCGAGTAAGGCGAATGAGTATCTGAAAAAATATCTGTCTTTAAATCTTCTTCCTTCGGAAAAGAAGATAGCGAAAGAGAAGGAAGGGGACATATTTATGAAGATGGGAAGATACGAGGATGCCATTGATGTGTATTCTTCAATTGACTATCCACCGAAGGGTTCAGATGATGGTAGATTGAAGTTTAAGATAGCGGAGGCGTATATGGTTCAGAGTGATACGCCAAAGTCCATTGAGAATTACGAGCTTTGCTTCTCGTCATCCGCTCCCGAAAAGTGGTTATGCGGATATAAAGTCGCAAATTTATACTTGGCTAAGGGAGACATTGACAAAGCGGCGAGATTCTACGAATCCCTGTATATGCAAGGTGGCCCAGAATGGAAAGAGAAGGCATCCATAAAGAAGCTCGTTCTGGATGAATGGAGAATACTTATGAAGAAGGATGATATAAATTCGCTTTATCGTAAGGCGGAGATATATTATTTCCATTTACAAGACAGGGACATCAGCATAAAGATCTGGAAAAATCTCGCTAAAAAGGGGGATAAGACGATTTCGCCTAAGAGTTTATATGCTTTGATATATGCGTATTTGTCTGAGGGAGATACGGATTCGGCGAGAATGTATTTTGATCATCTGAAAAATGAGTATAAGGATTCAAAGTATATCAATTTCGCTTCTTCTATTCTCGGTTTATAGTTGCTACTCCTCCCAGAAGAAACCCGTTCTTTCCGTTGAAAGATTGCAAAGGAGAGATACACTTAAAAAACTTAAACTGAAAGAGATCTTTCCAGAAGAACCGAGGATCAAGGTTGGCATAGATAAGTCAAGGAAGATACAGCTTAGGACTTATGGAATATGTAGGATAACTGACAGCTCGGAATCTTCATTCGTTGGCAGGTTTAATAGATTGACATTTTATCCTAATATAAAGAGGAAGTCCAAGGTAAAACATTGGGTGATACTTCAAAGTTATCTTGATGAGGATTTCGCAAAAGCTTATAAGCTGTCGTTTCCCGAGGTGAAGATTTTGAAGTTGGGTATATATCCGAGATACTTCGTTGCAATTGGCCCTTTTGATAAATTTGATGAGGCTTTGAGGTACAAGCATCCGAACAAAAAGGCCGTATTTTCTATACTACAATCCCCAGCATCGGGTTATATAAAAGTCAAAGAGTTGGGGAAAATTCTAAAATCCCCTGTAAGAGTTTCCTGTAAAGAGTACAAGTACGGGAACAACAGGTACAAGGGTGATATGATAATCATGCTTGATGATAAGGGTTTGGTCCTGATAAACGATATAAAGATTGAGGAGTATCTCAAAGGTGTTGTGCCTTGGGAGATGTCTCCGTCCTACCCTCTGGAAGCCCTAAAGGCCCAAACGATAGCCGCCCGCACGCATGCCGTGGATGTCGCCGGAATAAAATGGTATCTTTTAAAAGAACCCTACGACATAACGGATGACTTTACAACACAAGTGTATAAAGGCTTATCGGGATTCAGCGTAATTGACAGTGTCGTTGATCAAACTAGGGGTATGGTTATGATGCACGGTGATAAATTCTGCATAGCGACCTTCTTCACAAACTGTGGGGGTCTTCTTGAAAGCGGGGAGGAATGGGGAGATAGCCTTATTTTACCCAAGACGGACGCTTTTAAGGATATAAAACCATCGTTAAGGCTGCTCAATATAAAGAGGGATACGACCTTTGCATGCTCTCCTCGTAAGAACCTTCCTACGGTGCTGTCCATAGGTGCCAAAAGCTTCAGATGGATAAAGAAGGTCAGGGCGGATAAAATACGCAGAAGTGTAAGAAGAAATTTTGGTGTGGATGTTGGTAGAGTTATGAGTATAAAGATAGTAGAAAGGAGTGAGAGCGGTAGGGTTAAAAAGATACTCATCGTTGGAAGTAGAAGGAGTTTTAAGGTGAGGGGAGACTGGAATATAAGGGTGGCTCTCGGAGGGCTAAAATCAAGTTTATTTTATATGAGAAGGAGAGGGGATGTGTATGTTTTTAAGGGTGGGGGTTGGGGGCATGGAATAGGGATGTGTCAAGTTGGAGCGGGTGTCAGGGCGTTGAAAGGATGGACATACGAGGAGATACTTATGTTTTATTACGGAAATGTTGAATTCGTTAAACTATGGTAAGTGTAATAGATGCATGGAAGTGGGAAGAACGTAATGGGATATGAATGTCTGAAGTATTCAGCGAACAAGAGTATTTATAGTTATGTGGGTATAAGTACTTCTTCGCATTCATGGTGCCCGTAGGGTGGTAGATTATACCGCCTTAGAATATAAACTCGGTGAAAGTAATGAGGTTTATTATAGTAATGCTTATCGTGATCTTTATCGTATTTCCTTTCTACTGGATGTTCATCACCTCCCTCAAAACGCAATATGAGGCTATATTGTTTCCACCCACCCTGTTTCCCTCCAAGATAACATTTGAAGGGTATGAGCTCGCCCTTACAAAATTACAGTTAGGACAGAGTATTTTAATAACAGTAGCTATGATAATATTCATAGTTCTGGGTGAGCTTATAACCTCCATACTCGCCGCTTATGCCTTTTCATGGTTGGATTTCAAAGGTAGAGAAGTTTTATTCTCCTTTTTGCTCGTTCTTGCATCAGTTCCAATGCCCGTGTTCATCCTACAACTTTTCATAGTGGTTCAAAAATTGGGTCTGGTTGATACATTTGCCGGTTTGGTTGTTCCTTGGATGGCAAACATATATTCCATATTCCTTCTCAGACAAGCTTTTAAAAACATACCCGCGAGTTTGAGGGACGCGGTTTATATAGATGGTGGGGGGGATCTGACCTTTCTGTTTAAAGTGGCCATTCCTATGGTTAAACCGGTTATCATAACCATAGCGGTTTTCAGCGCGGTATATACTTGGAATTCCTTTCTATGGCCTCTGCTGGTGGTCTCAGATAAAGGTTTGAGACCTATTCAACTCGCGGTGGCGTACTTCGCCCAAGGAGAAACTACGAACTATCCCGCCTTAATGAGCGCATCATTCTTGAGCAGCCTACCCGCTTTAATTACTTTCGCCATATTCCAGAGACAGATAACGGAGGTGTATGTAAAGGGAGGTATGAAAGATTGAAGAAGATCCTTCCGAGAGAGAAGGCTTTGATGTCTGGTATAAGATCCCTGACCGATGAGGAGCTTCTGGCATTAATACTCTCAACAGGGACAAAAAATAAAAGCGTTTTTACCTTATCGGCGGATATATTGAAGGAGTTTTCCTTAACCGAATTATCAAGCATGCCTGTAAAGGTACTTTCAAAGGTTGAAGGCATAGGTAAGGCGAAAGCCTTACGCCTTGCGGCATCCTTTGAGATAGGACGAAGGATATATAACAAGAATGAGGATCCCTTTGATAGGAAACATTTAAGGATGGTTTTATATGAGATCTCAAAGTCAAGGAAGGAGCAGGTGGTGCTTTTTATGTACGATGGTGCGGGTTTCCATATTAAAACGGAAATCATAGCCATCGGTAGCTTGAATACCGTAATGATTCATCCTCGAGAGATCTTTGAGCCTATATTTAAACATTCTGCGAGTCAGTTTATACTTGCGCATAATCATCCCAACGGTTCAAGCGAACCTTCAAGGGAGGATATAGAACTCACGGAAGAGATCAAATCCTTAGCGGAAAGGTTGGAACTGAATTTTATAGAAAGTTTCGTGGTATCCAAGAATTTAGCGTACGGTATTTTAAACGGTTTAACTATGGAGATATAAATGGGTAAGGCTTTATTGACCCGCAAAGATAACATAGTTTATGGTGTTATAAACAGTACGGATATAGTTTCCAAGGCGAGGGATATTCATAGGACATCACCCACCTCAACGGCTTTACTTGGCAGGGTTTTAACCGGTGCCATACTTTACAGTCTCATATACAGGGGAACCCAGCCAAAGAACATCACAGTGGAAATATTATGCAAGGGACCAGCGAAAAGGGTTATAGCGCAGGTAAAGACCTCCGGACAAGTCAGAGGATTCATAGCAAATCCAAAAGCGGATCTCCCCCCGAGATCGGATAAAAAACTGAATGTTTCAGGCATAGTAGGCTCCGGAATCTTACGCGTTATAAGAGAGGGATATATCAGCGAAGTCCCCATTGTAAGTGGTGAGATAGGGGATGATTTCGCCTATTTCCTTTATCAATCTGAACAGAGAAAGTCGGCCGTGGGTTTAGGGGTTTTGGTCGGTAAATATGGACAGGTGGTAAGCGCTGGGGGTTTTATAATAGAAGTGCTTCCCGATGCGAGTGAAGATGAAATAAAGAGAGTAGAAGATAAGATAAAAGACTTCTCCGTAAGTATTTATCTTTCGGGAGGTAGAAGTTCTTCGGATTTGTTAAACTATCTCGCAGGTGATGTTCAACCCATTGATGAGAGAGATTACATTTATGATTGTTGGTGCAGCTATGAAAGACTGATAGAGACTGTACTTCACGATGAAACCATAGAGGATAATACCATAGCCAAATGTATATTCTGCAAAAAGGAATATATAATCAGAAAAAGGTGAAATTCAAGGTTGTCTTAGTAAGACGACATTCTCGGGTAAAGGTATGTAGAGAGAATCGTCTATTCTTTCACCGCGCAGGCTATTTATAGGTTGTATTATTCTCGTCGGTCCTTTTATTCCTAAGGTCAAAACCGTGTCCTCCAATATCACCTGTATGTATTTCGTTGAGATTGAATCTATGAGGATCCTAACCTTCACGCTCTCAGGATTGACTTTAAGGTTCAAACCTTCGGTAAATATATGTGCATATACATCAAAATCCCTAACCTTCCCCGTTATGTCTATTGGATAGGTTGGTATTGAATCCAAATTCATCAGAACGGTTTTGGGTCCTTCCGCTATCACATTCTCTTCAACCATCCATCCCAGATATATATAGCCTATTCTGGGTTTTCCTTTTATGGTAGGTGATACGGGTAGTGTTTTCTTTGCTATCTCATCCAATCTATATCTGATATTCTTGGGTAATATGGGGGTGATTTTGACATTCAAGTTGGGTACCAAATACATATTATTTATCTCAAATGTGCCCGAAACCTTTGAACCATCAAGTGTATAATACAACTTCGGGTGGGATAATTTAAATCTAATGAGATCAGAGCCTTTCCCACTTATGCTAACCAACACGGTATCGGGACCTTCAAGCAATGTTAAACCTTTGGCCGCTATAAAGTACTCAACGGGCAGCTTGTAATTTATGGTGTATTCCCTATCTATCTTCGCATACCACCAAAGTATTAAAGATACTATTATGGCAAATATGAAATTAACTAAGGCTCTCATACCTTAAAGATTTCTCTATCAACCTTCTAAGGTTGGACAAAGTTAAATTAAAGTAAGCTTCGCCTCTATTAAAGAAAGTTATGGTGCCTTTTTCCTCAGATATAACGATGGCCACAGCGTCCGTAACCTCCGTTATTCCAGCTCCCGCTCTATGTCTCGCCCCTATTCCCCTATATCTGACACTCATTGGAACCATAACCGAAGCAGCGACTATCCTGTCGTTCTTTATTATCACGGCACCATCGTGCAAAGGAGATTTTTTATCAAATATTGATATGAGTAAAGGGGCGGAAAGTTTAGCATCAAGTATAATACCCGTATCCTCCGCGAGTTCATCTAAGGAAATCCTACGCTCTATAACTATAAGCGCCCCAAGCCTCCTGCGAAGTAGCTCCTCAATGGCGCCTATTATATCATCTATGGGTACCCTCTCTTCGGGTACAAAGAATCTTATGAACGGGGTTGAACCTATCTGCATAAGTATCCTCCTGATCTCGGGCTGAAAGACTATTATAAGTATCACCACTCCAAAGGTTTTTATCGTTGATACCAATAAGCTTATTGATGGCAATTGCAACATCTGACCGAGAAAACCTATGAAGAATAAGAGTCCCATGCTCATAATGAGTATAAGTATCTTCGTTCCTGTAAGGACGCGCAGAATTATGTATATAAATACACTCATCAGAAAAACATCTATCACATCAAATATGGATACAGGTATAAACCCGAAAATTTTCACTTATCCTTGAACGGCTTAAACTTGCTTTCCTCTTCTTCCTTCAACACCCTACGCAAGGCTTTTCCTATCACCGTTCTCGGTAGCTCTTTTCTAAATTCCACCTCAGAGGGTACTTTGTAGGGGGCGAGGTTTTCTTTACAATAGTTGATTATTTCATCCACACTTGCACTTTCGCCCTCTTTAAGAACCACATACGCCTTCACGATTTCTCCCTTAATGGGATGCTCTATACCTACGACTATCGCATCCTTCACCTTGGGATGCTTAATTAAAACCTCTTCAACCTCACGAGGATATACATTGAATCCACCTACTATAATCATCTCCTTTTTCCTATCCACTATGTAAAAATACCCATCATTATCCATATACGCTATATCCCCCGTATAAAGCCATCCATCCCTTAAAACTTTGGAAGTTTCATCCGGCCTTTTCCAATAACCTTTCATGACCTGAGGGCCTTTAACGATCAGCTCACCCGGCTCACCTATGGGCATCTCCTTTTCGCCTTTCTCTATATCAACGATTTTCGCATCCGTATCTGGGAAAGGCAATCCTATACTTCCGGGCTTGTTTAAACCATATATTGGATTGCAGTGGGTGACGGGTGATGCTTCTGAAAGTCCATAACCTTCAACCAGCTTACCGCCCGTAAGTCTTTCAAAGTCTTCTTTGATCTTTAAGGGTAAAGGTGCAGCCCCCGATATGCATGCTTTTATGGATCTCAAATTGTACTTTGATACCTTAGGATGGTTGGATATAGTGGCGTATATCTGAGGAACTCCCGGAAGAAGGGTTATTTTATGTTTTTCTATGAGCTTTAAGGCATCTTCGGTGTGATATTTGGGCATAAGAACCATCTTTGCTCCTATTTTCACCGAGAAGTTCAAACCCACGGTCATGCCATAGCTGTGAAAGAAGGGAATTATACACAGGGTGGCCTCGCTTCCAGGTTCAAGCTGCGTGAACCATGAGACGGATTGGTAGGTATTGGCGAGTATGTTAAAGTGAGTCAGCATCACACCCTTGGGTGTTCCTGTGGTTCCACCTGTATATTGTAGCACGGCTAAGTCTTCGGAGGGATTTATATCAACCTCCTTGAAATCCGAAGAATACTTCATAAACTCCGAAAAACGATGTATATGTTCATCATCAAAAGGAACCGGCTTGGGTTTGGGTTTGGCCACCAAAGGATACAAAAAACCCTTTACAAATGGAAGGAAGTCGGGTACCTTCCCTACCACATATTTTCTGACCTTAACCTTATCTTTCACCTTATCCACGGTGTCCCAAAAGATATCAAGCGTTATGAGGATCTTCGTCTCAGAATCGTTCAACATGAATTCCAACTCATTGGGGGTATAAAGGGGATTCAGTTGGACGATAACGCCGCCGGCCATCAAAGTGGCATAGTACGATATTATATAGTGAGGTACATTAGGCAGCATTATCCCTACCTTATCACCCTTTTCCAGACCTAGGGCTCTTAAAAAGTTGCTGAATTGGCAAGAAAACTCAAAGAGTTGCCTGTAATCGCACTGCCACCCTTCAAACCATATAGCCGTATTACTCGGATAGCTCTTCGCCGTTTCTTCAAGGATCTTCCAAAGGGGCTTCTCTGGATAGTCTATGCTCCTCGGAACACCCCTTTCATAATGCGAATACCAAACTCTCTCCATAACGCGTCCGGCGGGACTTGAACCCGCGACCTTCGGCTCCGGAGGCCGACGCTCTATCCTGCTGAGCTACGGACGCTTTAAGGTTGATATTATACCGCGGAAAAATTTCTGCGATAGAATTAACGCTATGGCTGTTCCAAAAGAAGTTAAGGAAGAGGTTGAAAGGTTGAGGAATTTAATAAGGAAGTACGATTATTATTACTATGTTCTGAACAATCCTTTGGTTTCGGATGCGGAGTACGATGAATTGAAAAGGAGACTTACAGAACTTGAAAGGAAGTATCCTGAACTTATAACTCCTGACAGCCCAACTCAGAGGGTGGGAGCACCACCCCGAAAGGAATTCCCCAATGTAAAGCACTCCTTACCCATGCTTTCCTTGGATGACGCCAGAAACGAAGAAGAAATAAGAGAATTCTACGAGAGGATACTCAGACTCGTGGGTGGTGAGGTTGATTTTTGTATAGAACCCAAGTTTGATGGAACTTCCCTTGAATTGGTTTATGAAAGGGGTGTTTTGGTTAGGGCCATAACCAGGGGCGATGGTATAACGGGCGAGGATGTCACTCCTAATGCTAAGACAATAAGATCCATACCTTTGAGACTATTTGAGGATATAAGCATAGAGATCAGGGGGGAAGTGGTTATATCAAAGGAGAATTTTAGAAAGTTGAATGAGAGTCTGATAGATAGGGGAGAAAGACCGTTCGCTAACCCCAGAAATGCGGCTGCGGGATCACTAATGCAACTGGATAGCAAAATAACGGCTTCAAGACCTCTGGACTTCATAGTTTGGGGATTCGGGATGAGCGAGGTTGAATTTAAAACCCAAAGTGAATTTCTAAAAAAGACCAAGGATTTGGGATTCAAATCCCCCGAACCTTTCACTACTCGGGATATAAATGAAATATTGAAAATCTATCGTGAATGGGAAAATAAAAGGGATAGCTATGAGTACGAGCTGGACGGATTGGTTATAAAGGTCAATGATGTCAAACTCTGGGATAAGTTAGGATATACGGCAAAATCCCCGAGATGGGCGTTTGCGGCTAAGTTTAAGCCGCGAGAGAGAACCACAAAACTTTTAAATGTGGTTTGGCAGGTGGGGAGGACGGGTATAATTACGCCTGTAGCTGAGCTGAAACCCGTTGAAATAGGCGGTGTTATAGTTTCACGTGCAACATTGCACAATGTTGATATAGTTAAGAAGCTGGGGGTTAGGATAGGTGATACGGTTATCGTTTCAAGGGCAGGCGATGTGATACCTCAAATAATAAAACCCATAGAGGAGGCGAGAACTGGGGAGGAGGAGGATATTCAGATACCCGATCATTGTCCCGTTTGCGGAGGGGAGGTAGCCCTGGAAGGTCCATATTTAAAGTGTTTGAATCTTTCCTGCCCGGCGAAATTGGCGGCGAGTATAAGACATCTCGCCAAGAGGGAGGCGTTTGATATAGAAGGTTTAGGTGAAAAAACATCAAAACTGCTCGTTAGCAGAAATATAGTGAAAGATATTTCGGATATTTTTAAGCTTCGCAAGGAGGATCTGATACATCTTCCCGGCTTTTCGGATATATCCGCCGAGCAGCTGATCTTAGCGATAAATAGGGCAAAAAGGATAACTCTTGAGAGATTCCTTTACGCCCTCGGAATACCCGGCGTAGGAGAAGTTACGGCCAAACTCTTGGCGAGGCACTTCAAAAATCTTGATGATCTCATGAATGTCGGTAGGTTTGAGCTTTTAAGGATAAAGGGGATAGGGCCCGAAACGGCTAACGCCATAGAGAAGTTTTTCAAGGATAGTAGAAATAGGGAGTCCATAAAGAAAATGTTAGAATACGGTGTGGAAATTATAAGTGAAAAGGTTGAAGGTCCTTTATCGGGTAAAGTTTTCGTTTTCACGGGTGAATTGGACTGTTGCCCAAGAAGCGTGGCGAAAAAAATGGTTGAAGAACTCGGAGGCCAAACCGCCGATAATGTTTCAAGGAGGGTACATTATCTCGTCGTAGGTAAGAAACCGGGTTCAAAACTTCAAAAGGCACAAAAATTAGGTATAACGATCATTGATGAGAAGGAATTCCTAAGAATGTTAGAGGAGGCCCGTAAGAGTTAATCCTTTCTCTCCTCCTTAAGTATTTTACCATCCCTAAGATGTATTATTCTCTCAGCGGATTCCATAATCAACGGATCGTGCGTTGAAAATATGAAAGTTATACCCATCTCCTTATTAAGTTTCTTCATAAGAGATATGACCTTTTTTGAATTCTCACTGTCTAAGTTGGCCGTAGGTTCATCAGCCAGTACGATCTCAGGTTTTCCTACCACCGCTCTGGCTATAGCGACCCTTTGTTGCTGACCCCCGCTCATCTGCTTAGGAAATCTATCAAGAAGCTCGCTTATACCGAGAAAATCAAAGATTTCTCTTATTCTCCTTTCTCTTTCAGAAGCAGGAACCCCTTGTAAGAACAATATAAATTCCGCGTTCTCCTTAGCCGTTAAAGTGGGTATAAGGTTGTACGTTTGAAAGATGAAACCCATTTTATTGAGTCTTAATTCGCTCAGTTTATTCTCGGGAAGGGTATCTATCCTATGTCCCAAGAAGAAAACTTTTCCCTCATCGGGTTTCTCTATACCACTTATGATATTCAATAAGGTCGTTTTACCGCTTCCTGAGGGTCCTACCACTGCAACGAATTCCCCTCTATTTATAACCAAACTCAGATCATCCACGGCGTTTATAATTTCCTCTCCGCTCTTAAACACCTTACTCACACCTTCCAGTTTAACTATTTCCATATAAACCTCCTCATTTTCTCAAAATTTCTGCGACATTTAGCCTATTTATCCACCTCGCTGGGAAATAAGAAGCGATTCCGGAAAGTATAACTATGAACACAGTATAACCTACGATACCTTTCCATTCCCATACGCTCCTTATAACTGGATTTATCATTACTCCACCGTATGACCAGCTTTCACCACCAACGAAACGGTATAGAGTAGAGAGATCCAAACCTCGTGTTGATAAATATATATTGGTTATAAGTGCCAATATCAGTCCTACAAGCGATGAGAATCCACCGAGTGATAATCCCTCCAAGAATATCATAACATTTATATGCTTGGAATCCAAACCTAATGCCCTTAAAACTCCTATCTCCGTAGTCCTATCCATAACGCTCATAAACAAAACATTTATTGTTCCAACGGATATTATGATATACAGAAATAGCATTATTAGAATAAGGCCCGAATAATCAATGGTTATCGCGCTGACCAATTCTTTCATAGACTCTTTCCAAGTGTAGGATTTTACACTTCCGATTAAAGTTTTATTCATCTCCTTGGAGAATTTATCTGCTACTCGCATATCTCTTAGAATTATGGAGATCTCATGAGATTTCCCATTGTAGTGAAGATTATCCCGAATGTAATCTATATCGGCAAATATCACGCAACAATCAATTTCTTTTAGGGGAAATTCTACTATCCGCCCTACTCTAACCAATATTCCGGACACTTCTCCATAAAAATCCCGTGCCAAAATAACCATACGATCATTCGTAGATACACCCACCTTCTTAGCCAATTCTTTACCGATAATAACATACTCCTTGCCTTCAGGTTTCCATTCCAGATTCTTTAACAAAGGATGGGTTGGTATCTCCTCTTTAAGATCCATAGAAATTATATTCACAGGATAACCACCGCTGACTCTTTGCACAAAAGCGGGAATATATAACCTCTCATAGAACTTCTCCACCCGAGAATCGTTTGATAAAAATCTTTTGATATTTTTGGTATCAAATACCGCACTTGTTTTACGAGTCTTGAACCATAGGGTATCGTAAATAGCCACATGACCGCTCCCCATTCTTACCGCCTGATCAATCATATTTTTATAATTTCCAAAAGCCAAGCAATGAAATACTATGCCTAAGTAAACCGAACCGCAAATAAGCATAAACTGTATTCCACTCCTGATTTTGTTTCTCCAAATATTTCTCCAAGCTAATTTTAACCAAATCATATCAACCCCCTCTCACGGATCAACCTTGGAACATCTATACGATATATACCAGAGGACACGAATAAAGATACCATCATCACTAACACAAGGAGCAGTATGGACGAGATTATATAATTGATCGGATTTAATTGCACAGAAAATACCGGAAGTATATATACATTTTCAAACCTCACAGTACTCATATAGGCTCTGAGATCTATCGGATGATGGTGCAATATGAAGCCTACAATCAAGGTTAAAGGTACCGAAATGCCGATTGAGAGGATTCCTAGGAATAAGGATTCGCAAAGAACGGTTAAAAACAATTTATATCTTTTCATACCCATCGCTAAAAGTATAGCAAATTCTTTCCTTCTTTCATAAAATGCAACTAAGATAGCATTGAGAACGATCAGTACAACGGTGAAGTAAAAAATTACACCTACAATTACCTTGTAAGCGTTCCATAATCTTAATATATCCCATATACTCTTCATCTCTTCCTGCCACACCACCACCTCATATTCCTTAGGAAGAGTTAGAATCCCTTTAAATTCCAAGGCCTTCAAAGGTTTCTTCAATCGGAAAATGTATTCATGCGCCTCACCTTTAATATCCGCTAAATTTTTAACATTTTCCTTAGACATGATTACCGTATTGGCATCCCTTTGAAATATGCCGGTTTTGAAGATACCTTCTATAATAAAACCTTCCGCAAACATACTTCCATCGGATCTAACACCTATAAGGTACAGCGTATCTCCAACACTCAGACCCAAGGTATTGGCCAGATCTTCACCTATAAGGGTACCTTCTGATGATATGTATCTACCTTTCACTATGTACCGTTCAATATGGGTTATAAATGTATCCCTCTTAATATCTATTCCCAACACCTCCACACCACGGGATTCATCCTTGGATGCCGCCAATGCGAAAACTCTGAATCTGGGAGAATATGCCTCAACCAAGGCGCTGGATCTAAATTTATAAGGTAAGGAATCAAGAGTCAAACTCAATCTGTAATTTTCCAAATACCCTTTCCTGACCACCCTACCGTGTCCTACGAATTTTCCAGCTGATTCTTCCAAGGAAGTGTAAAGTAGGTAATCGTATAAATCAAGCGTTATTATGAGAAATATAGTTCCCAGCACCAAGGTTAAACCACTTAATAAGGTTCTACGCTTATTCCTCCACAAGTTTTTCCAAGATAAATACAATAGCATCATCTTTGCATATACTCAGGGGAAAATAGCGTGTCAGGAATTTTAACATTTAATAAGACCTTATTGTAGATTATCCGCGTGTATTCGTTTGAATTTGGCGGTTTTATTTCCATAAACATCGGTATCCATCTACCCGAAACTTTTCTGAATCCTCCAAAAGTTATGATTCTTTTGACTTTATCCTTCTCATAAAATATGGCACTTATAGGCAACTTTTTGGATATAAGGATCCTATATCTAAGCGAATCCCAGATGGAAGCTTTCCCCTTTTTGGCTTTCGCTGAAATCAGCACGGTATCATTCCTAAGATATATTACATTTAAGATATAGTTTTCGGTTAATTCCGTTTCTTTAACAAGGTCATCATAAGTGAAATGACTACCCATCCAGCTTTCACCCATCAACGACGGAGGGATCCTTATAACCATTCTTATGTTAGGAAAATATGCCCATAAACGATCCTTGAGCTTTAAGAAAGATATACCGCTATCCCTCTTAGGTGATAGTATCCGTATCAAGAGACTGTCTTTACCCTTAGCATAAATCTCCGCCCTCATGGTTTTATAGAAATCCTTTGTACTCACCTTAACGGTAAATATCATATATGTTCCCTTAGAGATAAAGGTATTCTGAATATCGCGCATGAGTTTATACGGATCCAGTGAGAATAAAAAGATTATCATTGGATGCTCGTATTCTACGGTAGATAATTCAACTACACCGTCCTTTTAGCGAGTATGTATGTCGTAAATTTCAACTTCTCCGTTATAAAACCATTTTCCCGCAGAAACTTTTTTATACTTTCCATATTTTCCGAACATTCCAATATCACAAACTCAGTCATCTTTAATGTATTCCTCGCCCCTAATAAAGCCTTATACTCGGATCCTTCTATATCAAGTTTGAGAATCTTAACTTTATCTATACTTAGGGATTTCAAGGTATCGTCTATGGTTGTGGAGATAACCTTAATTTTCCCTTCGCTAACTATCTTTCCCTCACCGTAAAAACCTTCCTTAAAATCTAACCCAAGTTCCAGTCCGCCTTTATCATATACCGCCCTGTTTATCAGTATAACATTATCGCAATCGTTTAAAGATACATTTTCTTCAAGGATCTCGTACGATAGAGGATTCGCCTCAAAGGATACAACTTTCCCAGATTTTCCAACCAGTTTTGAGGCGGATATAGTGTAATATCCAACGCTTGCGCCACAATCAATAAAAATGTCCCCTTCTTTAAGGTTGGAGAATATAAATTCTTCAACATCTCCTTCCCTTCCAGGTAGAAAGAGGTACAAATCATCTGAACCTGCCCTTACTTTGAACTTTATACTTATGTTCTTCGGCATACGAATTTTTGCCCTTAAGTCAAAATACACACGAGGGTTCCTTCTTTGAGGTTTGAAAATATATCTTATAAGATCAAATAGAGCGGAAAGAAGTATCTTTATCTCATCGGAAAACTTCTCGCCTCGTATCCCCCGAATGATTAACTTCCAAATTCTTGCCAAGGTTAAGATAAACACGAACCGATATTATACCTCTGAAAGTTTTTGGATCCCGCCGAATGGGTTTTTTACTTTGCGTAGTATCCCACTATACCTCCTATCATTGCTCCAGCTGCAGCTCCAAGTGCGGTTCCTACGGGAAAAGTACCTGCTCGCCAATCAATCGCGCATCCCAAACAACCCCCTATTACAAAACCCGCGCAACCAACGGCGAAACCTCCCATGAGCTTCTCGTTCCTTGACAAGGTTCGCGCGGGAACGTACTGGGCAACATATGAGGATACATTTTTAATATCCTTTACGCTTTCATAATATTGATTTAGACCAATGCCGGTATAATAAGCGAGTTTCAGCATTCCCAGTATCATAGGTTGATATTATAATTATGTAAAATTTTTGAACGATCGTTCAAATTCAACCTTAGAATATCCATCTCATGTTCGCGAGGAAGCTGTTTAAGTTTCTGGTGATTATAACGGTTGCATGCATTTCATCGAGCAACGGTACGGGTTCCGAAAATAATAACGGGACCTATAAAAAACCTGTTATAGTTAAAATAGTAAAACCTGAGAGTATATCAAGGAAGATAAATCTCGGAGCCATTGTAAAAGGATATCCCGATGTGTTCGTATTTCCAGATATGCCCGGTAAAATTTTAAAGATAAATGTTTCAGATGGGCAGTTTGTGAGAAAAGGACAGATACTCGCACTTATAGACAGATCCGCTCCCGGTTTTGATGTAAAACCTCTAACGGTGCTCTCTCCTATATCGGGATATGTTCAGGTTCTTGTGAAGGATATAGGTTATCCCGTATCACCTTCCACACCTATATTCAGAATCGTTGGGAAAAAGAAACTTTATGTAAAATTCAATGTTCCGGAGGTTTTTGCTCATAAGATAAAAAAAGGTAGTAGAGTGGAGATTGATGGAAGCATAGGTAAGGTGATAAATATATCTCCCGCCCTTGACATGAGAACGCGAACATTACCGGTGGAGGCTGTAATATCGGGGAATTTTATACCTGGTCAGAGTGTGGTCGCAAAGGTGGAAATTGAAAGATCGGACTCTGCAATAGTACTGCCTTCAAGTGCCTTTGTAGGAGAATCTGAAAACTATGTATTTATTATAAGGAACCTTACGGCTAAAAAGGTTAAGGTGGAAACGGGTATAAAAACTTCCAAAGGGTATGAGGTTAGGAAAGGGTTAAGATTCGGTGATACGGTGGTGGTATTCGGTGCAAATACCTTGAAGGAGGGAGACAGCGTAAATATCGTGGAGGTGGTAAGATGACCAGGTTCTTCATAAACAGACCGACCTTCGCTCTCGTTATATATTTGGTTCTTTTGATAGGCGGTTTGTTCGGTTTGAAAAATCTCCCGATGGATTTACTTCCCAAGTTCTCTCTCCCCTCAATTTCCATCGTAGTTCCCTATCCAGGAGCATCACCGGAGGATGTTGAGAAGAATGTGGTTGATGTGCTTGAAAGGAACCTTATGATTCTTGAAAATATAGATCACATAAATTCAAGCAGCCAGCAAAATTTGGGAATAATAACCATAACTTTTAAATACGGTACGGATATAGACAAAGCCGCTATGGATGTGCGCGACAGGCTATCTTTTATATCATCTCAGCTCCCAGAGGATGCGGAGGATCCAATAATTTATAAATTTGATATACAGGAATTCCCTGTCATAGTTGCCACTGTAAATTCCACGGAAGAGGGTTTTGAGTTGAGGGAGTGGGCCGATGATTTTCTGGTTGATGAACTCCAAAGGGTTGAGGGTGTTGGGGCGGTTATGGTGTGGGGAGGTGGTAAGAAGAGAAGAATAAATGTATATGTGCATAGGGACAAGTTGGAATCCTACGGACTCAAGTTTGAGAATATAGTTGATCTTCTAAGATTACAAGGAATGGACATACCAGCGGGAGAGGTGAAATATTCAGATAAGGATATGACTTTAAGGATTCCCTCATCCATTTATTCCGTGGAAGATCTCAAAAATGCGGTTGTGGGTTTTCTTAATGGTAGGCCTGTAAGGTTGTATGAAGTGGCGGATGTGATAGATGGGTACGCGGAAAGAGTCAATTATATAAGTCATAGGGGAAAGGATGCTGTGCTATTTGCCGTTCAAAAGCAGGCAGATGCGAATGTGGTTAAAGTTGTAAATAATGTGAAGAGAAAGTTCAAAGAAATTGAGAATAAATATCCAATAAAGTTTTCAATACAAACCGATGGTTCATGGTTCATAAGGAAAACCATACGGAATTTAACTACGACCCTCTTCATAGCGGGAATAATAGTGATATTTATAACCTTCGTATTTCTACTTGACTGGAGATCAAGTTTGATAATTTCTTTGACGATACCTTCCTCGCTGATAATAGCGTTTTTGTACCTGTTTCTATCAAAAAGTTCAATAAATATAATCTCCCTTTCGGCTCTCGCGCTCGCCATAGGTAGCGTCGTGGATTCTTCAATAGTCGTGGTTGAGAATATATTCTATCACAGGCTAAAAGGAGAGCCGCCGAGGGAAGCATCGGCTTTTGCGACCACTGAGGTGTCGGGTGCCATAATAGCATCGGTTATTACGAATTTCATAGTCTTAATACCTCTACTATTTATCCCGGGATTTATAGGGGTTATCTTTAAAGAACTCGCTATAATTTCCATAATAGTGTATGCCACCAGTCTGTTTCTAGCTTTGAATATAGTGCCATCCCTTTCTGCGAATCATATAATGCTAAAACCGAAGGAGGAACCGAAATGGTTTAAACCTTTGGAAAGGATTTACAATACATCCATAAAATTCATACTCAAAAATAGACTCGCTTTTACGGGTATATTCATACTCGTTTTCTTAATATCAGCCTACTTATGGAAATTCGTACCTACGGAATTCTTCCCCCAAGCGAACGAAGGACAGATAACGGGAAGTATTGAATTGAGTAGGGGAACATCCTTGAACAAGACTTATGAACTGTTGAAACCGTTTTTTAATAAGGTTGATAATATCCCTGATATAAAGGAGGCCGTTTTCAGGGTTGGGCCTACCGAAGGTGGATTCGGTGCCGTTCTTGGAAGGGTTGAAGCACCGTATATAACAACCTTCTTCGCGAGAATAAAAGATAATTCAAAAAGGAGCACATTTGAAGTCGCGAAGGAGATTGAAAATTATGTGAAAGAAATCCCGGGAGTTGATAAGTTTGAGGTTTCCGCCACGGGGCAAGGAGGAAGATTGTTGTTTGGAGGTTCAAGGGGTGCAGTTGTAAGGATATATGGGGATGATATAAGGACGCTTGATAGTTTATCGCGGGTATTAAAAAAGTATATGCGAAATATAGAAGGATTGACGAATGTTCAAACATCCATAGGTAGCCCGAGACCCGAGTTTATCTTGAAAATAGACAAGGAGAAATCTTACTCTTATGGTATAACACCCGCTCAAATTGCCATGTTCCTTCGCTACGCGCTTACAGGTCAGAATGTGATGACATTAAAAACGGGTGGTAAGAATGTTGATGTATGGATATCCCTGAGAAAAGAAGATAGGAATAACCTTGAAGATGTTCTATCCCTCAGCATAAATACGCCTTTCGGTCCCGTACCCCTTTACAATCTCGTAAAGGTCAGTAAAGGATATTCTTCTATAAGGATAGATAGGTGGAATAGAAAAAGGTATGTTGAAGTTTCGGGTGAAGTTATTGGGAGACCTCTAAGCGAAATAACGAATGATATAAAAAAGATACTTAAAAATATAGTTTTTCCGAAGGGCTATAATTACGAATTCGGTGGGGCTATACAAAGGCAGGCGGAGAGTTTTTCACAGTTAAGGTTCCTTTTAATTATAGGACTCATTTTGATATTTCTAACGCTTTCCGCTCAGTTTGAGAGTTTTAGGCAAGGGATAATCATATTCATAACCAGCATACCCTTCGGACTTGCAGGTGCCTCCATAGGTTTCTTACTTTTTGGAAAACCTCTATCTATTACGGGATTCGTGGGTTTGATAGCGTTGGTAGGTGTAGTGGTTAATAATGCCGTCGTTATGGTGGATTACGCGAATATACTCATCAGGAGGGGTAAGGATAAATATAACGCCATCGTTGAAGCCTCAACCAGAAGGTTGCGTCCGATTCTTATGAGCACATTGACCACATCCTTCGCGGTTCTACCCTTAGTGGTCTTAAAGCAGATAGGTTCGGAATTTTGGGAAGGGTTGGGTGTAGCTCTGTTTTCAGGATTGATGTTCTCACTGCTGACCACACTATTCATAGTGCCTCTCGTTTATACATATCTCACACCTGAAAGAAAAAAGAAGATAAATTGAATGTTGCAACTTTAAGAACCTTTCCCCTTTAAAATACCGTTATTATGGCAGTAATAAAAATACCAGAAGCATTAAAGGAGAAGCTTGCAAAGGAAGGAAGCGAAGCCTTAATAGAGGTATTAAACCAGGTTCAAGAGGATACACAGTCAAGGGTGACGGATATAATGGAGGAGAAGTTCTCGCGGAAGCTTACGGAGGAGATGAGTAGATTCAGGACGGAGATATATCAGAAGCTTGACGACCTTAAAACGGAGATATACAAGGAGATGGGGGACTTTAAGGCCGAGATGTATCAGAAGTTTGAAAGTATCAGAACTGAGATTTACCAGAAGCTTGAAGATTTCAAAGCCGAGATTTATCAAAAGTTTGACGACTTCAAAGCAGAGATATATCAGAAGTTTGACGACCTTAAAACGGAGATATACAGGGAGATAGCAC
>WGFI01000095.1 GCA_015492295.1 Caldifarciminota bacterium
AGTGACGGTTCAAATCCGAAGTTTAAAACGCTCATACCTATATTTATACCCCTGAATCCCGTTTGATAAACCGTTCCTATATCCATCGCTAACGCCCACACATTGGTGAAACCACTGAATCCTTCCCACATGAGCTTGGGAGCTAGGGCGACCGAAAACCTATCCGTCAGTCTTCCACCGATCACCGTACCGAAAACCATACCGGTGTATGAGAATGTTCCCTTTTCAACATATCCTTTCGGATCATTCTCATCTATCTCCGTCCATTTGAATCCTCCCGAATAGACCCCATGTAGGTAGAATCCAAATGTGTATCTTTTCATTGGATGCACGTACGCGACATCGGAAATATAGGTCTGAACCCAATAAGGTACGAAACCTATACCCACAGCCCTACTGTTGGCGAACACGACTGAAGCCGGATTATTGAACATCAGCAGGGGATCCGAACCCAAGAGTACAACTGCGGCCTCTCCCAAGGAAGCCACCTTAGGAGAAGTATATACGGTTAGAATCTTGGAACCCACTATACCCACCTTTGCAAATGGGCTTCCCGAGGTATCAGCCTGCGTTAAAATTATCCAAAGCATAATTTACCTCCTTATCTTAGAATCACAAACTTACCCACTAAATCCTCACCATTCTGATCCACAACGCGGAAGTAGTATATACCCGGGGATACCATCCTTCCCTGAGGTGTCAAGAGGTTCCAAGAGAGGGATCCCGAAGATGGGGATTTATGCTCCAAAACCCTTATAAGATCACCGGTAGCAGAGTATATTTCCACACGGGCACCCGCTGGAAGGTTGAAGAATCTGATTTCAGGAGTTTGCTTTGTTGCGGACCACTTTGACCAACCAACAAGAGGATTTGGAGCAACGACCACCTTATCCTTCCAATTGTCTCCTCCAGGAGAACCACCTACATATATCGGTCTTGGAGCACCAGATGCATATTTCAGATAATTGGATTTTGCACTTTCAAGACTCGCGTTTATTGAAGGCTCCCAGTCAAAGGCTGTAACTGCATAGAATAATGGAAATCCTTTGGGAGCATTCCTATCAACGTATCTGTTTTCCGTCCCTGCGAAATTAACTTCCTCTATGGGAACATCAGGATATACGCTCCTCCAATAGTTTATTACATTCGTTTTATAAGGCTTGGATGCATCAACCAGTATCTTCAAAGGTGGATCCTTGAAGTTCGGCCCATACAAAGCCCTGTATATCGCATATCCCGCAAAGTCTATAACTTTCTTTATAGGATCAGGTGTATATTCGGGAAGCTTGTCCCAAACCAACACCACGCTATCACCCATAGGTCCATAACTTAGTGTTGGTGCCGATGGAGGTACGGGTATCATCCAGTGTTTATCATCATAAGGACCGCGAGGGGCGCATGGATGCACAGGATCGCAATAACCTTCGGCTCCCGTGTAATACGCTCTCAGCGCCTGTTCCATTATCTGCCTTAGACCCATCTTGTACTCCCCACCGTACCATACATCGTTTTTACCGCCGTTTAATCCATGGCCAACGGCGCCTATGACGACGAACCAAAGCGTATCACCGTCCGCTATCTTATGGGGACCACTCGTTAAAAGGAACCTATAATCAAACTCGCTGGCTCCAACATCAAACGGATGTGGGGCAAATCTATAAGGCCTACTTGACGGATGATCACCTATCATATAATCAAATCTCGCAGCATCATCGCCGGGATCACTCTCCCAGTTCCACCATTGATGCGCCCTCGGATACACTATACGCATACTGTCCCTTGGATCAACTCCCTTCGCCAAGGTTATACCCGTACAGGATGATGTTAAAGATGTACCCACGCCCGTTATGTCGTTTGATGTGGGTGGAGCATACAAAAGCATCATACCTATGTATCCAGGGCAGAGTCCATCATCACCCGTATCATCACCAGGTTCAGAAGGGTTATCCCCATCATAAATTATGGACATATTTCTCGGTATAAGGTAGAAGTAATAAACGGTTTCAGTACCTCCGTCTCTGCTCCTTCTCGTCAATGGGAAGCTGTCGGGATACGTCCATCCCCTTGCATCGTAATACGCGTAAGTTATCTCCTTCTCCCAAGGATCATCACCCCATATTATGTATCCATCGGGTATTCCGTCAGGCTCGTTTATAACCGTATCCGATAATATGGTCAAGGTATCTTCCCAACCCATCTTATGGGTCTTTGTGAAATATATCCCGCAATCCTCAGGGGCACCATCGTAATATACGAGATCATCTATATGAGGATTCGTATTATCCGCTCCACAAACATCAGCATCGTACTGCCAACCTATGTAGAATTCAAGCGTATCAGGGGCAGGAGAAACGGTCGCTTCCGACTTGTTGTATATCACTCCGACCTCATAGGCATAGAAGTTCGCATAGGGATAGTGAGGCCATCCGAGGAGCCTTTCTATGATCTTAATTCCAAGTCCTGCCCCGCCATTTCTATAATTCGGATTGCTTGCCCAATCATCGTAATGAGCTTCAACATCAAAGAATGATTTATCGGGTCCTATCCAGGCGAATCCCGAACCGCTGTTAGTTTCGCTGGGTGCCCATTCTTTCTGTCCATAATCATAATGTGTAACATACTTGGTGCCACCCACGTATGCCGCTAACCACACTCTACCATCCCAAAGATAATAGACGTTTTGACCGGGAGCATTTCCGGGCCAGGAATATCCTGGCATTACGGTATTTGCATCTCCATGTTCTCCGAAATTTGAAAGTGTGGTCCATATCTCATTGGTTGTCACGACTTTCCATGCGTCGCTAACAGCAGCTAAAGCCCTAAAATCCCCAGCACGCTTGGGAAACCTATCCCTCGCCCATAGAGGGACGAGGGTTATTAAAGATAACAACAAAAACCTCTTCATATCACACCTCCTTTATTTCTGCCTCCATATAAATTGAATGCCATAACGTGTAAGTCTTCCCCTGTTCCAAACGGTTGGATTCCTTGAAGGACCCTCGGGATCTCCAAAATAGTAGTAGTAGTTCTGATCTATATAGTCGGTCTCATACCTGAAATTCAAGAGGTTATAAATATCTACGAAGAATCTCAGGTCTGCACCGAAGAAGGAAAAACTCTTATACGCCCTGAAATCTAAATTTGGTCTCGCAGGAAATCTAAGTGTATTCGTTTTCTCTATAACATCCCTAACATCCCTGTAAGGAGGGGACCAAGGTGTTCCGCTTCCATAAGTGTATATAAACGATATTCCATAACCTTGCAAGAATTGAGAAGATAACGTTTTGCCGATTATGGGAACATCATAAGATACGACCGCGGTTATAACATGTCTCTCATCCCAATTTACATAATGCTCCTCCGAATATTCGGGTGCTATACCTGCCCAAGTTAAGGCGTAGGACGAAAATTGGCTTGAAAAGCTCGCCTTTGCGAACTGCAAAGTGTAGGATATGCTGAGAGTCAATGGAGATAACCAAGGAATACCCCCACCCGGTGTCTTACTGAGGTTGAATTCCAAGCCTCTCACCGATCCGAAGTCCTGATTTACAAAGGTCGTATATTGCTGTCCCGTATTTCCTATGTATATCCATTTGCTCTGAACGAGATCCGCTATATCCTTGTAGAAGGCCGTTATATCAAATACCAACCAAGGAGTTATCGCAGTCTTTATACCGACCTCATAGGATATAGTCTTCTCAGGTTTCAAAGTGGGATTTCCTATGATATTGAACGCGCCCGTCATGAGCCAGAACTGGTTGGCGTACAGCCATCTGAACCTCGGCACCTGGAAGTAGTGCCCATAGGTGAAGTGCAAGACCTGATTGGCGGATATCGGGTGAGATATACCTATCCTCGGGCTGAAATAATAGCTTACGGGTGCCCTCCTAGGATTCTTTATGAAGAAGGTATCCCTTATATCCGGATTGTAGAACTTTGCGGAATCGCGAGCGAATATAAAGCTCTGTTTTGCCAGATTTATGGATTTCAATGGATCCTCTATATTCTCCGGGAACCAAGCCGCCGGATCAAAGTAATCAAACCTTATACCTACATTCGCTATCAAACCTTCAAATTCCATCTTATCTCTTATATAGAAGGCCAATTTCGTTGGGGAAGCATCTATATAGTTCATATATATGTTAGTACCAGAGGCGTAATCAACGCTCCAATGCACTATCCTATATTTATAGTATTCAAAACCCGTCTTAAACTCATGACCCCTAAGGCCGAAAGGATCCTGAGCCAGAAGATCTATCCTACCGCTCCATACGGTGTTATAATCCAGATAATCCAGAAGTCTCGTGTACCAGGTATAGGGTGTGGGTGTATAGATGTTGGAGAACACATACTTCGTGGTACAACTTTTGACTTTATTCTCGGCGGGCACATAGCAGCTTCTAACCGTGAATACCGTATCAACCTCAACGGGATTACCCTGAGCATCGTAGAGTGTATCACCGGAGGCTAAGAGGACCGTATCGTTGGTGCCTCTAACAACCGCAAGGTAGTAGTTCTGCCTTTGGGTTCCTTTTACAAAGGTTGGGAAATATCCCTGCGGGACATCTTCCCACCAGAAGTATTTAAGCTCAACCCAACCGTTCGGATCAGCCTCATGGACGAATGCGGGGTTCAAAGCCCTACCTATGTACTTCAACATTGATGTATCAATCTCTGGAAGGAAATCGCCATCCCTATCGGCGAAGTCAGCTATACCGTTCGTATCAACATCTATGAAGTTGGAGGATGTTGTCTTGGTTGAGAAATAACCGAGTCTGAATTCAAGGTAGGTTTTCGTTGATGGGGCAAAGTTTATACCAAATGAGTACTGCCTCGCATCCCTGACAGCTACAGGTATCCTAAACAGTATCAGACGATAGGTTGAAGGATATCCGAGTATAGCGAATTTACTCTTGGTTCCAACCGTTCCAAAGAAGAGTTTGAGTTTTGGAGTTATAAACCAGGATATTTTACCTTGATATGAGGCTTCGTTTAGGCCTTGACTCGGATAAGTTCCCAAATGGTTTGTATAATCGTATGAGAAGTAAAATCTCAAAGCATCATAAAATGGAAGCAATGGTCCTCCTATACCTATTATGGGCCTGAAATAATTTTCCCTCCAAGGGAATTTGTAATAATCGTTATTAACCATGGGGAATCCGAAGTCTTTAAACAGGGGATCCTTGGAAAGGAACTCATCGTATTTCCTCTCATATACGGCCCTTCTATTACGATCAAACTGCATAAGAGAATCGTAATAGGTCTTACCTGAGATCAGATTTCCTCCACGCCTTACTTGGTACTTATCCCCCCCGTAAAAATAATCGGCTGTAAAGTATTTGAGATAGGGATCACCGATATTTTCATTAAAGAATCCACTGGCTCCCTTGCTTGAAAACAATTGGAATGACATCTCATACTTGTTCGTCCCTTCCTTGGTTGAAACCGAGACCACACCTGAGGATGCCGATCCATATTCGGCACCGAATCCGCCTTTACTAACGGTAGCCTCCTGTATTGCATTCAAAGGCAAACTTATATTCTGAACGCCGGTATAAGGATTTATAACCTCTACACCATCAACCACATAGGATACCTCCCCAGGACGGCCGCCTCTCACCTGTATGGTTCTTCCAGAAACCCTGACGCCTGAACTCAAAGATATGGCCTGTTCAAGTGATGTAACGGGAATACCCTGAATCTGCTCACCCCTTATAGTGGCCTTACTTTCAGTTTCATCCTTTTTAACTGGGGGTTCCTTTGCAACCACGACAACCTCTTTCACCTTCACACCCTTTTCGGCGAGTTTAAAGTTTATCTCCGTCGTGTGATCTGCCTCAACCACAACATTCTTAATCGTTTGAGATTCGTATCCTATGTAGGATGCCTGCAAGGTATATCTCCCAGGTGTTAAACGGAGTATAACGAAGTATCCTTTATCATCCGCATAGGCTCCACCCTTTGATGGACCCTCAACTATCCTCACGGTTGCAGCAGGTAAAGGATTTCCCTCGGTATCCGTAACCCTTCCTACGATCTTACCGTACTGCGCAAAAAGGGGCACAGCCCCTATAATAAAAAACAAACTTACAAATCTCTTCATTTTCTACCTCCTTTCATCTTCTAAGTTTAAAGGTGAAAGGTATAAATACCTTAACCTTTACAGGTATATCCTTCTGTTTCGCGGGTTTAAACTTCATTTTCCTCGCCGCGGCCAAGGCGGCCTCGTTGAATATGGGATTATCACTCCGGTGTATCTCCGCCTTTATAACATTACCATTCTCATCAACAACGGCCGCAACTATGACCTTACCTTCAAGTCCAGCCTTTCTGGCCACTTCGGGATACTCGGGTTGAACTTGTACCACAACCTCCGGTGGTTCATCAACCTGATAGAGTTCAAATACGGTCTCGGTTGGGGCCGGTGGAGGTGGAATTTCGCTTTCATCAAAATCAACCGTCTCCTGTATCTCAACCGTATCCGCCTCCTCCTCCGTGGTTTCCACTATCTCCTCGGGCAAGGAGATCTTGGGTTTTGGGGGCGGAGGTGGAGGTTCCTCTATTTCGGCCTGTATGTTTATCTCCTCACCTTGAATCTCAGAGGGTTTCTTTGGGTTATAACCTTGGAAGGTGCATCCCCTTACAAATAGAAAGGCCGCTATAAACAGGACCAAAGAAACCGTAAAGGCCAAATTGAGATCCCTACTATATTCGTTTTCAAGCGTGTTCTCACTCCTTATCTTTTCAATGAAACTCCTCGCCATATCAACCTCCTTTCCGTGTCGCGAATACTATTCTAAGGGCGTTCGCTTCGCGAAGGGCTTCCATAATACGATAGACGTACTTATAATCGGCACTTTTATCGGCTTTTATTGATGTTATAAGCGCCGGATTTTCCTGTATCTTAGTACGGAAAATCAGGGACACCTTCCTCGGGGATACGAGGTTATCATCAACGCTGATCTTACCATCTTTGGATATCCATATATAACTGAGATCCCTCTGCTTTAATATCCTTTCCGTTGTCTTTGCAGTAGGTAGCTGAACAGGAAGACCTTTCGCTTTCCTGAAAACCGTGACCACCATGAAGAATATTATAAGGAGGAAGGCTATGTCGGACATGGAAGCCGTAGGTATTGAAGCTTTGTATTGTCTTTTCCTTGGCAGCTTCATTGTGCGATCTCTCCTATTATTCCAAGCCCAACCTTCTTTCCTCCCGCGGCTTTTACGGCGTCAAATGCCCTAATCATGTACTCATAAGGTGCATTTTTATGCGTTCTTATGAGTATGATAAGTTTCGGGTTCTTTTCCAACCTCAGTTTCACTTCCCTCTCTAAAACATTCCAATCGTATTGCTCATCGTTTAGGAAAAGCTCTCCCCTATCGTTTATTGATATTTTTAGTAGATTTTCCTTTTTTATTTTCAACTCCTGAGGTTGATCCTTCTTTTCAGGCAGGAGGAACTTTAAACCTTTTTCTCTCGCGAAGTTCGTGGTTGTCATAAAGAATATTATAAGGAGGAAAGCTATATCCGCCATGGAGGCCGTGGGGATTTCCGCCTCCTCCTCTATCTGAACCCTCTTTATTATAGCCATACTAACCTATCTCTCTCACTATTCCCGCCTCCACGAGATATTCAATGAGATAGTTTGATGCCTCCTCTATCTTCTTCTGATAGGAGTTTATCCTATCCATGAATACGCTGTAAAGCAGAGAAAATGGAGCAGCAACGAATAGACCAAAGGCCGTCGTTAAAAGGGCCTCGGATATACCCGCTGATACTACCGAGGGTTCAACCTCACCCGCTTTCGCTATTGCATCAAAGGCGTTTATCATTCCAGATACCGTTCCCAAGAATCCAAGTATCGGAGCCAATGTTACGGCCGCCGCTATGTATATCATACCCCTATCCAAGAAGGCTAACTCTTTCAGGGCCCTTCTGGTCATGGCCTCCTCAACCACCATCTTTGATTTTCCAGCCTTCTCTAAACCCGCCGCCAATACCTTGGCTATGGGACTCCTATGCGAATTGAGATATTCAATCGCCTCGTTCGCTCCTTTTTCCTCTATTATTTTAATAACATCTTCCACCAACTTTATGGGGTTTGCACTTATCTTGAAGAACAAGGAATATATCCTTTCTATGGAGATCGCAAGGGCTATTATCGCAACAGCCAGAATGAACCACATTACGATACCACCGCGGTTGAAATAATCAACCAAAGTTTCTACCATGATACGGATATTATATGGATGAAAAATTTTTTGTCAAGAGTATCGGTCATGGGAGGTCTCACCTTTGTTTGCCAGGGAGTTTGGCAACATATACTTTTGAAGCTCACTCTCACCCTTAGACTTTCCATTTATGATGTGGGTTATTTTATCGGTCGTTGAGGTTAAAGGACCTTTTGTTGATAGGGTTAATAAACCCAAACCCGATAACGGCGATGTTGGTATGTTGGCAACTGGTGGTCCTGATGCTTTCGGTTATGTGTGGGATGACGGTGTAGCCTACGAATGGCTCAATGGAACGAGTTTAATACCTGGATCGGCATGCGACGACTGTGTATTTACGGTGAGCCTACCTTTTCCAGTTACATTTTACGGAAATACATACACGACCATATACGTTTCCACGAACGGTTTCGCGAGTTTTACGGATGCTCTTAGCGACTTTACCAACGATGCCATTCCCAACTCCTCAACACCAAACGCGCTTTTAGCCGCACTTTGGGATGATTTGGTTGTCCAAGACGGAATATATACTGCGACTTATGGGTTTTCACCTAACAGGAAATTCGTAATTGAATGGAGGAATGTTAGGAGATACGCTGGAAGCGGGAATGCAGTCTTTGAGATCATCATATACGAGCAACAGGTTGCGGGTCAAAACATAATAAGGTTTTCGTATAACAATAATGTAATATCCACACTCAACGCGACCATTGGAATTGAAAACTCAACCGGCACCGTTGGGCTTGACTATACAGGAACCTTCGTAACGGGAACCTCCCCGAACATATCCACAATAAGTGCGGGTTGGACGGTTGAATGGAGGAAGGATCCTGCGGAAGCCTGCATAGCTTCGGGTGGGCCCGATGGCTTTGGCTATCAGTGGAGCTGCATTCCCTATGTATGGACGGGCGGAACGAATCTCCTTCCAGGTTCCCCCGGCGCCGATGATGCGCTCTGGACTATAACCCTGCCGTTCGCCTTTGATTTCTACGGGAATTCGTACACGAGCATAACAGTGTCATCAAACGGTTGGGTAGGAATGGGAACGGGGTACTTCTCGTCCTACTTTTCAAATCAGAGTATTCCGAGCGCCTCCAATCCCAACAACATAATAGCGGTTTTGTGGGATGATCTTGTTATAAGCCCTTCCGGTGGGATATACTATTACAACGGAGGAAATTACTTTGTGATTGAATGGAGGAATGTTAAGAGATTCGGTGCATCAACTTATCCCGGAAGGTTCGCTCTGATCCTCTACAACTCGGGAACCACCGGTGCTGATTCCTTCAAAATGGTATATTGGAGTTCCCAACTCGGTGTAAGTTATGCCGATTACGGCGGGGACGCCACCATAGGTATAGAGAACTCAACTGGAACCGTAGGCTTACAATACTCTTATAATACTCAGAGCATAGGGAACAACAAAGCGACGAAGTGGTGGAAGGAGCCACCTGCTGATTACTCACCTTCGGCCGAGGATTGGAAGCAGTACAGACACGATTTCAGGAGAACGGGAAGATCCCCTCTCAGGGGCGTTTGCTCCTCTCCCACGGAACTGTACGATGTGGTTCATGGAAGTATAGATCTGTCAATAATAGCAACGAATGTGAATAACGATGGGGATCATGATATACTCGCCGCCCAGAAGAGTTCAAGCGGTTATGGGGTTGCGGCGTTTGACGGCAGCAGCGGAGCATCCATATGGGACGATATTCTCAACGATTATTATCCGGGGCCAGGTATAGCATCCGTTGCGGCCTCCGAAAGGTTCGTTTTCGCCAATGGATATAACTGGTTCGGTGTTTTAAATCTATCAACGGGAGGAACGGTATATTCCTACGATAAACCCAACGCGAGGGATGCTTCTCCGCTGATCGCCGACATAGATTCCAACGGATGTCCTGAGGTATTTACATCTTTCGGGAATACGGCCGTTAGTATAAACGGGTGCGCCACATCCTATACAACGAACTGGACATATTCCTTGCCCTCCTCAGCTTACGCTCCCGCACTCTTAAAGATATGGGGAACCTGGTATGTGGCCTATCCTTTGAGCAACGGGTATATATATATTCTCAACGCATCAACGGGTGCCTTGCATTCAACCATAAATGCGGGTATCCCCTCAACGGTGAATATGTGGCCAGATTATACGATAGCCACCGGAAATCTTAACGGCTTGGGGCCTGATGAGATAGTCGTTCCTACACCGACATCCTTAACCGTATATAGATGGAACGGTTGGTCCTGGGTTTCCATGTGGAGTATAACCGGTTTGGTGAATGCCTCACCCGTTGCCCTTGGAGATAAGGATGGGGACGGTCTTGAGGATGTTTGGATCGTATCTTCTGGGGAATTGAGAGTATATAAAGGGAATACGGGTGCATTACTCGGACAGACAACGGGACTCGGGGTTAATGGATACGAGGGTCAAGGATATCCTGCCAGCTTGTTTGACTTTAACAACGATGGTATCTTAGACGCTATCGTTCCTTACGCAGATTATTATACCAGAGCCGTCAATGGTGCCACGATGTCAATCATGGGGACATTCGGCACGACACCCTACTCCATAACATCCGAGGTGATCATCCTAAAGCTTTCACCAACCGAAGTCGGTTTCTCCGTAGGTGATTTCTCATGCCATATAACCACCTGGGGACCTTGCCCATTATTCAACGGGGATGACGAACTCGCTGTGAGTGAGAAGATATACAGAGAGAGAATAGTTATACACAGGGATGGTGTTGAGGTGGTATCTCCATCCGAGAGCGTGATGCGCGTGTATTCCACGAGAGGTTCAAAGGTCGCGGAGTATCGTATAAGAAAGGGTAGGAACTTCATACGACTCAAGCATCTGAGAAGGGGCGTATATATCTTGAAAATCGGGAAGAAGATATACAAGTTCGTCAAAACCTGAAAGGGTAAATTTTTTCAGCCATAAAATAACCGTTTGAAAATGGTCATAATAGAAAGGATGAATGAGCTTGGGGATAACGGTTTTGAAATTGTGGAAAGAAAGGGGTTGGGACATCCCGACACCATCTGCGATTCCTTAGCGGAGGAGTTTAGCAGAAACCTGTCTAAGCTCTACTATGAAAACTTCGGAAGGATCCTTCATCACAATGTTGATAAGGCCATATTGGTGGGTGGAAAATCCGAGCCGAGATTCGGAGGAGGTAGAGTGTTGGAACCGATGGAATTCTCCCTAGTAGGCAGGGTCACATATAACTACAAGGGTAAGGATCTTACGGATGAGATAAAGGACATATTTGAATATTCCATAATCAAGTGGTTGGAGAGAAACATACCGAACCTTGATACGAAGAAGCACATTGTAGCCAATCTTAAAGCCAAACCCGGAAGCGTTGATCTCGTTGAACTTTTTGACAGGAACGGAGGAATTCCCCTATCAAACGATACCTCCTTTGGTGTGGGTTTCTATCCATTATCAACGGCGGAAAAGCTGGCTTTGGAAGTTGAGAAGATGCTGAATTCAAAGGATTACAAGAACAACGTACCCTCCGTGGGCGAGGATATCAAAGTTATGGTGGTTAGAAATGCCGAAAGGTATAGTCTTACCGTCGCTTTGGCTTTCGTTGATAAATTTGTAAAATCCTTAAACGAATACGCCGAGTTAAAAGAAAAGATAAAGAAGGATGTTGAGGAACTCGCGAGAGAATATTTGAGCGAAGGTTCCCTGAGCGTTTTTATAAACACCGCCGATGATATAAGCAGCGGATCGGTTTATATAACCGTGACAGGAACGAGCGCGGAGGCGGGAGATGACGGTCAGGTGGGAAGGGGAAACAGAGTCAATGGTCTGATAACCCCTTACAGACCTATGACCTTGGAAGCCGCCGCTGGTAAGAACCCCGTTTCCCATGTGGGGAAGTTGTACAACATTATGGCTAACATCATAGCGAAGGAGGTATATGAAAGCTTTGACGGCATAGAGCAGGTTTATGTCTATCTCGTTTCTCAGATAGGAAGGCCTGTAAATGAGCCACAATTGGTACATCTGAAAATATGGGGAGAGTTTGCGGACATTGACAGGAAGAGGATGAGGGAGATGGTTATAGCAAGGATAAACGATATACCGAGGCTTTGGGAGAAGATAGTGTTTGAAAGCCTTTCTGTCTGTTAAATGTTCTTTAAGCCTAAGAAGACGCCTCCGAAGAGGGAGAAAGGCCTAAAAGTCCCGGATGATTTTTGGGTTAAATGCCCATCCTGTCAATCCATACTGCCCAACATTGATCTTGAAAAGACGGCTAAGGTCTGTCCGAAGTGTTCCTATCATTTTCGTATAAGCGCTTATGAATATGCGAATATATTGTTTGATAACGGCATTGAAAGGGAGATCGGCAAGGAGATACTTCCGGATGACCCGTTGGATTTCCCAGGATATAAACAGAAGTTGGAGAAGTACAAGAAGATTTACGGCTTAAACGACAGTAGCATAGCGGGTATAGGACATATTGATGGGATAAAGGTCACGGGCTTCTTTACGGATTTCGGTTTCTTGGGCGGATCCATGGGAAGCGTATTTGGGGAAAAGTTCTATAGGGCGGCGACACATTCGGCGAAAAGTAGAATACCTTTCATAGCGGTGCTGTTCTCGGGTGGGGGTGCGAGGATGCACGAGGGTATATTCTCACTCATGCAGATGGCCAAGACCACCGTAGGTGTTCTGGAACTTGAAAAGGCTAAGGTGCCTTACATTACAGTCCTTGGAGATCCCACTATGGGTGGAGTTATGGCGAGCTTTGCCGCCTTAGGGGATGTGATAATAGCCGAACCGGGAGCGTTGATAGGATTCGCGGGGCCGAGGGTTATACAGCAAACCATAAGGCAGGAACTTCCGAAAGGTTTCCAGAGAAGCGAATTTCAACTTGAACACGGACAGATTGATATGGTTGTCGATAGAAGGGAAATGAAAAAAACGCTATCAAGATTACTCAAAATTATGACATCCTCCTACCTATGAGTAAGATATTTGTAGGTATAGACGCGCATTCCGTTGCTTACAGAGGTTTTTTCGCATTTAAAAACTCTCCGCTTAGGAACTCCAAAGGTTTAAATACATCCGCCATCTACTACTTCTACACTTTGGTGAGGGATGTGATGAACAGATTCAAGCCTGAATATATGCTCGTCGCTTTTGATACTCCGAGTCCCACATTCAGACATAAGATATACGCCAAGTACAAATCTCAGAGACCTCCACAACCCGACGAACTTAAACCTCAGATAGAAATAATAAGGCAGCTCGCCGAATGTATGGGAATAAGGACCTATGCGAGGGAAGGGGTTGAGGCGGACGACATTCTGGCTTCAACCTCTTTAAAATTTGAAAAACTCGGCGTAAAATCCATACTTATAACCACGGACAAGGATGTCATATCCTTGGTCAATGAGAATATTAAGGTTATGGATATAGCGACCAAGGACAATATATTGCTTGATGTTGGTAAGGTTAAATCCAAGTTCGGGGTGGAACCCCACCAGATACCTGATCTCTTAGTATTCGTAGGGGACAGCGCGGATAACATACCCGGAATACCCGGAATAGGTGAGAAGACGGCGAGGGAACTCCTGAATAGATACGGCAGTTTAGACGAGATATTAAAGAACTTGGATTCCTTGCCTACAAGGATAGCTACCGCGATAAAGAATCATTTAAAACGGATAGAGGAAGTTCGTCGTATGTATAAATTGGATGAGGATGCATTTGAAGGGGATATAGAAGAACTTAGGGTTAGAGAACCCAATCGGGAGAGACTCATAGAGATTTTGAGGGAGTTGGAGTTCTTCTCTGCACTTAAAGACATCGCGGAAACGCCGAATATTCCAGAGGTAAAACCCTACTCGGGGGAGAGGTTTATATCAATAGCATACGAGGGTGGGAATATATACCTAAGCGATGGGGAAAGGGTGTTCATTGCGAGGGGAGATCTAAATATTTCTGGAAAGTTCTGTATAAACTCAAAGGAGATTTACAAAAATGTTCCAAATGCCGAGTATCTTTACGATCTATCCATAGGGGACTACTTACTTCTACCTTCAATTGAAGAAACCACAAAGGACAGACATTCCCTTGAATCCTTAGCGTTGAAATATAAGGCCTGGAAGATTACGAGGCCCGTAGGGGCGTTTTCGGCGTATCTAAGTGCAAACATAGGTGAAGAGATAATTGAAAAGTTAAGATCCGAGAATCTTTGGGAGATATATGTTAATTTGGAGATTCCATTGAGTAAAGTCCTCGCATATATGGAAGAGAACGGTGTTATGGTCTCTGAGGAGAGGTTGATGGAGATCGGGAGAGAGGTGAGTGAGGAGTTAAAAAACCTGGAAGGTGAAATCTATGAATTGGCGGGAAGAAAGTTCAATATAAACTCTCCAAAACAGCTGGCAAATATCCTATTTGATCATTTGAAACTTCCACCCGTTAAGAAGACCAAAACGGGGTTCTCAACCGATGTTGAAGTGCTTACGGAGCTTTCAAGGATCCATCCCCTACCCCAAAAGATCCTCATTTACAGGGAGCTTTTTAAACTCAAATCCACTTACATAGATGGTCTGAGAAGGTATATATCGGAGGATGGAAGGATCCATCCCACATTCTCACAAACCACCACAGCGACGGGCAGGCTCTCTTGCTACAATCCGAACTTGCAGAATATACCCATAAGGGGAGATTGGGGTAAGAAGATAAGGGAGGCCTTCATATCTCCGGAAAACTACAAGCTCGTATCCTTGGATTATTCCCAGATAGAACTGAGAATACTCGCTCATCTCAGTGGGGATGAGAACTTAAAGAGCATATTCATTGAAGATAGGGATATACATACTGAGGCTGCGAAGGCCTTGCTTCAAAAGGATGAGATCAATGATGATGAGAGGAGGATAGCAAAAACGGTAAATTTTGGGATAATATACGGTATAAGCCCCTATGGATTGTCAAAGGCGATAGGCATAGATATAGATGAGGCAAAAAGGATGATAGAATCCTATTATAACAGGTTTCCGAAAGTGAAGGAATGGCAGAATAAAATAATCCGGTTTGCGAAGGAACGGGGTTATGTTCAGACTCTTCTGGGAAGGAGGAGGTATATATACGCCGATCCCACATCAAATGATGCTTATAGGAGGATAGCGATAAACACTCCTGTTCAAGGCTCGGCGGCGGATCTCATGAAAAAGGCTATGATAGATATATATGAATATTTGAAGGGTAAAAGGAGCAGGATGATCCTGCAAGTTCATGATGAGCTGTTATTTGAGGTGCATGAGAATGAGATGGATATAATTCGGGATCTCAAAGACCTTATGGAGAACGCCTTGGATCTCTCCGTACCGATAGTCGTTGAGGTGGGTATAGGGAGCAACTGGGCTGAGGCTAAATAGTGAATATACCCATAAAAAAGTAAAGAACGAAATTCAATACGGTATTATCAAAGTTGTTTTCAAATAATCCCGCAAACGAATATACCGTCCAAGATAAGGCTAAGACCAAGAACATCACTTGCTCCTTCCGCCTTAGATAGAGGAACAAATACTTGAAGATGAAGTAAAGACCTATGAATATCATCAGAATTCCCCCGACAAAACCCGTTTCGGCAAATGAATTGAGGTATGTATTGTGAAGATGACAAGGATTATCTATTAAACCCTCCTTTAAATACCTCTCCAAATACTGGGATATTGATGAATAACCTACACCTACGATTTTATGCTCCTGGAAAATCTCTAAACCTATTTTCAAGTAATTCAGTCTTTTCTCAAATGACCACATGAACTTAGGTGAGTATATGCTCCCGTAATATATGGCGAAAATCAGAGGCAACATTGAAAGGATGAAATGGGGAAAGCGATCCGTATATTTGAACCTTAGGGAGAGAATCAGAACAACGCTTAGCGAGGTGAAGAATATATATATATGCGATTTGGTCATAAAAAGGCCGACTAAGGATAAGATCAATGGAATCACATAAAATAACGAGTTAAAACAGGTTAATGCGGCAAATAGGATGCTTGAAAATGAAAACAATGCCCCTGAATGGTGTTTATGTCCATAGAATCCAACGAAGTCGGATGTTATATTTATGAACATGGGATTCTTATCGGTCAGTAAATTTAATATCAGACCTATGATAACGAGCAGAGAGGTTGAAAGTGCGAAGGAATATATTATGTATTCGGATTTATCTATACGAAAATTTGAGAAGGCTGGATAGCCAAATTTGTCAAATATATCCTTGAGTTTAATAATATCCCCACCGTTTAAAATTATGGTTATACCTCTCCAAACATACAGCAATATTATCCAGAGAAAATCTTTCGCGGGGCCTTTGAAGTTTATCAACATCCATAATGTTATAAGTATAAGCGGTATATATGTAAGCGTTATGGAGAAGGGTATGAGTGATGCCATGAGTATTCCTAAGTATAGGGGGATGCTATCCTTTCTTACTATTTTCATAAGTTAGCATGTACTTTTGAGTGTGATACCAAGCCTGAGATAGCGAAAAAATCAGGCCTTCTACACCGTCCAAGATCGCTAAGTTTAGGAAATAGTACCTCATGAATATAAGTGGCATCCTTGATATTATATGGATTATTCCATTTTTTGATGAAGACATGGCGAAGAGTTTGGCATAATTCGTATTTTTCTCCCATTGATGTTCAAGGTTCCTATAAGGGAAATGAATCATAGGGTTCTTTAAGGTTTTCACTCTTCCTTTTATCCTTAACTTTTCATGCACCGATACATAAGGTATGTCTATCCTATCCGTGCGCGCCAATCTGAGTATCTTGGTTGGCAGCATTCTCTGCAATTTACCCATATAGCAATTCTTTCTTTTTATAAAATATCCATCGGCCGTCCCCGCCTCTATTTCATAGGATATTTCCTCGCATAATTCGGGGGTCAGTCTTTCATCCGCATCTAAGAAAAGCGTCCAAGGCGTGTCAATCAGCTTCAACGCCCTGAGCCTCTGGCTCACATACCCTCTCCACTTCCCTACGAAAACTTTCGCCCCATATTTTAAAGATTCTTCAACCGTTCTGTCAGTTGAAAAGCTATCAAAAACCAAGACCTTGTAAGGTATCTTTAAGGGTTTTAAAGATAAAATTGCACCTGCTATGTTATCCTCTTCGTTCTTTGTTAGAATAACTACGGTTAGCAAGAATGTATTCTAATGTTGGTGGATTTTCAAACAGGTAAAAGCTTTTCCATCTTCAACCGTAAAATTCCAAGAATGAGATATTTATTCCTCATATCCGTAGTTTTAATATCCTGCAATTCCAGCGAGAAAACCCGCGCAAACAAGGTTGAGGCTGGAGCCGATAGCGTAGAAGTAATATCAACTCGTGAAGGCAATAAACTCTGGATAATGAAATCCTTAAAAGTAATGGAAAGGGGGGATACGCTCGTAGGATATGGGGTTAGTATCAAGTTTTTCTCGGGGAACAAGGTTTCATCCATTCTCGTGGCTGACTCAGGTAAATACGATCAAATAACCGAAAATATGGTTGCGATTGGTAATGTTTATCTGGTATCCTATGACAGTACGGAGCTTTGGACAAGCTCTCTACATTGGGATGCCAAAAAGAGACTCATATGGACTGACGATTCCGTGAAGATAAAGCAAAAGGATAGGATACTTTATGCCAAGGGTTTGGAGACGGATGCGGAGGTTTCCTACTTGAAGTTTAAATCACCCGTTAGAGGGGAGGGAGAAAAATTGGAGTAATAGATTGTTTCAAATGTTTCAAATGCATTAGGGGTACAATTGCATCCATAAAATAGTCGGTGTATGAAAAGGTTTTATCTATTAGCATTATTTCCGTTTTTGTTTTCTTGCGGATCTCCCAACAATATCAACATCATAAATATAGACGGATCATCAACCGTGTATCCGATAACCGAGGCCGTAGCTGAGGAGTTCCAAAAGGATAACCCTAACATAAAAGTTGCGGTTGGTATATCCGGAACAGGTGGAGGATTTAAAAAGTTCTGTCGCGGTGAAACCGATATAAACGATGCTTCAAGACCCATAAAGGAATCCGAAATGGAGACATGTAAGAAAAACGGTATAGAGTTTATTGAGGTTCCGATCGCCTACGATGCTATTACCGTCGTAGTGAATCCTCAGAATGACTGGGTGGATCATCTCACGGTGGAAGAATTAAAGAAGATATGGGAACCATCCGCCCAAAATAAGATAACTAAGTGGAACCAGATAAGACCCGAATGGCCCGATGCCCCTTTAAAGCTGTTCGGTCCGGGTGTGGATTCCGGAACCTTTGATTACTTTACGGAGGCCATAGTGGGTGAGGAAGGAGCGAGCAGAGGGGATTATACATCCTCGGAAGACGATAATGTCTTGGTGGTTGGAGTATCTCAGGACAAATATGCCTTAGGTTATTTCGGTTTCGCGTACTACGAGCAGAATAAAGATAAACTGAAAGCCGTTCCGATAGACGGGGGGAAAGGTCCAGTGAAACCATCTTATGAGAATGTGATAAACGGTTCCTATCAACCACTTTCAAGACCCCTTTTCATATATATCAACAAGAAATCCTACGAGAAGAAAGGTTATGTTAAGAAGTTCGTTGATTATTATCTTAAAAATGTGAAAACCTTGTTGAAGGATGTGGGTTATATACCCCTGCCTGATGAAGCCTATGATTTGGCGCAGAAAAGGGTCTCAAATAAGATAACTGGATCGGTATTTAAAGGTAGAGGTTCTCAGCCCGGAGTCAAGATCACGGACCTACTCAAAATGGAGGAAGAATAATTCTCATTTTGGCTTTTTCAATGGTATTTAGTCGTGCAATAAGCGCTTATCTTACTTAACCTCCTTGCAGTTGAGTACATCGCTCTTGTTTCTTTATTGCAAATAATTCTTATTTGCAGACAAAAATATCATTTTATATTTTACACCCTTAAATTATCTGGTGAAGGAGGTTATTATGAAGGTTATGAACCCAAAAAGAAGGGATATCTTGAAAAAGTTCATAGGGTTTATGGTGGCAGGCGCGTTGCTACCCGACGTATTTAAGCCCAAGAAGCTGTCCGCCCAAAATATAAAAGTGGATATTTCCAAACTATCAAAAGTTTATAAAGAAGAGGATCCTATCGTACGTATGATGAGAGATTTACAAAGGGCTTTGAAGAAACCCGTTGAGCAGAGAAGGTGGGTCATGGTTATAGACACGAGAAAGTGCGTGGGTTGCAATGCATGTACAATATCCTGTATAGCGGAAAACCGCCTGCCACCTGGTGTAGTGTATCGCCCGGTTGTTGAGCACGAAATAGGTGAGTATCCCAATGTAAGGAAGAGATTCTTCCCTCGTCCATGTATGCACTGCGATAATCCCCCTTGCACACCCGTATGTCCTGTAAATGCCACCTATAAGAGACCCGATGGTGTGGTCGTTATAGATTATGACAGATGCATAGGTTGTAGATATTGTCTGACGGCATGTCCTTACAATGCCAGAACATTTGACTTCGGTGAATTTTACACGGATGGTGTGGGTATCCATGGCCTTATGCCTTATGAAAGTATATATACCGAAGAGTATGGAGTTAAAAGGGACAGAACCAAAAAGAAATCTCCTGTGGGTAATGCTCGTAAATGTCATTTCTGCTTACATCGCATTGAGAGAGGACTCTTACCTATGTGTGTAATAACTTGCATAGGCCGTGCCACCTACTTCGGCGATGCCAATGACCCAAACTCATTGGTTTCCCAACTCATCGGCCAGCCCAATGTAATACGCCTTAAAGAGGAATTGGGAACCGAGCCTAAGGTTTATTATATAATTTAAAGGAGGTGAAATATGAGAAAGGTGCCTGCATGGTTTATAATATTATCGGGTTTAGGTGGCCTTGTGGGTATAATCAGCATCATATACCGTCTTATCGTAGGGATGAAGGTTACGAATCTGACCAGCAGCGTTCCTTGGGGAGAGTGGGTTGCGTTTTACATCTACTTTATAGGATTATCGGCTGGTAGCTTTCTGTTTTCAACTCTCATATATGTGTTTGGACAGAAGAACATTGAGAAGGCGGGGCGTATGGCACTCGTATCCGCGGTTATAGCGCTTATAGCGGGTCTCCTGTTCGTATGGATAGATTTGGGTCATCCTTGGAGGTTCCTCAATGTGTTTATACACTGGCATTATACTTCTGTGCTTGCTTGGGAGATACTCTTTTATGTTTTCTATATAATCGTGATATTTGCGGAGGCGTGGTACCTTATGAGATGTGACCTCGCTTATCTAAGAGATACATCCTCGGGTTTCAGAAAAACCCTATATGGGATACTCTCCTTAGGTTGGAAATGTCCCACTACAGAAGAAAGATTTAAAGCTTGTCATATACAGAGTTTAAAGGTCGCTACCGTTCTTGGGATCATAGGGATACCTTTGGCTATCGGTGTTCATGGAGGAACGGGAGCTATATTTGCCGTCGTTAAGGCACGTCCTTATTGGTATTCGCCAATATTCCCTATAATATTCTTGGTTTCCGCCTTGGTTTCAGGTGCGGCGTTGATGACTTTCCTTTATGCCGTATTGGGAGATAAAAAATCACCCGATTATATGAATATACTTCGCAATCTTGGGGGTTGGATGGTCTTATTCATATCCTTAGATCTCCTGCTGATGGTAGCGGAGCTCCTGGTGGGTCTGTATGGGAATATCCCTGATCATGTTTATGTCCTAAAAACCATAATGTTCGGTCCTTATTGGTATGTGTTCTGGATAGGTCAGATGGGTATGGCAGTTATCGTTCCGATAGTTATATATATCTTTAAGAGGGATTCCGCCTTTTGGCTTGCGCTGGCTGGTCTGTCAGCCGTTGTGGGAATAGTGGGTGTCAGATTCAATCTCGTAATACCCGCATTCGTTGCTCCTCCCATACCTGGACTTGAAGATGTTTATAACCAATTCCGCTTACTGTTTGAGTATTTCCCGAGTTTAACCGAGTGGATCTCAAGCATAGGAATAATATCCTTGGTTGTGTTTATATTCTCCTTGGCTTATAACTTCCTACCGATGTTTGAGTTGCCCGTTGAGGTTATTATAAAAAAGGGAGGTGAGTCATGAATAAAGGAAGGAGGGATTTTTTGAAAAGTACAGCACTCCTTGGCGGGAGTGCCGTTATGTCTCAGATAGCATGTACATTTCAAAAGTTGAGTTCGGGGGAGTTTGTGGATTATAAGCTTGATGATCCAGAAAACCAGATTCTATCCGTTTGCTTACAGTGCCATACCGCGTGCCCCATAAGGGTTAAGATACTTGACGGGGTGGCCGTAAAGATAGATGGTAATCCTTATTCACCTCAAACCATGCTCGTTCATATACCTTATGAAACTCCACTGGACATATCATCCAAGATAGATGGAGCAATATGCCCTAAGGGTCAGGCGGGAATACAAACTCTATATGATCCCTATCGTATAACAAAGGTGTTAAAGAGAGCAGGTAAAAGAGGGGAGAATAAATGGAAAGTTATACCTTTTGATCAAGCTATAAAGGAGATCGTTGAGGGTGGATATCTCTTTAAGGATGTTCCCGGTGAGGAAAAGAGGTATGTACCTGGCTTAAAGGATATATATAAACTCAGGGATCCTAAACTCTCAAAGGAGATGGCAAAGGACGCTAAGAAAGTGGCAAAAGGTGAGATGAGCGTAGATGAGTTTAAAGAAAAGTATAAAAACCATCTGGATGTTCTTATAGATCCAAACCACCCCGATTTCGGTCCAATAAACAATCAGTTCGTGTTCATGGCGGGAAGAATAGAGCATGGTAGAAAGGAATTCTCTAAGCGCTTTGTAAATGGAGGTCTCGGTAGCATAAATTGGTATGAACACACCACCATATGTGAGCAGTCGCACCACATAGCGTATGAAAAGATTACTGAGCAATACAAGGATGGAAAGTGGGGTAAAGGTAAGCACCATATGAAACCCGATCTCCGTAATGCGGAATTCGTTATATTCTTTGGAACCAGCGTATCGGATGCCAATTTTGGTCCTCCCATAATGTCCGCGCTTGCTATGGATAGGTACTCTCGAGGAGAATTGAAAATAGTGGTGGTTGATCCAAGACAGAACAATACGGCGGCTAAGGCTTGGAAGTGGCTACCCATAAAGCCGGGAACGGATGCAGCTTTGGCCTACGCCATAATGAGATACCTCTTAGAGAACGAGAAATATGATAAAAATTACTTAAAGAACGCTAATAAGGCAGCGGCGAAGGGGGATAATGAGACCACATGGACGAACGCCACCTGGCTTGTGAGAATAGAAAACGACGGTCCTGGAAGATTCCTAAGGGCATCCGATATAGGAATGGGTGATGAACACACTTTCGTGGTTATAAAGGATGGAAAACCCGTACCCGTGAAACCCTACGATGAGAATAATGCCGTTGAGGGGGAACTTCTGTTTGAGGGCGAAATAAAGGGTATAAAGGTGAAAACCGCATTCAAACTCCTTTATGATTACGCTATGAGTAAATCCCTCAACGAATGGGCGGAGATATGTGGAATACCTGTTAATGATATAATAGAGGTGGCGGAGGAGTTCTTCAAGCATGGAAAGAAATCCGTGGCAGAGCTTTATCGTGGTCCCGTCCAGCACACCAACGGTTATTACAATGCTCAGGCGATAATAACCTTGAACCTCTTAATGGGAAATCCGGATTGGAAAGGAGGTTTAACCACGGGTGGAGGACATTGGCATGAGATGGGGAACAAGGAAGGACAACCTTTCAACTTAAAGAAACTCCATCCGAACAAACTTACACCCTTTGGACATAGATTGACCCGTGAGAAATCATATTACGAGGAAAGTACCTTATTTAGGGAGAAAGGTTATCCAGCAAAGCGTTCCTGGTATCCTCATTCGGGGAATGTGTATCAGGAGATAATACCTTCCGCTGAGGATGGATACCCCTACCCTATAAAGATTCTCTTTATACATAAGGGAACTCCCGTTTTAGCCACACCTGGCGGTCATAGATTCATAGAAACTCTGGTTAATACCGAAAAGATTCCTCTTATTATAGGATGCGATGTGGTTATAGGAGAGACCACCATGTACTGTGATTATCTCTTTCCCGATACCGCGATATGGGAGCGTTGGGGAACACCGCATCAAACTCCAGCCGCCACTACAAAAGCTAGCAAAGTCCGTCAGCCGACCGTTGAACCCTTGGTTGATAAAGTTAAAGTCTTCGGTGAGGAGATGCCTATATGCATGGAATCCGTTATGCTGGCAATTGCTGAGAAACTCGGCCTTCCAGGTTTCGGTAAAGATGGTTTCGCACCTGGTATGGATCTCAAACGCCCAGAAGATTTCTATCTGAAAATGGTTGCAAATATAGCCGCGGGTGATAAACCCGGTGAAGAGGTTCCGGATGCAACGGATGAGGAAGTGCAGATTTTCATGAAGGCCCGCAGACATCTTTCAAAGGCCGTCTTTGATCCAGATAAGTGGGAAAAGGCCGTGATAGATCCTCAGGGGAGGAGCTGGTGGAGGAAGGTTATATATGTTTTGAACCGCGGTGGAAGATACGAGAATTATGATGCATATCTCAAAAGCGGTGATAAGGTTCCTCACAAATTCGGGAAATTACTGAACATATACTCCGAGAGTGTCGCTATGACACACCATTCTTATACGGGTAAGAGGTTCTCAGGTATAGCCTTATTTGAACCTCCCAAGTCTTATAACGGTAAGGTCGTGGATGATAGAGAGTATCCCCTTCATCTTATAACCTTCAAACATATACTCGGTGGTCAATCCCGCAATCTTCCGATAGATTACTGGTTATCAATAATTCTTCCCGAAAATCCTATAATTATTAACACCGAAACCGCTAAGAAACTCGGACTGAAAGAGGGGGACAAGGTTCGCATAGTTTCGGCAACCAATCCGGATGGTGTATGGGATTTGAAGAACGGTAAGAAGATCTATATGGAAGGAAAGGTACATATCACCGAATGTATAAGACCTGGTGTCGTTGCGGTATCATGGCACTTCGGGCATTGGGCGTATGGAGCAAGCGATTTTGAAATAGATGGTAAGATCATAAAAGGCGATCCAAGAAGGAGTAAGGGTCTGTGTCCGAATGCTGCTATGCGTATAGATCCAACCCTGAAAAATATGTGTCTAACCGATCTCATAGGTGGCTCATCATCGTTCTACGATACCAAGGTAAAACTCGTCAAGGTGTGATGCTATGACGGGGTGGCGTCTTATACTTTCAGCACTCGTGATAATAGTTCTAATACTTGTACTATGGTTCATAATGGCGCCACCCCGTTGGTGGCTGAACCTAACGAAAAAAGTGCCTACGACTCCCGAAATGGGTGAGAAGCTCATAAGGAAATACCGTTGTCGCTCGTGCCATCGCATAGGAGGCGTCGGAGCGATTCAGGCTCCAGATTTATCAGGTATAACTAAGAAGGCGGGTGATCCCGCGCATGTAACTTTAAGGTTATGGTTAAGAAATCCAAAATCTATAAAGCCTGGAACACCTATGCCTAACTTTCACCTATCCGATTACGAGATTGAAGCGATAATTAAATATTTGGAATATTTGGATAAAAAGGAGGTAGGACCATGAAAAGGTTAATGGGCGCATTTTTGGCGCTTTCGGCCTTGCCCCTGCTTGCAGGAAGCCCCAAAGTAGGGGGCAAGTTATACATAGGATACTTCTACGAGACCACAGACGGTGAGAAGACTACGCGCGATTACAACTACTTTCACTTTACGAGGTTCTATTTTACCGTAAAAGGCAAGCACCTGTTCTCAGAAGAAGGGAAGGCATACATAGGCTACAAATTCACCACGGACGCAAAGGATATAAACAAAAAAGGGTACTATGAAGTGTTTATCAAATACGCTTTCCTTGAAATAGGGGAGCTTTTACCCGGTTTGAAGATACGTCTTGGGCAGCTTCCAACACCGTGGATAGGGAACGAGGAGCATATATGGGGTTTCAGGTTCGTTGATCCGGTAATGGTTGATAAGTTCAAGTATATGTCATCAACGGATAGGGGCTTAGGATTCGTATATAAATCGCCCCAGAATTTTGTGGAGGTTATGGCTAACATAGCGAATGGTGAGGGGTATCACAAGTCCGAAAGGACGAAACATAAGGATGGTATGGGTAGAGTGAGCATATTCCCATTGGCGATGATGGAGAACAAATATCTTAAAGGTTTCAATGTACTGGGTTATGCCCACTACGGCTTTTACAACGAGGATACCGTAAGGAACAGATACATAGTTGGAGTCGCGGAAAAGACAGGAGTAATCAATTTCATGGTTTCCTACTTCATAGGACAGGATGGTCCTTCTTCCAATCCTATTCAAGCTAACGGTATATCGGCGCATGGGTTTATAGACATAGGTAAGATCATATTCACGGAAGTTAAGAGATCCTTTGGATTTTTCTTCCGATATGATAAGATTGATCCTAATGCGGATACAACCAACGATGGAATTCAGTATATCACGGGTGGTATATTTGCAAGGCCTTGCGTGTTTATACAATCAACGGATAAAGCCATCATATCCCTGAATATTTCGAGAACACAATACGAAGATTCCAAAAAGAACCCCGATATGATTCTCCGTTTAAACGCGGAGATAAAGTTCTGAAAAATGGGCCCCCTGCAAAGGGGGCCTTTCCTTGCTTGATGTGGCATGCGGGATGGTAGGTATTATACTACTTCTGTCCTCACCTTCAACGCTAAATTCGGGTCTTCTTATGTTATATCCCCCGTGAAGTTTTTCCACCTTATAATATCTATCTTATGCTTCTTTTGATGCTTATAGTTGATCCAGTGGTAGTTGAAGGTGGATGGATGGCGTTCTTGCCTTTGAGAAGGGATACCTTAATAATTCCCGATGATAGCATTCCTTATGAAAAGGATGCGAAGGTAATGGTAAAAGCATATCAAAAGTTTTGGTCGGCTTATCATAAAGACAGGTCTCATGGAGGTGCTACGCTTATAGCGGCGCAAAGATGGATAAAGGAAGATGATAAGGATATGGAAGAACTTTACAAGAGCATGGGGTGGATATATGCATATACGAACACTGGATATAAACTCTACTACTATCCCATACCGAAGGTAGATAGTTTGATAGTTTATGTTAGGAGCAAAGAGAAGTATTGCAGTCTTGGTATGGGTATGGACATAAGGATGTTCAACGAGAGAGGGGAGAAGGTGGAATATGAAGGATGGAGGACGGCGAAATTCGTATTGAGGAAGCGGAATGAATGGAATAGGAAGGTTGTTTATATACCAAGCATAGCGGGTCCTATAACAAGCTTCCATCCCATTTATGGTTTAAGATTTTCAATATGGCCTGCCATTGGCTCCACCGATTCGTGCGCCACATTTGAGGTAGGGCCGATTTATTTAAAGTGAGGTATGATTTGGATAATGCTTTCAGATGCACCGTTTCTAAGCGAGACGCAGATAGGGACACCCAATTACAGGAATATAGAGCCACATATAGCGGTTAATGGAAACAATGTATTGGTTGTTTGGATGAGAGCCGACGCATCTGGGAATATCAAGGGGTATTTAAGATACAGTGGTGATGGTGGCACTACATGGGAGCCTGCCCGTCAATTACCCGCTTCCTGTAATACGGTAGTTGATCCTTTTGTTCGTGCTGATCCAGATAATCCTAATGGGTTTTACTTGGTTTATCTTGAAATATGTCCTAGACTGCCTCGTGGCCATAATTACTTTGTTTATTTTTGTAAGGTAAGTATAGATACAGTATATACAGTAAGATGTGATACAGTGGGATATGGTCTTGTTGATGATACTGTGCCCAAGGATTATCCGAGGCTTGAAGTGGCACCTGGTGGAAGGATAGTTGTGAGTGTAGCGCATAGATATAGCCCACCTGATTATTACCAAATAGTAGTCTATCGTTCTACTAATGGGGGACGCACATGGGAAGGGCCTTTTACGGTTGATCCTACTAGGAAAGCGGTAGCATCTTATCTTGCATATACAAATGGGAAGTTTTATTTATCCTATGCAAGTAGAAAATTTCTTCTTTCCTCACCTTCAAGGATAACGATAGGATTAGCGGTTAGTAATGATAATGGTGCTACATGGAACATAATAGACCCAGAGGTAATATGGTTTTTGGCCGATAGCACGGATAAATGTGCTACGAGGGATAGGATAATATGGGAAAGGCCTGCAAAGATAATACACACGATGATAGCCAAGGGAGATACGATAGCGATAGGATATGTGAGGTTTAACAGTTTAACCACATGCAATGTGAGGGTGGCGTATAATTACAGTGGGGGGTATGGTAGTTGGATTGGGAGGTGGGTAGATAGCAG
>WGFI01000096.1 GCA_015492295.1 Caldifarciminota bacterium
AGACAAGGTATATTTGAGCCTCATCGCCTTCCTGAGGAGGAGATGGAATACACCAATCTTCCAAAGATTTTAAGAAAACTCAGGAAAAAGAAGGGTTTTGATGTTGAGGAGGATAAAGAGGAGGTTAAACAAGACTTGGAGGTGGATTGATTCCCAAGTTTTTCATCCTTAAAATATAAGGAAAATGTTAAGAGAGGCGATAGTTGAATTTAAAGTTTATCTGTTGAGTAAGAACTGTTCAACAAATACCTTGCTAGCTTACGAGCACGATTTAAAGGTGTTTGAAAATTATCTTTTGGAAAAGAGTTTGGATTTTCGGGAGTTTTCCGCGAGAGATTTTGAGGATCTGATCGCACATCTAACCGATTTCTCATCTTCTACGATAAACCGTATAGCAGCGGCGATAAAGTCCTTTTACAAGTTCCTTTACATATACGATTATATACCTACGAATCCGCTTGAGGATGTGCAGCTTCCACATTACGAGAAGCCGCTTCCAAAGGCATTAACATTTGAGGAAGTTCAGAGGATATTAAACTGCGTTGATACATCCTCACACCTGGGTTTTAGGGATAGAGTCATGCTTGAACTTATGTATGCGACGGGTATGAGAATATCGGAGGTGCTTTCCTTAAAGACCCTTGATGTATCCCTTGAAAACAAGTATGTCAGGGTAGTTGGTAAAGGCAATAAAGAGAGAATAATACCGTTTTATAGCAGAGTAGGGGATCTCCTTTCAGAATATTTAAATTCCGTTCATTCCAAAATATCCAAGGGAAAACCCTATCTATTTCCCAACTATAAGGGTGATAAGATGAGTAGAATAGGTGCATGGAAGATAATAAAGAATTACGCATCAAAGGTGGGTTTATCTCATAAGGTACATCCCCATGTTTTCAGGCACACCTTTGCGACCCATATGCTTCTCGGAGGATGCGACATAAGAACGCTCCAAGAATTACTCGGGCATTCCTCAATAATAACGACAGAAAGATATTTGAAAGTTAGCCTCAGCCAGGTTTATGAAGTTTATATGTCCGCTCATCCCTTGGCGAGATTAGAATGAGGATAAAGGTTCTTCAAGGATTTTCAAACACCTATATAGTTCATAATCAGGGGGAAGGTCTGATCGTTGACCCTGGAAATCCATTTGATGGCATCGGAAAACAAGTGGAAGATTTGAAAATAAACGCTATAATAATAACCCACGGACACTTTGATCATTACATTTACCTTGATGATTATAAGAAACGCTTGGGAGCACCGGTTTATATGAACTTTAAAGATAGGTATTTGGTTGATAATGCTCCGAGCTGGGTTAAGGAATTTTTCGGTATAAGTATAAATTATGTACCCAAGTTGGACTACGATTTAACCGAAGGTATGAGTATTGTGGTTGGTGGTCTTTCTCTTAAAATCATAGAAACCCCCGGTCATTCTCCTGGTAGTGTATCCATAATAGGTCCAAAATTCTTGATTACAGGGGATCTCGTATTTGAAGATGGTGGAATAGGTAGGACGGATCTTCCAGGGGGAAACGATGAGGAACTTATGAATAGCATTAAGAGAATAATACAATTTCCCGATGACTACACCGTCTATCCTGGGCATGGGAACCCTTTCACCGTTAAAGATTTAAAGAGATGGATACCTGTATAGTCGTATTGAAGGATAGGAGTCTTGAAAAGTATGTGGGGGAGATTGGAAGAATATTTAAAGTGAATGATATAATTGAATATGGACGATATAGCCAAAAGGATGCTGATCTATACATAGCGATAGGGGGTGATGGAACATTCTTATGGACATGCCATATATCCGGGAACAAGCCTGTGATAGGTTTTAAAAAAGGGAGGATAGGATTTTTGGCTACATTTGATGTGAATGATATAAGGAACACTTTGGTCAAGGTTAAGAGTGGAAAACTCAAACCCGTTGAGAGGATTAGATTGAAGCTTAACGATATATATGCGTTAAATGATATTACCATAAACGCCCAGGAGGCCAGGATGATAGAGATATCATTTAGAATAGGGAACCATAGGGAGATAACTTTCAGAGGGGATGGGATAATAATATCCACCCCAACGGGTTCAACCGCCTACAACCTTGCAGCAGGAGGTCCCATAGTCCTGCCGGATATTCCAGCGTTCGTGATAACCCCAATATCACCGCATACGCTCAGTTTAAGACCTATCGTGGTATCCTCCGAAAATGAAATATATTTACGCGTGTATTATAGACATGCCGAACCTTTACTATCCGCCGATGGAAGACCTATCAAAAAGCTCGGAAACGGTGAAGAGGTAAAGATAAGCAAAGGCCACGCTATCCGTATATACACTTCCGAGGATTTCTTTGAAAGCCTATTTCAGAACTTGGTAATTTGATCTTTCCCTAGTACCTGAAATGAGTTCCACATTTGAAACCGTCAAACTCTTTCCACCTTATAATATCTTCATCTATGTACTTCTCGGAGCAATGGATGAGAAGAATGGAAAGGAAGGCGGATATAGGTGGGAGGGAAAGGAGGATAGAGGGTGGTGGAAATGTCGCATCCAGAAGGTTTGCAACTTTCGTGTCAAATCAGGAGAAACCTTTCATAGCGGGTTCTCAATCTGTAAATAAGGCTTTGGAAAAACTGGGTGAGGATCCCTCATGCGCATTTGTTGTTATGACTTCAAACTACGATAAAAAGGTCGTTCTTGAAGCGATAAACAAAACCTTGGGGAATGTTCCCATATTGGGGGCCATAGTTGATGATGTTATCTACAATGAGGATAGTATAGTTCATGAAGGCGTGGGTGTTGCGCTTTGGGCGACCGACAGCGCGGATATATCGCCTTTTATAGTAAAAGGTCTTTCTAAGAGCGAGGAGGAACTCGTTGAGGACATAAGTTCAATATTTGAAAATCTCAAAATAAAGCGCAAATACACCTATTTAGTGGGTGTGGTTCCAAATGTCATTGAGGGTATAGGATTGAAAATATCCCGAGTGCTAACTAAAATATCCGAGTTTATGGATGCGGCGATCGTGGGAGTCGTTGGAGATTTCAAACCTTCACCTTGGTCAATAATATTCAATGGGGACACCTATTCAGACCACTTCGCCTTCTTCATAGTGGAAAGCGATGTTAAATTCGGGACGCTACTTTCCTACGGTTTTCATCCTGTGCTTCCCTTGAAGGTAACTTCCGCTCAGGATTCCATAGTAGTGGAGTTAAATGACACCCCCGCTTATGAAGTTTTTAAGAATTTTCTTAAACGCAAAGGTTTCAACGAGGGGGATGTATCAAGCCCTCAAAAGGTGGCCCAAATATTAACGAGATTTCAGGTGGCCATAGCGGATCCTTCAAAGCATGGAAGGTTCAAAGGTTCTATAATCCAGTCCTTGGATTCCTCCGGTATGAAGCTCATGACGGATATATCTACTAACGATACGCTTTGGATCATGGAATCTTCGCTTGAAGATATGTTTGAAAGTACGCAGAAGGGAGTTCATAAGTCCTTATCCCATATCCAAGATGCGCACGGTGCGGGAATGCTCATATTTGAAAACTCAATAAGGATCAGATCCTTGGGTGAGGAAATTGATAAGGATAAATCCATACTTAGGAGCTCCTTAGGTCTCGCTTTCTTGGGGATCCCTACGGTTGGTGAAGTGATACTACATCCGGAGTTCTACTCTGGAATGCACAGCGGGGTTATGATGGGAAATCTATTTGCAAACAAAGTTGAACAACCTTAAAATACTTGATAAGGAGGTGAGCTATGAACAACCAAGTAGAACAAATTTTAAAGTCTTTGGTTAAAAAGAATCCACAAATTAAGTCTGCGGCTGTGGTGAATTCGGAGGGGATACTTATAGCTTCTCACCTTTTCCCGGGTACAAATGAGTCATCCTTCGGTGCCATGTCCGCTGCCCTCCTGGGTCTGGGGGAACACACATTACAGGAAATCAAAGGCGGGAAACTTCGCGAGATATATGTCAGAGGGGAGGATATGATGCTCGTGGTCGTAGGAATATCAAATGTTGGGGTGATCACCATAACCGTAGATTCTGAGGCCCCCTTGGGAGTTATTCTCGTGGAGGTTAGGAAGGCCGCCGAGGTTCTATCAAATCTATTGTCCCAGCAGCAAGACATAACTGAAATTCTCGGTTCCGACCTGTCGCTACTTGAAGGATTCTCTTTCAAGGATATTCTCGGGGAGGAATGATATGGTTGTGGATATAGCGAAGAGGGAGATCAATGTCAAGATAGTGTATTACGGTCCAGCCGTAAGCGGTAAAACCACCAATCTTATAGTTATTCATAAAAAACTCAAACCCGAGCATAGGGGAGAAATGGTTTCCATAGATACTAAGGGTGAAAGAACTCTGTTCTTTGATTTTCTTCCTGTTGAGGTTCCGATAGGAGGGGGATTCAAGGTCAGATTTCATCTTTACACCGTCCCAGGCCAGTACTTTTATAAGACTTCAAGAAAACTCGTGCTTAAAGGAGCAGATGGTATAGTATTCGTTGCGGATTCCCAAAGGAGTAGGGCAGAAGAGAATAAGGTCATATTCAGGGAGATGAAGGAATTTCTGGCGGAGCAAGGTACGAGCATAGATGAGATACCCTTGGTATTACAGTATAATAAGCGCGACCTTCAAGATATAATGAGCATTGAAGAGATGAATAAACTCCTGAATGACAAGGGTTATCCCTACATTGAAAGCGTGGCTTCCCAGGGAAAGGGTGTATTTGAGACTTTGGATCTGATATCCAAACTTGTGCTTAAAAGCGTTTTGCAGAAGGCGAGAGTATGAACCTCGTGAGGGAAATGGAACTTTACGATGTTTTGGATGAAATCGTGTTTAAACTGGATTCATCGTATCGCATACTCTATGCGAACCGAAGGGCGAATGACATAGGATACGAGGTTGATGTACTCAAAGGAAAGGTAATAGATGTTATAATATCTCCTCAACATAGAAGGGTTTTAAGGGCATCCTTAGAAACCTCTTTAAAACTCTGGAATACCACGAGCGCCAAAATATCCATTTTGAACTCCAATGGGGAGCATATACCTGTTGAAGTTAAGGTCGTTCCGTTGGAAAACAAAGGAATCCTGGAATATTATGTTCTAATAAAACCCGAATACGATTGGAATTTCGGGATATTTAAGAACTTTTCGTATCCCGTTATAGTCTTAGATTCAAGAAATAAAGTGATGTTTTTGAATACCAAAGCGCTTAAAATCCTTGAAAAGAAGAGCATTGAAAGTATATTGACGACGGAAAGCGTGGATATAAACGGTAAGCCCTATAATGTCTATACTTTTGAACTTTACTATAAATTAAGAAAAGCCAAAATGATCATACTCTCCGAAGCATCGGGCGTTGATCCGCGATTTGAAAAATTCGCCATAGCGGGAATAATGTCAAGTTTGGTCTCTCATGATTTGAAAAATCTTTTAACATCGTTGGTTATTCTCGTTGGGGCCATAAAAGAGGAGGAACTTAGGAATAAGCTCTTCAAGGTCGTAGAAAGAATAAAGAAGATTCATCAGAGAGTGTTAAATATAGTGAAACCAAGGATAAACATAGCGGAGTTTGATTTTTCCGAACTTATAGATGAAGTTAAGGAAAACCTTGAACACAAGTTCAAATCAAGGGATGTTCATTTGAAGGTCAATGTACCCCGATCCTTCATCCTGCGAACCGATAAGGATATATTGTACGAGATCATTCACAACCTCATTTCGAACGCGATAGATGCATCAAATCCTAAGGGGCAAATCATAGTATCCGCGGGAGTGTCGCAATACGATGGTAAAATTTACAATTACATATCCGTTAAAGATTTTGGGAAGGGAATTGATAGTAAAGATTTGAGCAGGATATTTAATCCTTTCTTCACTACGAAGGAGGGGGGAACAGGCTTGGGTTTGTTCATAGTTAAAAAATTCGTTAAAATATTGGGTGGAAAAATCGCTGTGAAGAGTGAAAAGGGAAAGGGAACGGAATTCATAATTTATATTCCACATTCAGCCTTACAATAGTTGCCTGTGAAAAAGGTAAGAATAAGATTTCCAAATGGGAAGATTAAAGAATATACTTTTGAAGGTAAAAAGAGCGTTTTAGATCTGGTCGGTGATCCGGAAGGTGGATTTGTCGCCAAATCCGATGACAAGCTGTTTGACCTCTTCGTTCCCATACCCGAGGATGTGGAGTTTATAGATATACTGGATTTTAACGATAAGGAAGGGAAAGAGGTGTTTTGGCATTCATCGGCGCATATATTGGCGCAGGCTGTGAAAAGACTCTATCCGGAGGCCAAATTGACGGTAGGACCCCCGATAGAAAACGGATTCTTTTACGATATAGATTTTGGAGGGAAGACTTTGAAACCCGAGGATCTCAAAAAGATAGAGGAGGAGGCGATCAGGATATGCTCGGAGGATTACAAGGTTCGTAGGGAGGAGATGTCTTCTGAAAATGCGAAGGAGTTCTTTAAGAAGATGAATGAAGACTATAAGGTTCAGCTTATAGAAGAGTTCGGATTGCCCGTGGTCTCAGTCTATTGGCAGGGTGAGTTCGTTGATCTATGCAGGGGTCCTCACATACACAGAACCGGGATAGTGAAATCTTTTAAGGTTTTAAGCGTATCATCGGCTTATTGGAAAGGGGATCCTAAGAATCCTTCCCTCCAAAGAATATACGGTATATCTTTCCCCACACAGGAGCAGATGGAGGAGTATTTAAACTTACTTGAAGAGGCTAAGAAAAGGGATCATAGGGTAATAGGTAGGGAGCTTGATCTATTCGGTTTTTATGAGGAGGCGGGGGCGGGGTTCGTATTTTGGCATCCGAAAGGTGCCATAATGAGGAGCATCATAGAGGACTATTGGAAGAAAGAGCATATAAATTCGGGCTATCAACTCGTATATACGCCCCATCTTCTGAGTGGAAAACTATGGGAAATATCGGGCCATCTTAGCTATTATTCCGAAAACATGTTCGTTTTTGAGAAGGATGAACAGATTTACGCGGTTAAACCTATGAATTGCCCCGCGCATATACTCATATACAAATCAAAAGTCAGGAGTTATAGGGATTTGCCGATAAGATTCTGCGAATTGGGCACGGTTTATAGATATGAACTTTCAGGAGTTCTCCATGGTTTGATGAGAGTGAGAGGTTTCACTCAGGATGACGCTCATATTTTTGCCATGCCGGAGCAGCTGGAGGATGAAGTTAGAGGTGTATTGAATCTTATGAGGAAGATATTGAGGAAGTTCGGTTTTGAGGATTTTGAGGTGGAGTTATCAATTTGGGATCCCGATAAATCTGAGAAATATATGGGAACGCCTGATATGTGGGAGAATGCGATAAATTCTCTTAAGAATGCCCTTGAAAAGGAAGGTTTAGAGTACGCGGTTGAAGTGGGAGAAGCGGCTTTCTACGGTCCGAAGATAGATGTTAAACTCAAAGACGCCCTAAATAGAAGATGGCAATGCACGACCGTTCAGGTGGATTTTAACCTTCCGAGAAGATTTGAGGCCACATACAAAGGTCCCGATGGAAAGGATCATTATACTGTTATGATACATAGGGCTATATTTGGGTCCTTGGAAAGGTTCTTGGGGGTTCTGATAGAGCATTATGCCGGAGATTTTCCTCTTTGGATATCTCCCGTACAGGTCAGAGTTATACCCATAAAGGATGAGATCAACGAATATGCGTATAAAGTCAAATCCATACTTGAAAGGGAAGGGTTCAGGGTTGAGGTTGATGATAGGAATGAAAGGTTAAATTATAAGATTTTGGATGCTGAGAAACATAAAATACCTTACATGCTGATAGTTGGCAAAAGGGAAAGGGAGAATGGAACCGTATCCATTAGAAAGAGGAAGGAAGGTGATAAGGGGGTTATGAGATTGGAAGAGTTTTTAGAAATTTTGAAATCCGAGGTTTCTTAACGACCGTAGAATAACCTCCTATGGCAGAATACAGGATAGAAAAGGATACTATGGGTGAGGTAAAGGTGCCTTCATGGGCGTACTGGGGAGCGCAAACTCAGAGGGCGATTGAAAACTTTCCCATATCTGGATGGAGAATCCCGAAAAGGATGATATATTCAATAGCTCTGATAAAAAGGTATGCGGCTGAGGTCAATGTAAAGTTAGGGTTAATAGATAAGAAGATAGGCGATGCCATAATACAGGCCGCCGAGGAGGTTATGGAAGGCAAGTTTGATGAGCATTTCCCATTGGATGTATTCCAAACGGGGTCCGGGACATCAACGAATATGAATGTGAATGAGGTAATAGCGAACAGGGCTAATGAAATACTCGGTTATCCTCTGGGTAGTAAGAAGCCCGTCCATCCCAACGATCATGTCAATAGGGGTCAATCCTCAAATGATGTTATACCATCAGCCATTCATATATCCGTCAGAATTGAGGCGGAAAACCTTATAAATTCCCTTGAAGAGCTTTATAAGGCATTCGTTCATAAGTCGGAAGAGTTCAAGGACATAGTTAAGATCGGTAGAACACATTTACAAGATGCGGTACCTATGACCTTAGGACAGGAATTCTCAGCGTTTGCCACCCAGATAAAGCATGGTATAAACAGAATAAAAAATACATTTTATCACCTTGAAGAGTTGGCCTTAGGAGGTACAGCAGTTGGTACGGGTTTAAATACTCATAAAGACTTTGCATCGGAGGTTATAAAAAGGATCGCTGAGAGAACGAGAATACCTTTTAGAGAAGCGGAAAACAAGTTTGAGGCATTATCCACCAAGGATGCCATAGTTGAATATATGGGCGCTTTGAATACCTTAGCCGTATCGCTTATGAAAATAGGGAACGATATTCGTTTGCTTTCAAGCGGTCCAAGAACAGCAATAGCGGAAATCATATTACCTTCACTGCAACCCGGAAGTTCAATAATGCCAGGAAAGGTTAATCCGGTGATACCAGAGATGCTTATACAGGTTGCGGCTCATATAATGGGTAGCAATCTGGCAGTTGCCATAGGGGGACAAAACGCACCTTTACAGCTTAACATAATGAAGCCCTTGATAGGCTATCATTCTATAACATCAACGGTTATACTTTCCAACGCGATAAAAACATTTACGAATAAATGTGTGATTGGTATAAAAGCCAACCGTGAGAGATGTGAGGAACTCGTTGAGTGGAGTATGGCCTTGGTTACACCTTTGGCCTTAAAGATAGGTTATGACAAGGCCGCTGAGGTAGCGTATAAGGCTTATAAGGAGAAGAAAACGGTTAGACAGGTCGTTATTGAAGAGGGGATATTGAGTGAGGAAGAAGCGGAGCGTGTTTTGGATCCTAAGAATATGTTAGGACCGTATGGTACCGGCAAATAGGAAAGGGTAAATGGGAAGTTAGTTGCTTTAATCACGAATCGGCTAATGGAAAAACTGAATAATACTCAGGTTGAATAGGTATTAAAGTTAAATCACCCTTAGAATATCACTTATGGCAACCGTTGAGAAAATAGGGAAGGGTAAAAAGAAGAGGATTAACAGGAAGAAACTCTTAGAAGTCCTAACCTATGAAGTCGTTGATGGAAAACCGATATATTACCGTGGATACAAGGAAGTTCTTAAAGGTAAAAAGCAACCGGAGGAGGTTATGGGAAGTAGCACTTTGCAGGCCAGAATCATATTTAAACTTATTCTAACTTTAAGTCCTTTGGAAGAAAAAGGATACATATTAACGACCAATGAGCATGGGATCAAGTTTGGTAAGAATAGGAGAGCGTTGGATATAGGCATATTTGAGGCGGAAAAGTTGGAGATAAATGATGAGTATGCTGATATTCCTCCCGTTGTAGCGATAGAGGTAGATACCA
>WGFI01000097.1 GCA_015492295.1 Caldifarciminota bacterium
AGACAAGGTATATTTGAGCCTCATCGCCTTCCTGAGGAGGAGATGGAATACACCAATCTTCCAAAGATTTTAAGAAAACTCAGGAAAAAGAAGGGTTTTGATGTTGAGGAGGATAAAGAGGAGGTTAAACAAGACTTGGAGGTGGATTGATGTCTTTAATTCTTATAGGAGCCTACGGGTGGTCGGGAGGACCGTATTTCGCTGGATTCTGGATGATTCCAATGCACAGAGTTTTCAGAGTATCCTTTGACCCCTCATTCCATTCAAATGGATATTCCTTCTCCATCGGCTATCAGAAAGGTTTTTCTTTGATGAATCAGGTCTTTGCGGGTTTTGGGTATAAGGGTATAAATTTACTGGCGGAGAACATGTATGTGAATCTGCCGGAGGAGGATGAGTACTCGGGAAGATACAACGAATTCTCCTTAACCGCCGGATACTCCATAATAATGGTTGATGCCTTAAACATAGGTCTCTCCATTTCCTACTATCAGATAGAGGTTCCCAGACGGGATATACCCACCCTCAGCACATTCGGGTTAAACATAGGTGCAAGATTCAAGATATACGAATTCTGGAAGGTCGGTATATTTTCAAAAAATATAAATCTTCCCGAATTGGGAGGTTTAACGATGCCTACATCCATAGGAGGGTACATATCTTTTTCCCCAAAAGCCGATATAACCACATCCTTCGGTGCGATTAAGGATCAGTACGGTTCGGTGAATTTCGGTTTCGGAGGAATATGGAGGATATTTGAGGTTTTGAATATCATCGCATCGTTGAGATACGATGGCAATGTCCCTTCTTACTACGCCGGTGTAAGCGTAGGTGTTAAAAAAATGTCGGCGGATATTATAACGAACATCCATCCGGATCTCCCCCTTTCCTATTTCTTCGGTTTGAACTATTGAACACCCTTATAATACCTTGACCAGATGAAAATTAACAGGCAGGTTATATATGTGGTTTTGTTCATAGCATTGACACTCCCTTTCATCATCAAAGGTCTCCCTTTCACGCTTCCTGAGGCTTCGCCTGAGGTGAAGCAGGCTTATGAGTATGTTGAAAATCTTCCTAAGGGTTGTAGGGTTCTGTTCTCCATTGATTATGGACCGTCCTCAATGCCCGAGACCCATCCTATGGTTATAGCCATGGCAAAACAGCTGTTCAAGAAGGACTGTAAGATAGCTGTTATGACTTTATGGAGCTTTCAGGGAATACTTATGGGAAACGATGCTTTGAATACGGCTTCAAGGCAGGTTGGAAAGGAATACGGTAAGGATTGGGTTATGCTGGGTTTCCGTCCGGGTATAGCTGCCGTTTTGACGAACATAGGTGTGGATTTCAAATCCGTGTATAACACCGATGTCAAGGGAACACCTTTGGAGAAGATAGATTTCCTGAAAGATATAAAGACTGTTAAGGATTTTGATCTCGTGGTTGATTTCGCCGCAGGTGCAACGGGAGACAGCTGGGTTCAGATCACGGGCGCCAGGTTCGGAATACCTATAATCATAGGTTCAACAGCGGTAATAGCGCCAAGCTTCTATGTATATTGGCAATCGGGACAGATAAAGGGACTCATAGGGGGATTGAGAGGAGCCGCTGATTACGAGAATTTGGTAAGGATGAAGGGTTTGGCCACGATAGGTATGTTATCGCAAACCTTCGGACATTGGGTTATATTGGCCTTTATACTCATAGGCAACCTTATTTATTTCTTTGGAAGAGGAGGTAGAAAATGATAAATTTATTGCTGGCATCGGGTTTCCGTTTGAGCTTTGGAACCGTATCGCTTGGAATGGGAGGGGTTAATTATACCCTTCTGAACGATTGGACGGCTATATTCTGGAATCCGTCCCTCCTCTCGGATCAAAGACATTCATTTTCTATGGATCTTTTCAATATATACTCCATATCCACATACCAGATGAACACCAATCTGATGGGATACGATGGCTCATACCCCAGACTCAAAGATAACAAAGCTTACAATCAAAAGGCGCCGATCATCATACCTTCCGTTGGTTTCGTTAGATACGGTGAAAGCTTCACATGGGCATTCGGAGTGTTCGTACCTTTTGGTATGGGAACAGCCTGGGATCTTTACGATCCCCCACCCAACTATTACAACGCTTATGACACTACATGGGAAAAACCCTCTTATCCCAAGATAGATTGGGAATCGGATATAAAGACTTTGGCACTGTGGTTCGGACTGGGTAGGGAGATGGGTATGCTTAGGATAGGATTCGCAGGTGGTCCGGTTCTCGGGAAAATGTATCTTCGTAAGGTGACTTTGCAGGATCCGGCCGAAATAGATACCACAGCCAAAGGATTACCCATAGAGTACAGGCTTTGGCCCATAGATACAAGAATCTTTGGAAATGGTTATGCCCTCGGAGGTAGCGCAGGTATAACCGCGCTATTTGGAGAAATGTTCCGTTTTGCAATAACGGGAAGATTCTATACGCCTATGCACCTTGATGGAAAGGCTATATTACAGATGTTCTCACCGAGAAACGATTACATAGCGGAGAATGCTCCCGACGCTTCCATGCTGATAAGTGGGTATATTTTTAAAGGTGAGGGTATGGGTAAGACCCTCGTTCCTCTGCCGCCGGATGTCGGTATAGGTCTATCGTTCAAGCCCGTCAGATCTTTTACCTTAAACATGGGTTTCAACTATGTATTTTGGAGTGTCCTTGATAAGGTGATATTGGATTTTGAGGATCTCGTATTACTCTACAATCAGATAAAATCCGATACATTGGAGTTCTACTGGAAAAATACTTATGAGGTGGGTGTAGGGGCGCAGGTTTCCATAGGTGAGCGTTTTAACTTCCGCACGGGGTTCTCCTACGACAATTCACCCATTCCTGACAGCACATTTACTCCGCTTATACCCGACTTAGGTAAGAGGATGAGCTTTTCGGGAGGCTTGGGCGTTGCGTTGGGGGATTACTGGACGCTTAATCTCGCATATACATATACCTTTGCGCCTGAAAGGGAGATAAAGCCCGATGAGAATTACAGCGCTTCTTCACCCTATATGCCCGGGAAATACACCTTCGTGGGACATATAGTGAATATAGGTCTGGTTTATAGGTGGTAATAATACTGTCCTCAACACCGATAACCATAATCTCCGAAGGGTTTGAGGGGGCATTTCCCCCCTCCGGATGGATCATTTACAACGGGGGAGATACCGCAACTTGGAAAACCAAAAGTAAGGGAAGTTTATCCTTTGAGAATCCTCAGTTTTACGGGAATTATGCAATATGCTCATCGGATATAGGTTATGACGCGATCTTTGATGATTCCTTGATAACACCTCCGGCATACATATTCGGTTATGATTCCCTATTCATATATGTTGATGTTGCGTTTAAGAAGTTTCCAGGGGATCCGGATACGGGTAAGATTCTAATAAGCGGATTTAACGGTGCATGGTCCCCTTGGATGGAGGTTATGACGCTCTCCTCGGACAGCATATTCTCCGGAACGATAAATATAACCCCTCTCATATCGGGTTATGACAGCCTAAGAGTTTCCTTTTGGTATGGGACGACTTTCTGGGATTATTATTTCTCCGTAGATAACTTCAAACTCGTAGGATACAAGAATTTCAATTACGATTTTTCGGCGGATAGTATAGGTGTTCCACCCTACGCCTTTAAAGATACTTTATACACCTTATCCTTCTATGTATCAAATCTTGGACTCAACGGGGATAGTGTAGATGTAATCTATGGGCCTTTGTTCTACCTTGATACGGTGAGGATATTTTTGCCTCCCAATCGGGATACCGTACTTTACAAACCTTGGGCTCCCACATCCCTAGGCGAGCATGTAATGGTTTTACAGGTATCGGATACGAACGATGAGTATATGGTTAATAACTACATAGCGGAGACGGTAAAGGTGTATCTTTATCCTACGATGTACCTATCCGTTCCTTATGATACGGTTTCCCCGACGATTGACGGATTTATAAGGAATTCTTCTTTGGATGACCCAGGATGGGCCGGAGCCTTGGAGATTGAAGCATCGGATTACATGGGTTTTGGAGGCGGTGGGGAGCAGATGTTATCTTCATGCAGATACCTGTTTAAACACAACGGTAGGTTCCTGTTTATAGGAATACTTAACGCCAATGACAATGTTGTGGATCCCTTGGACGAGATAAAGATTCTCATAGATGATAACAACGATAAAAGTTGGGCTGGTGATTCCTCGGAAGGTATGAATTTAATATCATCCACGAACGGATGGAGGAGCTTTCATATAACCCCCTTTGATACTGGAGGTTTGGTTTTTAGGTCCGAGCTATCCTCTTACTATTCCATATCATCCCAATCACCTTACTATTACGCTTTTCAAGCTGAGATAGCCGTACCCATTGATACTTCGGTTAAGGATCCCGCGAAGATATGGGCTACATTCGGGGATACCGTAGGGATGTTCATAGGAGTATTTACACAGGAGTTGGGTGAGCATGCATGTTGGTGGCCTCAGATAGCGACCTCAATTACGGATATTATGCGCTCAGGAAACATAATATTATCAACTTCCGTAGGTGTCAATGAGAGTAAGAACTATACAACCGGAAATCGGGGAAAGATATACACGATTGATGGGAGAAGAGTTGCGAAACCTCTGAAAAAAGGTATATATTTCATCGTTGATGAGGGCAAGGTCAAAAAAATCATCGTGAGATAGATCTTATGAAATCTTCCTTCCAGAAAGAATCCTCCTCATCCTTCAAAAATGTCCCTGTTCTGACCGCTATACCTATATCCGTAGGAGCATAACGGTAATCCTTCATCCTTGAAAGGTTTTCCAGAGCCCGTTTCTTAGGATCCCTGCTATTTTTAAATATTTTATCCGCCCTTCTCATGAGTCCATCCTTACCCAAAATCTTCCAATAGGCCAGTGTTAAAAGGTACCTTTTGTTCAGCTCTATGACCTTGGAGCCTCGCATGAGTCTTAGCTTCCCAACGAAGGACATATAAACCTTTGAATTCCTGATCTTATCAACATACCACCATATATTATATACGCCTTCCAGCCCCTCGTAAGGATCCATCCTTCCCCTGAGGCCTAAAACGTACTCGGCATAATCTCTCATAACTTTTAGAATAGGCACATTTTCAACCTTTTTGTTTTTATAGTCTTCACCCTCTATAACACCTCGTATAATTTTGAGCTTTTCTAAGTTGAAGTTATCTCCCAGAAAATCCGCAAACCTGAGGGCTATCGCTATGTTTTTCCTGTCCAACTTTATCAGGTTTCTATATACGATACAGTCAAGGGCCCATCCCAGAAAACCCTTCTCCATGGATTCATCTATAACTTCGTCCATAATATCAATGGCATTAGGAATCTTACCATAAGCCAAATTTATCAAGGCTTGATATTTTGATGCGAGCACCTTTTCAAGATTGAACTTCGGAATTCCCTTGACCTCTATCCTTTTACCTCTAAAAAATGCCAGCTGAAAGTTTTTAAATGTTCCACCATCATTTAGCTTCTCCGCTTCATCCGTATATCCAAGCGCACTCAATATCCAAAACTTTATGCTGTTGTCTGCATATGGTAGCACCTTCATTAAATTTTCCATCTCCAAACTGCGAAATAGATAAATGGAAAGATAATCCATATATGTCTGATCCTTACCGAACTCCGTTCTATATTTCCTCAGGTACTTTCCCAAATTCCTTATATCCCTTCTGATGACCAACGCATCAAACAGGGATCTATAATCTTCCTTCGTTGCATAAGGGTAATTTACCTTCTCAATGGCATCCTTAACCGCCTCATCAATATGACCCTTCTGTATAAGATAAGAAATCCTGTCTAAGGTTTTCAAGAGAAAAAATTATAAGGGTGATAAATGACAACCTTAGAATTGGAGGATGCGTAAAAAGGCTTTGATAACGGGTATAAGAGGTCAGGATGGCTCGTATCTCGCCAAACTCTTGCTTGAAAAGGGATATGAGGTTTATGGAGCGGATAGAAGGAGCGGTGAGGGTAATTTTTGGAGGTTGAAGGAGTTGGGTATATACGGAGATGTTAAGATAGTCTATATGGACTTACTTGAATTCTCCAATATATGGAGGGTGATAGATAAGGTGGAACCGGATGAGGTTTATAATCTGGCAGCACAAAGCTTTGTCGGGGCATCCTTTGAACAACCCATACTGACATCTGATGTGAATGCGCTCGGAACTCTGAGGATACTTGAAGCTTTAAGGACATTAAAACCGGATGCTAAGTTCTATCAGGCTTCAACAAGCGAGATGTTTGGAAAAGTTAAAACCTTACCATTGAATGAGAGCTCTGCTTTTCATCCGAGAAGCCCCTACGCTGTTTCAAAACTCTTCGCGCATTGGATCACCATAAATTACAGGGAGGCTTACGGTATGTTCGCAGTTTCCGGCATATTGTTCAATCATGAATCCCCTCTAAGGGGAACGGAATTCATCACGAGGAAGGTAAGTCTCGGTGTGGCAAGAATAAGGTATGGGAAACAGGATAAACTCATCGTAGGAAACCTTGATGCCAAAAGGGATTGGGGGTACGCCCCTGAATATGTGTATGGCATGTGGCTGATGCTTCAACAGGATAAACCCGACGATTATGTGTTAGCCACGGGTGAGGCCCATTCGGTCAGGGAATTTATTGAGGAGGCTTTTAAGATAGCGGGTTATGACATAGTTTGGAAAGGGGAGGGTGTTGATGAGAAGGGTGTGGATAGGAGAACTGGAAAGGTTCTGGTTGAAGTATCAGCGGAGTTTTATAGGCCCGCAGAGGTCAATATATTGATAGGGAACTATGAGAAGGCGAAGAAGGTATTGAATTGGGAGCCTAAGGTAAAGTTTAAGGATCTCGTAAGGATCATGGTGGAGGAGGATATGAGAAGGGTTAGGGATGGGAAAGTATAGGTT
>WGFI01000098.1 GCA_015492295.1 Caldifarciminota bacterium
AAACGTTTCCACTTGTAGAGCAGGACAGTTTTCGTCTTTCAAGGAGGAGGGTATTTAAGTTTCGTTATAAGAAGTCTTATCATTATGGTTCGGTTGAGTTGGTTCCGAGGGTTGATAGTGGGTGGGTGAGGTTGAAGGTATCTTTCAGTGTCGTGCCAAGATTGGGCTGGACTTTGCCTCCTGAAAGTTTGTGAGTCTTATCACCTCATCAGCGCTATTCCTAACAGGGCTGAAATCCAGTATGCGGGTTGTTTATACTTCGGATATCCAGTTATGGTATTGCCGTTAAACTTCCAATCCCTTCCTATGACATACCCTGCTCCCGCGTTTATACCTATGAGTATAAGCGAATATCTGTAAGTTAGTGTAATACTTCCTTTTAAGAATAAACCATCGGATGCGAGATCTATATTCACAGGGGGATCTTTGAGCAAAGAGTCCAGATTTCCACTCTTACTTTCCATAACATTTATTTCCAATTTCCCACTGCCCACACCCACAGAAGGGATAAAAAGAAAATTCAAAAATCTCATAGGAGTTATGGCCACCGCTAAATATCCCGAGGAGAAAATCTGATGGACATTATACCGAGGTGATGTCTTTGTAAGGGAATTTATGGTGATATTCCCCATGCCGAAGGCCAGTTTGCCGAAGGAGATAAATACCTCTTTTCCGCTTGATATTCCATACTTCTCCGGAGAGATATATTCCTTACTCAGATATGATGAGATTCCCTCATCGTAGTGATAGCCATATCCTATAAATCCATAACCGAATATACCAAAACCACTTAGAAAACTCATAACTGAAATTATAAGGCTGTAATATCACATCATCTGAAATTTTTCTGGTATAAAATATCCGCCTTATGGAAAAGCTATGTATTACGGATGAACCTGAGTATTTCAGGGAAAAAAGGGTGCTACTTAGGGTGGATTACAATGTCGTTGAAAACGGGGAAATAAAGGATACCTTCCGTATAGATTCCTCGCTTGAAACTATAAGGAAACTCCAAGATTTTGGGGTCAAAAGCATAGTGATTCTTTCGCACAGTGGGAGACCCAAAGGTAAGGATGAAAGGTTCTCCTTAAAACCCGTCGCCGAATATCTCAAAGGGAAGCTCAATCAGGAGATCCATTTCCACGAGGATGTTTATGGGGATATACCTGAGGATAAGCCTCTGGTTTTAGTTGAAAATCTCAGATTCTGGGAAGGTGAGAAAAATGATGACGAAGAATTCGCTAAGAGGTTAAAGGATATGAGCAAATCCGATATATATGTCAATGACGCTTTTGCCGTATCGCACAGAAAGAACGCTTCGGTTTCCGCCATAAGTAAGTATTTTGAGAAGAGGTTTGCCGGCCTTTTAATGAAGGAAGAGATAGAAAAACTATCCGAAATTAGAGATAATCCGGAGAAACCCTTCCATATACTCATAGGTGGGGCTAAGGTTGAAGATAAGATAGATCTCCTTAACAATCTCGTTGATAAAGCCGATAAAATACTCATAGGTGGGGCTATGGCTTATACATTTTTAAAGGCCAAGGGAGAGGATGTTGGGAATTCAAGGGTTGATTCAAAAAGCTTTGATTGGGTCCAGAATTTCATTAACACGCACAACGATAAATTGGTTCTTCCAGAGGATCATGTTGCGACCGACAAACAGGTGAATCCCCCTTGTGATGACTTAAAGGATGAGGAGGTCAAAGAAACCGAAAATCTGAGCGGCCTCATAGGTTATGACATAGGCTTCAACACTGTAAAGAGGTTCAGGGATGTATTAAAGGAGGCTAAAACCATCTTCTGGAATGGACCTTTGGGGATGTTTGAGTGTGAGCAGTTTGAATGCGGTACCAAGCTTTTGGCCGTTTTCCTAAGCGTATTAAAGGACGAAGGGAAGAAGGTCATAGTGGGTGGAGGCGATACGGTGGCCGCGATCAGAAGATTTGATATAGATCTAAAAGATTTCCATTTCGTTTCAACCGGAGGAGGAGCCACCCTTGAATTCTTAGCGGGGAAGTCGCTGCCTGGTATAGATATATTAAGCGATAAATAGGGGGTTCTATGAGACTGTTCAACAAGATACTCGCAGCGGTTGATAATTCGGAGGCATCGGAATATGTTAAAAGTTGGGCTGAGGGGTTTGCGACCTTTATGAACTCAAATGTTGATTACATAACCGTATTCCCGAATATACCGGATATATATATGCCTGTGGTCGGATGGAACAAGGAACTTGAGGAAAACCTCAACGAAGCGAAGAGAAGGCTATTTTCCATTACCACAGAAAAATTTAAAAAGGACGGATTTAATATACATGAGCTGGAAGGGAGACCCGATGATACCATAATAAAGTTTTCAGAGGATCACAATTATCCTTTGATAATTGTGGGATTTAAAGGGGAAGGAAAGAGTAGGGTACCCGTGGGAAGCACCGCGCTGAATGTAGCGAGGGAAAGCAAAACGAATGTTCTCCTTATCAACGGTCGTTTTAGGAAACCCGAGAGGATAGGATTGGCGGAGGATTTGGAACATAACAACAGATCTTCGCTCCTTATGGCGTTCGCCCTATCAAAATCCTTAGGAGCGAAACTTTTTAGGGTGCATGTTGTGGATCAGCACTTTATAAAGAATGCTCCTGATTACCTCACAAGTGAGTTGAAGTTTGAACTTCAGCTTGAACTTTCCAAATCCGTGCCCGGCGTTGATGTTGAGCCCGTAATCCTTGAGGGAGATCCATCCTTTGAGCTATCCTATTGGGCCATAAAGAAAGAGATTGACATTATGATATTTCCGGGATCAAACAACCGTTTGGGACTCGTGGTGGAGGAATTTTTAATGCAGGCACCCACGAATGTGCTAATTTGCCGTGGATTATAGGCTTCTTAGGTGATGTAAGGGGTTTTTATCCAACGGGTTATCCGGAATGGATATTTCCCTCCAAATTTTCGGATCTTCCAACCTTACATTTCGCAGGTTCGTATCTGTTTGAGGAGGTTTATGAAAGTTATATAT
>WGFI01000099.1 GCA_015492295.1 Caldifarciminota bacterium
TAGCGTTGAAGGTCTATGAATGGGCAAAAGATATAGTTGAAGGTACGACCTTAGAATAGGGGTAGTGAAGGAAGGGAAGGATTTACTTAAAAGAGACCCTGTTCTCCGCCGTATAGTTGAGGTGATCGTTAGGGAGATAGACCCGGATAAAATAATCCTCTTTGGTTCAAGAGCGAGGGGAGATTACAAAGAAGATAGCGATTATGATATTCTCGTGCTTAAAGAAGGGGTTAGAGCGGAGGAAAGGAGGAAGATTGAGATGAAAATTGAGAGAATGTTTCTTAAAGAGGGTATATTTGTCCCAACAGATGTTATAGTTCAAGATTCTCATAGGTATAAAAGTCTCAAAAAGCGTGTAGGTAAGGTATATTACAGCATAGAGAAGGAAGGGGTTCTGGTGTATGAGTGTAGAAGATGCAAAGGAGTGGCTTGAATTTGCACGAAAGGATATAAGGAGAGCTTACAACAACGCATCGTTGGAAGATTATTCACTTGCAGTGTATTTACTTCAGCAGGCAGTGGAAAAGTCGCTGAAAGCTGTTATCATTTTACATGGTAAAACCCCGCCCCGAACCCACAATATTCGTACGCTTATAGGTACCATTGAAGAATTTAAAGATTTTCCCGAGGATCTAGAAGATGCGGCTAATTTAACCCGTTATGCATTTGAAACGCGTTATCCAGATGAATACATTTCAGTAGAGGAAAAGGAGTACGAAGAGGCTTATGATTTAGCGTTGAAGGTCTATGAATGGGCGAAAGATATAGTTGAAAGTACAGCCTTAGAATAGGGGTAATGAAGGAAGGTAGAGATTTACTTAAAAGAGACCCTGTTCTCTGCCGCATAGTTGAAGTGATCGTCAAGGAGATAGACCCAGATAGGATAATCCTCTTTGGTTCAAGGGCAAGAGGGGATTACAGGGAAGATAGTGATTATGATATTCTCGTGCTTAAAGAAGAGGTAAAGCCGGAGGATAGGAGGCCGTTGCAGAGGAGAATAAGGAGAGCGCTTTGGAGGGAGGATATTTACGGTTCGGCCTCAGTGGATGTGATAGTGCAGGACACTCGAAGATACGAGGATTTGAAGGAGAGGTGGGACCTTATATATTACGATGCCGATAAGGAGGGGGTGATTCTTTATGAGAGAAAGAGCAAAAGAGTGGCTAAAGTTTTCCCTTGATGACCTTGAGGTGGCCCGTGAGGCGGCAAAACTCGGAAAGTACAATATAGCGGCGTATCACCTACAACAGGCCGTTGAAAAGGCTATAAAAGGTGTTATAGTTTTTATTGGAAAGCGTAAAAGTTTAAAAACGCACGATATAAGTGTTCTTTTTAAGATGTTGATGGAGGAGGGTGTTAATGTACCCGTTGAAGTTTTGGACGCTCAGGAACTAACAGAGTACGCTTTCACAACTCGTTATCCCGACGATTACATCCCCGTTTCTGCGGAGGAGTACGAGGAGGCCTATGAAATAGCGTTGAAGGTCTATGAATGGGCAAAAGGGATAATAGAAGGTAGTGAAGGAGGGAAAGGGATCTGATTCGGTTCAAGGGCGAAGGGGGATTACAAAGAGGACAGCGATTACGATATTCTCGTGCTTAAAGAAGGGGTTAGAGCGGAGGAAAGGAGGAAGATTGAGGGAAAGCTGCTTGTTGAGTTCCTCAAGGCGAGGATCTATAGGGATGTGGCCGTGGATGTGATAGTTCAGCCGCCTGATAAGATTGAGGAGCTGAAGGACGTTCCTTATATGGTCTATTACGACGCTCACAGGGAGGGGGTAGTGATATATGAGGTGGAACTTTCGGGTTTAGAATTCTAAGGTGCTAACGCTTGCGGAGGTAAAGGAGATACTTAAGGGATACAAGGATGAGATAAGAGAGAGATACAAAGCGGAGATTTTGGGTGTTTTCGGCTCTTATGCGAGGGGTGAGCAGAATGAAAAGAGCGATGTGGATATTCTTGTCAGATTCCATAAGGGTGCAACGCTTTTTGATCTCGTTGAACTTGGAGATTTCCTTGAAGAAAAGCTCGGTATAAACGTGGATATAGTTTCGGAAAACGCCGTAAGGGAGGAGTTAAGAGATAGAATAGAGAAGGATTTGGTCGCGCTGTGAAGAGGGATTATAGGCTTTTCATAAAAGACATGCTTGAGTCTATGGAAGCGATAGAGAGGTTTGTTGAAGGGATGGAGTTCGAGGAATTTTCAAGGACAACAAGACAACGAGTGCGGTGATAAGGAAGTTTGAGATCATAGGGGAGGCTGCAAGACATGTTCCCGATTGGATAAGGGAGAGGTATTCGGATGTCCCGTGGGGAAGTATGATAGGGATGAGGAACAGATTGATTCACGCCTATTTCGGTATAGATTACAGACTCGTATGGGACACGATAAAGGTTGAATTTCCAAAGGTAAAACCCCAGCTGTTAAAAATCCTCGAGGATTTGGGGGAATAGCGGTTGTTAAGGGAATAGGCATCCCCTATGTCTTCCACATTTATGCCTCTCGCCTTTTTGCGATACTCCTCAGCTTTCTTTTTATCCCCTTTCTTCTCGTAGGCTTCGGCGAGGTTTTCGTAGACTGTAGCGACATAAGGATGCTCAGGTCCTAAGGTTTTGAGACGAATGCTCAGAGCTTTGTTGTAATACTCTATTGCCCTGTCATATTCGCCTTTGTCGCCGTATGCATTGCCCAAGTTGTTGTATATATCCGCTCTCAGAAGTTCCAACACCTCACCTATTTCCTCTTTGCTCAAATACATCATACCTTCATCTCCAAGTATGACAGGTACCCTCTCCTCTTCCACCCTTATATCGCTCAGCCCTTCAAGGGCGTACCCGTACATCCTTATCTCTTCATCGTACATCGCACTATTGCTAAGCATATCTCCATACATCCCACATCCCAAAGCTATGGCCTCAGGTATATCCCTCCACAGACCTTCTTTACATACTTCTTCGTACTGACCGTTGGAAATGGGGCGGAGCAAACTCGTGTCTTTTGCAGCAAGCAGACTAAGAAGGATAGACAACCTATTCTCAACAACGACACTGTCAAGGGCGAGGGTTAGAAAGAGCATAGGGGAGGATGCTGGAAGGAGCATTAGCATAGGCGAATATTTTAACACGGCCAGCTTTTGCAAGGGGGATTTATTCCATCCTTAAAATTAAGGGATTGTGAGGGATACGGCGAGAAAGTGGTATAAACAGGCTCTTCACGACCTTGAAATGGCCGAAAAGAACATTCAAATAGAAGGTTATGATGTTTCAGCGTTTCTATCGCACCAAGCGGTTGAGAAGCTCTTAAAAGCGGGTTTTATATTGGAGGGTAAGGAAGTACCCAAGACGCATTTCGTTGATGAACTCGCACAGGGGCTTAATTTACCAAATGAACTTCAAAGAGAGATCGCAGAGCTTACAGTGGATTACACCTTATTCAGATACCCAGATGTTTCCGATAGTGTCCCTTATGAGCAATACACGAGAGAAATCGCTTTGGAGAAGATCCACATCGCCAAAAAGGTTTTGAAGTACTTTAAAGAGAGATGGGGGGAGTTATGAAGGATAGATGGGTTGAAAGGTTTATCAAAGAGGCTCTACCTAAGATTTTAAGCGAAGTTTCCCCTTTGCTAGTTATAATCTTCGGCTCAAGGGTAAAAGGTGGTGCAAGGGAAGATTCCGATATTGATGTTATAGTTGTTTCGGACTACTTTAAGGACATACCTTTTATAAAGAGGATGCCGATGCTTTTGAGATTGGTATATTTCGAAAAGCATATTGATTTTCTGTGCTATACGGAGGAAGAGTTTAACAGGATAAAGGATGAATCCGTTATCGTGAGGACAGCCCTGCGGGAAGGAATAAACGTATATGCACTTAATCCTCCCCCAACCTCTTCCTGATCTCCTCCGCCCTTTTCTTGTCTCCCTTCTTCTCATAGGCTTTGGCGAGGTTTTCGTAAACCATGGCGACATAAGGATGCTCAGGGCCTAAGGTTTTGAAGTATATCTTCAGGGCCTTGTTGAGATACTCAATAGCCCTGGAGTAGTCTTCTTTGTTGTAGTTTGCACTACATTTGTTTTCTCTTAATTCCTCCCAGCTTTTGGATAGGTAAAGGGTCCGCTCGGTTTTTCCAAAAAACAAATTTTTCTGGGGTATAATAAACGGTTGTTATTACCGATTATAAAACTGAAAAATGTGCATAAGACTTATAGAATAGGGGAGAGTTCTGTGCATGTTTTGAAAGGGGTTAATTTGAGGGTTGTTCCAGGTGAGGTTGTGGGGATTATGGGGCCGTCAGGTTCAGGAAAATCCACACTGCTGAATATTATATCAACTCTTGATTTCGCTGATGAAGGTTATGTTGAAGTACTTGAAAATGAAATTTCTCCCTCAAAATTCACGGATAATGAACTTGCGATATTTCGCAGAAAGCACATAGGGATCATATTTCAATCGCACAATCTTATGCCCGAAATGACGGCTTTTGAGAATGTATATTTCGCTCTGTTGTTAAAAGGCTACTCCTCAAAGAGGGCGAAAAAGAGAGCGGAAGAAGTGTTAGAGGTGTTAGAAATAACCTCCGATAAGATGCACAAGAATATTCAGCTTCTATCCGGGGGGGAGAGACAGAGGGTTGCCGTTGCGAGGGCTTTGGCCATGGATGCGGAGATATTCATATGCGATGAACCTACCGCTGAATTGGATAAAAGGAACGCCATAAACCTTATAAGCATTATGAGTAATCTCGCTTTTACGGGTAAAACTTTCATAGTGGCAACGCATGATGAAAGGCTTATGCCGTTTTTTACATCGGTATATAAGTTGGAAGATGGAGTTTTAAACTTGGTAAAAAAGGAGGTTTGATATGGAAAAGATAACGCAAATTTTAACGCAACTGGCTTCGGAGATGCCTGGATTTTTAGCATGCGCTTTGGTTGATAAAGAGGAAGGATTAACGATAGCGGAGCAGAAATCGGAGCAAGACTTCGAAGTTTCTATAACCGCCGCTTACAGTGTAGAACTTCTGAGAGCGCAGAAAAGGGCTTTAGAAAGTATAAACGAACAGGATGAGAGTATAGAAATATTCGCATTTACCAAGAATTACCTGTTCATATCAAAATCCGTAGGTGATACACCTTTCTATCTTCACCTCGTTCTGAAAAGGGAAAAAGCGGTTCTTGGGTTGGTTTTTGCGTTTCTAAGGAGGTATGTATTATTGCTTGAGAAGGCAATAGAGGAATGGCAGAAAGCGTAAAAAGTGCGCGGAAGATTTTACGGAATTACGGATCTCGGTAAGGTAAGGAAAAAGAACGAGGATGCTTATATAATAAATCCTTTTACGGGTTTATTCGCTATCGCCGATGGTCTTGGAGGAAGGAAAGCGGGGGATTTCGCATCCAATTATGCCCTTGAAGTGCTGGATACGGAGCTTCAAAATCTGCTCCATGTTGAAAAATCACCTAAGGATGCTCTAAGAAGGGCTTTTATCAATACGTCTATGGCCGTTTTTCAGAGAACCTCATCTTCACTTGATCTGAAAGGTGCCATGACAACCCTAACCGCCCTATTACTTAAAAACTCAAAATGGTATATAGCACATGTTGGAGATACCAGAGCTTATTTGGTTAGAGGGAAACACCTTTACTTATTAACCGAGGATGATACGAAAGCGCAACTTTTGGTAAGGCAGGGGGCATTAAAGCCGGATGAGGCCTTGAATCATCCTTCAAGGAATGTGTTGGTCAGAGCCTTGGGATCAAGACCGATAGTAAAACCACATATGTACGAAGGTTTTTTAGCAAAGGGAGATAGATTTCTGCTGGCTTCGGACGGTTTATATTCATACTTTGACTACAAGGAGCTTTTAAACTATATAACAACCTACGAACCAAAGCCCCTGTTGGAAAAGCTCAGAAAAGAGGCGAATGATCGAGGTGGTGAGGATAATCTTACAGCCGTCGCCGTTGAGATAATTGATGTGCCACCTTACTCAACATTACTCGCTAAGTTTCAAAATTTCACTTTAAGGAGGTTGGTATGAACCTTGAAGGAAAAACATTGGCAGGAAAGTATAAGATAATTGAAAAGTTGGGAAGCGGAGGTATGGCGATCGTGTATAGAGGGGAGCATACATACCTTAAAAAACCGGTGGCTATAAAGGTCATGCTTCCCGCATTTTCCGAAAATAAGGAACTCGTTGAAAGATTCTTTCAAGAGGCGGAGACGGCATCAAAACTGGATCATCCAAACATAGTCAAGATATTTGATTTCGGAGATGAGGAAGGATTTCTATACTTGGTTATGCAGTACGTTCAAGGTGAAACCTTGGAAAGGATATTGCAAGCTAGGGGTAAGTTGGAATTAACCGAAGCCATAAGCATAATACTGCAAGTTCTATCGGCATTGGATTACGCTCACGAGAAAGGGCTCGTCCATAGGGATATAAAGCCTGCGAACATAATGGTGAATTCCGAAGGCAAGGCCTTCCTGTTGGACTTTGGAATAGCGATTTTGGCCGAAGCGAAGAGGATAACAAAGACAAAGGTGGCGGCCGGAACGCCCGAATACATGGCTCCTGAGCAATTTAGAGGAAAGGCCGATAGGAGATCCGATCTATATTCTGTGGGTGTTATATTCTACGAGATGCTAACGGGAAAAACCCCCTTTTCCGACGCAAAAGATATATACGAGCTGCAATATAGGATACTCAGGGACCCCATCCCACCTACAAACATCAAGAAAGAGATCGATGAAATTTTGAACAAGGCCATGTCAAAATTGCCCTCCCAGAGATTTCAGACGGCAAGGGAATTCGCCGAGGAACTGTTAAAATTACCGGAAGCTCAAGGCTTAGAATATCGCACCAGAAAACCCACAAGTATATCTATACCCGTCGTTGAGGAAAGTGAGATGAGTGAGGAGGAGAAAAGTCTAAGAAAAATAACGCAGTTCATAGAACTGCCGGAGGAAGAGGAGTTTGAGATAGAGGATAAGGGTTTTCCCTGGAAAATCTTCCTTGGAATCCTCTTCTTAGGTCTGATCCTTCTGATCGCTGCTCTCGTGATACTTTGGAGGATACTTGCAAAACCATAAAGGGCAGTTTATAATAGGGTATGGTGAAAGTAATGGCACCCGAACTTGAAGGGGCGACTCATTGGATAAACGGTAAGGTGGAACTTAGGAAGTTGCGAGGGAATAAAGTTGTTTTATTGGATTTCTTTGAATTCACCTGCATAAACTGTATAAGAACATTCCCTTACCTAAGGGAATGGTGGAAAAGGTATAGGGATAAAGGCTTAATTATAGTTGGGATTCACACTCCTGAGTTTGAAAGATCAAAGGATATAAACTTTCTCAAAAGGGAATTGGAAAGATACGATATAACCTGGCCTGTGGCTGTGGATAACGAATATAAGATCTGGGATGCTTATGCCAACATGTATTGGCCTCGAAAGTACCTCATAAACAAAGAGGGATACATAGTATATGACCACATAGGTGAGGGTAAGTATAGGGAAACCGAAATTGAAATACAGAAGGCCCTTATGGAAATTGATCCATATGTGAAACTTCCAGAGCCTGTAAATATTCTCCGTCCCGAGGATGATTTAAGGAGGGTGTGCTATCCCAGAACACCCGAAACCTACGCTGGGTATCTTAGGGGAAGGTTCATAGGTAAGATCGCCTATGATAAGGAGCATAAGTACAGTGATCCCGAACCCAAAACGGATGGGGTTATATCCCTAAGAGGCATATGCAGGGTTGAAAGTCAAAGAGTTGTATTGTTAAAAGGAAAAGTTATTATTACATTTAAAGGGAATTCCGCAAATGCTGTGATGTTTGGAAAGGGTAAGAAAATGGAGGTGTGTATCAATGGAAAACCTGTGCCTCCCGCGATGAGAGGGGAGGATATATTTGTAGAAAATGGACGAACATACATTTTCGTTGATAGTTATAGAATGTATAATATCATAAATTCGGAGAAATGGGGAATACATACACTTGAAATGGAAGGGGATGGAGTGGAAATTTATGCATTCACATTCGGCTCTTGCGCTATATAAATGTTTCGGTATGGATTTTGGTGAATGGATATATTTTTTATCCGAATGTACGGGCATATCAACTTCAAGAATATTGATAGGGGATTTCAATATAAAATCCTTGCAAAAAGCGATAGGCATCCTTTTCAAATATCCGAAGGGCTATCCTTATCAATACATTTTGCGAAAGAGCGTATTTTATGGTAGGGAATTCTATGTGGATGAAAGGGTGATGATACCAAGGAGCGATACTGAAAGATTAGTTGATATAGTACTGCCATATTTAAGAGATGGGTTTTATGTTTTGGATCTATGCGCAGGGAGCGGAGTAATAGGAATAACTCTCAAACTCCTTTTCCCTGGAATAACGGTTTTTTTAAGTGATATATCAAGGGAGGCTTTGAAGGTTGCGGAGATAAATGTAAAGAAATTCGGTATAGATGCCAACATAATAGCATGCGATCTTTTAAAATGCTTTAAGAGAAGGTTTGATATAATCGTATCCAACCCCCCATATATACCTGAGGATATGCTTGGGAGGTACGATAGAAGGCTGTTTTACGAACCAAGAATCTCGTTGGTAGGGGGGAGGTACGGATACGAAATCACTAAGAAGTTGATTGAGGAGGCGAGATTAGCATTGAAGGAAGGGGGGTATCTTTTCATTGAGAGTGATCCTATGCATTTCCATATATTCCCGAAAAATGCCAAATTCATTGATAGATTCGTTATTCTGAGGTTTTGATGCCGAGCTTCTTATATAGTCTATCCCTGCTGTGCGGTGAGGATGCGAAATAAGTATCTAAGGAATCAAGGTAATATTGGGTTGCCAAGCCGAAATCTCCGCTCAACGATGCTATATCCCCTAATTCTTCTTTGATCATAGATAATACAAACGGAAGATTCTTTGTGTATTTTGCGGCTAAGGTCAGATATTCATAAGCACTCGCCCTATAAGATTTGTTCTTTGTCTCCTTATAGAGATGTGTAAAGGTTTTGCCTACGATGAAATTCAAAATGCCATAAGTTATCGGAAAGATTTCCTCCAGGTTCTCGGAGAGATTTATCGCCTCATCTATAATATCCAATGGATCTGAAAAAAATATCCTATTGTACAATTTCAAGGATTTGGCCTGTAAGAGGTTGTATATGTTGTTTGATCCCGTAAGGGACCTTTCCAGTTCATTGAAAAATGTCTCTGCTAGCGTGTGTTGTCCTAAGAGCATATACACTATTCCCATATAAGCATAGATTTTAGGGTTCTGCGTATGTTTGAGTAATACCTCGTATTCTCTCAGTATGTTATTGGCCATATCATACCTTCCCGTATGGTACATCTTATGAACCATTATCTTTAACTTCAACAACCTGTGGTTTTCATCTATTCTAAGTAGTATATTTTGGGCATCATCAAGGTTTTTCAAAGGATCAAAAATATAAGACATCCTCACATAGGACCTCACCTTATATATTAAGGCCTCTTTAGCCTTCAATCCATATTTGTTTCTCCTCGCTATATCAAACGAGGCATTAAAGAAATTCAAAGATTTTCTGTAATTGTTCAGACATTCAAACTCTCGCCCTTTAAGAAGAAAGTACCTCCCTAGGGATAGATATATATTCATTCTGAGTTCATCGTTATGCAAATATCTGCTTATCTCATACAACTGCTGAGCGTAGCTATCCGCGACTTCAAGATAATATCTATCCATATTCTTAAACCACATGCCTAAGAAAATATCAAGGAGAGATATAAGATAAACAACCTTATCGTACTTATCAAGCGAACCCATATTTATGGTGTTTATAAGATTAAACGCCTTGTCGTATTTCCTTTCATAAGCGAGTCTTTTAATAATAAAGACATCCATCTCATCGTTTATTCCCAAAAGATCATCCAATTTTGTTCCTATCTTTAAATTTAGGATCTGCAAGACTTTTATATCGGGATATAGAATTGCGTTGTACTCTCTTATAAAACCCATAAACTTTAAAATTTCAATGTGATTTTCAAACTCCTCATATTTCATTTTTTCTCTGACTATGGAACTTATCCAAGATTTAGGAATTCCAAAGTTATGTTTAAAGATGCCATTTTCAATCAGAATACTTATGATACCCAATATGTACTTCGTCTTTATATCCAACTTTTCAAGTCTCTCCTCCCATCTTCGCATAATATCAAGCCCCATTTCCATCTGGGTTTTGTCTTCGCTTATATCTATCAGGTTAATCTTTTGGGGAAATATCTCTTTATAATAAATCCCATGATTCTCAAAAAACTTCTTGATTATTATTTCCTCATCGTCTCCCCAGCAACTGATTCCTATTATTTGAAAACCCTTAGACTTTGACTTCAACAAAAACTTGTGGGCATTGGCGGTATATATATTGGAATCAAAGTCAAAAAGTAATATATGCTTCCTTTTAAGCAAATTTCTCGGTATATAGTTTCTCTCAATGTCCTTGATTTCAGGGATAAATACGCGTTTCTTTGGAAAGCGCTGTTTAAGGATAGTTAGAACCTTTTGTTTAAGATTATCTCCTAAATATGAGAATATGATGATGCTCTCTCCCTTTGATACAGGTATCTCTATCTCATTCCTAACATTTTCATCAACATAAACATCCTCAACTCTTATGCTCTTCAAAGGAACGAGTTTTCCCAGAACCATAAATGCGCACCTAATATTATAAGACACAAAGATATGAAATTCAACAGGGAAGTTTTCAACTTTAAAATATACACTCTATGACTACCTACGATGTGGAGACCATAAAGGAGATGCAGAAAAAGATATTAGAATTGAAAAAGATAAAAAATGCTTATATTATAGCGCATAATTACCAATTGCCGGAGATTCAGGATGTGGCCGATTATGTTGGAGATTCTTTGGGTATGGCGCTGGAAGCTAAGAAAACGGATTATCCGCTGGTTGTGGTATGTGGGGTTCATTTTATGGCTGAAACGGCGGCCATACTCCTTCCAGATAAAAAGGTTCTTATTCCCGATCCCAACGCTGGATGCTCCTTAGCCGACAGTATAACACCTGAACAGCTTATTGAATGGAAAAACAAGCATCCCAATGCCGTAGTGGTATCCTATGTTAATACCACGGCGGAAATAAAATCTTTGTCCGATTATTGTTGCACCTCATCAAATGCCGTTAAGGTGGTGAATTCAATACCGAAAGATAAGGAGATACTCTTTCTTCCGGATATGTACTTGGGAATGTATGTAAGGGAGGTTACGGGTAGGGATAACATACATATATGGCCAGGTGAATGTCATGTGCATGCGAAGGTCAGTCCATCGGATATAGTAAAGTCTATAAAGGAGAATCCGGATGCGGATTTTTTGGTCCATCCGGAATGCGGATGCACGACGAGCTGTATGTATATGAAAGAAAGACAGAAGATAGATTTGCATATACTTTCAACGGGCGGTATGGTAAAACATATAAAGAGTTCCCGTAGGGATAAGTTTATAGTTGCGACGGAGATAGGGATAATTTACAGGCTGAAGAAGGAAACGAAAGGTGAAAATAAGGATATTAAGCCTTTGAGAGAGGATATGATATGCGAATATATGAAGATGATAACCATAGATAAAGTCCTTAGATCCCTTGAAGAGGAGATTTATGAGGTGAAGATCCCCAAGGATATAGCAGATAAGGCAAAAAAAGCGGTTGAAAGGATGCTTGAAATAGTGTAATGAGATATGTTCTGATCGTTTTAACTTTTGTATGGTTTATTGTAATAGGTGGTTTCACGGTATGGTTTGTGGGTTTTAGAAATGGAAAGCAACAGAGTGGGATTGGGAAGATTCTGATGAAGTGGAGGAAAGGTGATTTTAAAGATTATAAGAAAACCGTTATAAATCATGAGAAATTTGAAGAAATCTTGTTCCTGAACTCCTTACTCGGAAGATCAACCTTACGATGTGAATATGATGGGAATACTTTAACATGTGAAGGTTTCTCTCCTATTCGCATAAGGAAATATCCCTCGTCCTTAAAGATTCTCGGAGATATTTATCTCCTTGACACTTCCAAATCGTTGCTTAAAAAGCGACTGATTGATTGGAAATCCAAGATACATTCCCTTTCACATTACGATGCCTTACAGCTGTGCGTTAAGCAGATTAGAAATTATTCTGAGATTGATAGTTTATATCTTGAAAAGCTGGCCTTGGAAAACGATATAAAGTTTTGGAAATCCGTAAAGGATAGGAAAATCAACGGTAGATTCTTTGAAATTTTTAAGCGCAGATTCTCCGATGGACATATATGTATAAACCATCATAAATTTTTATTCGCTGAAAGGATTTTCAGTAAAAGCGTGAAATCGCCTAAGATAAGTGTAAAGGATTACGCGGAGAGGGAGATAAAGAGACTGAACAGCTATGTAAAAATCATCAACGATAAGATATCCCTGAGTTTAAAAAATTCCTATGATCCACTTGCAGAGGCTTTTTATAAGAGAGGGCTTGAATATGTGGCTAAGGGCGACTACCATAGTGCGAGGATATACTTTGAGAGGGCATTAAAGGTTGATCCGAGACATCAAAAGGCGAAGGAGGCATTGGAAAGGGTGCGCAGGGTGCTATCCAAGTAGTTCCCTTAACATTTCAAAGACTTCATTCCTATTGTCAGGCGTTAAGAGAATCACTCGGAATCTTCGTCTTATATCTCTCACCAAAGGATGAACATCCTTTATGGGTATGGTGGCTATTATATTCGTTCTATCATTAAAAACGATTTTTCTGATTTCCTTAGAAAATCTTTCGCTTAAAAGTTCCATCTTTCCTATCTCGTCAACCAGAAGTAGCTTCCTGAAATCATACCCTTGCAATATAGGTAGGACGATCCTTTCAAACTCCTCAACATTTACACCGTATTTGCCGACCTTGCGAGTCTTAAAATTTATATGCGCCAATATACCCTTATCTCCATTGGTTGTTATTATCCTAAAACCCACCCTATTACCTCTTTCCCTAATCTCCTCAGTCCAAAATCCCGCAAATATGCCAGGGTACAATCCGTATATCTTCTTTATCAATGTGGTTTTCCCCGCCTTGGGCTTACCTGTGATGAACAGCTTCATTCAGTATAGATGATATTTTATCTTTAAACTCCCCTATCTCCCGTAGGGATCTTTCCACTATGAAAACTTTCCTTTTATCTCTACTCATCTTAGGAACATCCATAACTATTCCGAAGTTCGCGTTCATAGGTTGGAAATTCTTCTTAGGTGAAGTTATGTAATATATCAGAGAGCCTATCATCGTGTGTTTTGGGGGTTTTAAAGGTTCAAAACCTAAGGCCATCAAGGCGGCATTCAAACCGGCCAGATGCCCCCCTGCTATCGCAGGTACATAACCTTCGGTTCCTGTTATCTGACCAGCGAAGAAGATCCTTGGCTCATTTTTTAATTGCAATGTCGGCAATAGAAGATCAGGTGAGTTTATATATGTGTTTCTATGAATAGCCCCGTATCTTAAAAATTCCGCCTTTTCCAACCCCGGAATCATGCGAAATACCCTTTTTTGTTCGCCTATTTTAAGCTGAGTTTGAAAGCCGACCAAATTCCAAGCCTTACCTTCCTTATCTTCCCTCCTGAGTTGAACGACAGCATAAGGTAATTTCCCCGTACGAGGATCCTCCAAACCCGTAGGTCTTAAAGGACCATAAAGTAAAGTCTCCGGCCCCCTCTTGGCCATAACCTCTATCGGCAAACAGGCCTCAAAGTACGTTATATCCTTCTCAAATTCCTTGGGTTTATGTATCTTGGCATTTACGAGGGCTTCCCAAAATCTCATATATTCTTCCCTATTCATAGGAGCATTAAGATAAGCATCATCCTCATAGCCAAATCTATCTTTGAAATACATCTTACTGTAATCTATGGTATCACCATCAACTATCGGGGATTGCGCATCGTAGAAGTAAAGGTAATCATCCCCTATGAGTTTTGCTATGGATTCACTTAGAGGTTCGCTTGTTAAAGGTCCGCTGGCAATGATAACTATTCCGTCGGGGATTTCCTGAACCTCCTCATTTATAAACTCTATATTAGGATGTTTCCTTATCGCTTTTTCAACTTTACTTGAAAAACACCATCTATCCAAGGCTAAGGCTTTACCTCCTGGCAATTGACATTCATAGGCGAATCTAATGAGTTTGGATCCCAAGATTTCCAATTCTTTTTTTAGAAGCCCTGAAGCCGAATATAATTCCCTTGACTTAAAAGTGTTTGAACATACGAGTTCGGCAGGTTTCCCAGAAGAGTGCGCGGGTGTCATTTTTTTAGGTCTCATCTCGTATAAGAAAACCTTTACACCCATATCCGCTGCAACAAGTGCGGCCTCACTACCCGCCAAACCCGCCCCTATGATTTTGATACTCTTCATTGAAAAGAATATTATAAAGTTGAAAACTCTCTTGACCTAAATTTATTCTCATAGCATCATCAATTCACCTTCCTTCACCCTTAGGAATACTTATTTTGCTTTGGATATGCGGCATATAGATGTTAAGAAGAATGGCGAATTGCTGATCAAGGAGGACATAACTGTCCTTGCAAAGGGTAAGAGGATCAAAAGAGGAATATATAGGGAATTTCCTATGAGGTATAAGCGGAACGGAATAAATTACAGCATTGATTTTGATCTCGTGAAGGTTCTCAGGGATGGTAGAGAGGAGAACTACTTCACAAAACGGACGGACAGCAGTGTAAGGATATATATTGGGAAAAAGGAAATTTTTCTGAAAGAAGGTGTGTATGAATACACCCTGAGTTATACTGGAATGTAAATGGAACGAGGTGGGAATTTCCGATAAACAAGGTAAGGGCGACTGTAAAACTGCCCGCTGTACCCCCGGATAGTATAATACTAATTCCTTTTATATCCCGTCAAAGAGCGGACAAAATCCTTATCTTTGTAGAAGCGCTGAAGGATACAAATTAAATCTTCCTCAATATCATCAAGGGAGTCATAAACTTTATTGGCCATTCTCTGTCTGATATACCTCCACATAGCCTCAGCAGGATTTACCTCAGGCGTATAGGGAGGTGTGTAGAAAAAGGATATGTTCTCTGGAGCAAATCTCTCATCTCCTTGTTGAACTCCTCAAGAAACACCCTCACCGTCTCTCCCCCCAAATCAGGCAATATGAAAAACATCACATCCCCACTCAACACATCCACTGCACCGTAAAGATAAAAATACTCGTACTTATGTTGAATAGGTCAATCTGCCTTCTCTCCCTTAGGTATCCATACCTTTCTATGCTTCACTATCAAACCTACCCTCATCTCATCTTCCCATATCACCCTCTTACCCCTCAATATCACTACTTTTTTTGAACTCCTTCTTTGGATCCTTCCTGACACTGTATGGCCTCCCGATTTTCTTCTTTGCTTTCAGCTTTTCCCTCATTATCGCGTGCATCCTCGTCTTGCTATACCTTACACCGTACTCCCTCACTATGAACTCTATGGCGTCCTTGATTGTTCTTATCCTTCCTCTCAGCATCTCTTCCCTTAACCTCTCAAACGCCTTTTCGGGTACCTTCTGCCCACACCCTTTCTTCCTACCTATTTTCTTCAATTCCATCAGCTTTGCTATCCCTACTTCTTCATAACTCTTCCACCACCTCGCTATCTGATACTTGCTATATCCTAAGATCTTCCCTGCATTCTCATAAGATGCCTTCGGTTTTTCCTTGAAAAACAATAGCATTTGAAGACGGGTCCTTCGGATCCTGTTCTTTACCTTTATCGGCATACACGCATTCTAAGGGGAAAAGGGTATTATGCACTTGATATAGTTGATGTATGGTTAAAGAAGTTTGAGGGAAGCCTGAAGGACTACAAGTCCGTTTGGTACGATGGGAGGGGCTCTTTTGGAATTCCCAGTATTTATGGCTTATCCGGTGCATTGGGTGCTTTCATAATAGACATCCCAGAGAGTGGAGGTGGGTTAAAAAAGATCCTTCCTATCCACTTCCACGATAAGGTTTCTAATCTTAACTCTAACTATGTTCCCCTTTACTTCAACCACCTTGCCTTTTATGCCCAAACTCTTTATAAAATATTCCTTTCCAACCGAGATCTCACCCTCATCTTTCCTAACCAATCTCTCAGGAACCCTCTCAACCTTTCCACGCTTGGCATAGGATATGGTCGTTATCAGATCCCTCTTCAGTTCCTTCAATTTCTGACTTTCCCTTTCAATCTCTTTGATTTTTCTCTCGTATTTTTCCTTTATTTTGAGGATACTCGCGGGGATCTTTTCAAATATATCTTTGGCCGATTTGATTATCTCCTCTGGTAATCCCAAAGTTTCGGCGGTTTTCAATCCCTTACTCTCCCCTATCTTCCCAACTATGAGAGAGTAATCTTCAAGCGAAGCGACCTCAAAGAAATCGGCTTCGGAAGCCAGGAGTTTCAATGTGGAAAAGTGCGTGCTTATGAATACATATACTTTTCTATCTGAAAGGTACTTTGCCGTCGCGAAACTCAAAGCGGATGATTCATCCGGGTCCGTTGAGGAAAATATCTCATCAAAGATGACCACATCAAAGGGTTTAACCTCCTTCAAGATTTTCTTCATCTCAACGATTTCCGCTGCAAAGTGTGATAAATCTTTGCTAATATCTCCCATGGATGAGAAACCCAAGGGGAAGACTCTACTACCGTAGGGAATTATAGCCTTCTCGGCGATCACGGGGACGCCCATGGAAGCCATTATTATGGCAAAGGCGATGGTTCTGAGAGTTATAGTTTTACCACCTGCGTTGGGACCCGTTATAAGCAAAGCCTTCTTCTTTGCATGAAAATTCAACGGTACCACTTTATCCCTTAGCCTTGAACAGAGAATCGGTTCCCTACAATTTTTTAATACGATCTCACCATTCCTGGAAAACTCCGGAATGCAACATTTAAAATCCAGATGGAATTTGGCTCTGGCGTATAAACTATCAATGAAACCCAAACTATCGTAAAGTCTCTTTAAGCTATCCTTCAAATCCAGAAACCTCTTTATCAGCCCTCCTATTATCCTATTTTCCTCCTCCCTTATCCTATCATCCAACTGTATAACCTGATTCTGCAAAGGAACTATATCATAAGGTTCAACGAATATAGTTTCAGTAGTGTGAGAATATCCATGTATCACACCATCTATTTGATAGTTTGATATTACGGGAAGCGTTAATCTGCCATTCTTGATCACAGGTTGTCTCTCTCTGAGTTTATCCCAGTGAATATTTATTATCCTCGCGTAGGCATTCAGAAGATTTTGCCTGAGTTTGTTCCTTCTATTGTAGAGTTCCTTCAAAGACGGATTTATAAACACCTTGACCTTTCCATCCCTATCAATATACCTGTTTATATCCTCGGCGAATGATACGAGTTCCCTACCTATATTCAAATATGAGGATACATTCGCGGAATGTATCCCTTCCCTAAGCTTCAAAGCTTTGTTTATGAAGTCGGCTAAGACTATCAGTTTTTCGCCCGTCAAAACCCCGAATTTATCAAAATAAACGAAGACCTCGCCTATATCCGGAAACATCGGAAGACTCAATGAATGACCGAGTTCGTGCTCCATTATTATATTTTTCAAGAGTTTGAAATCCCTAAGTGCCTTTGAATAATCGGGCTTTAAAGATTTTATCCACCTCTCCCCCGTGGAAGTTGATACATACCTTAAAAGCAAATTCCTCAATTCATCTATAAGATTCTCCCTATCCCTCATATTTAAACTTTAAACCCTTTGAGTGCTGCAACAGGATTTCCTTTCCTATCTTTCTCCTTTTAGCATAAATCTCCACATACTTTTCCATATCCATAAACCAATGCGCCAGGGAATTGCCGAGATAAGGAATCACCTCTTCTTCCTTTCCCTTCCTTACGATCCACACGGCTAAGGGTAAATCCCTATCCACAAGATTGTATATGTGTATATACTCATCAAAATCCCTTCTGAGAGCTCTATCCCCATAAACCACGAAGGCATCCGCGTTAAATATATCTGGAAAATTCTTTAACTTGAAGATTTTTCCTGAAAATAGTGAGGATAATCTATCCTCAACGGAGTACAATATCGGCTCGTACCCTTGAACTATACCGAGCGTAAAGTTATCAAGATTCCTTATATCATCCTTTGAAATCAGAACCAAACTCTGAGAAAGCGGAGTTAAAACCACATAGAATTTGGTTATTATAAACTCATCCGGGATGAATGATATTATATGATACGGGCATGGTACGGCATCAATCTTGCCGGACTGTAATAAAGCCCTTATATGGGATATGGAAACATAAAATCTCTTCCATCGCTTGGGCAATTCAATATAATACGGATAAAAATCAAATTCTGATATTACTCCTAAGGTCATTAAAAGCTGAAGGTGCTAACCGCATAAACCGCCACTTTCCAATCCACTTTCTCGTTCAAATATATACCACCCGATGCGCCTAGATATATCGTTTCCGCCCAATCAAGTCTGATATTGGCATCCGCGAAGTATCTATTCCTTTTCTGCATGTCAAGGGGTTTCTCCTGATACATACCCATATCCAAGTAAGGTTTGGCGATCCAATCTTCGTTTATAGGCCATAGTAGGGATAATCTGAGGAACTCTCCGGATCTTCCGGTTATGTTCGTCCAAGGTATCTCATACATGCTGTAAGTTAGATATGTTGAAAATCCGAAGAATCCGCTCCTCTCCTCATCAAAAACTATACCTTGACCCACTATCCTTTCGTATCCTTCCGTAGTTGAAAATCCATGCAATCCCATAGAGAATCTTCCGATCTCCAAGTCGGTTGAGAGGTAAATCGCCCCATCCCTTTCGTTTGTACCTACGCCTTCGGCATTGAAATCAAATATGCCGAAATTCAAGTTGGATGAGATTCCCCCATAAACTGTCCCCGAAGTATCATATATCCCATAACCGGTTAAGCTGAAAATTCCAAAGTCCAAGGATGCTCTGAGTCCCGAAACCATCTTATCAAAGGGCAAAGCGAGAACGAAGTCCAACCATACATTCCTACCATAGGAAATTCCTAAGAAGGGTATTCCACCTAAGTAATCGCCGAATGTTAAACCGTTCTCCCAGTACAAAGGACCCAAACCGCCTCGTATATCAAGGGAATTCGCGAAGGCGAATTCTATGAAAGATTCTTTGAGTCTAACATAAGGTGATACATAAGGGTAAAATCTGTCAAAGGATATTATTGAAAATCTACCATATACACCTATATCAAACTGCATCTGGACACCGAGTTCCCCTCGGTAATACTGGTTATCAGAAGCCCAAAATCCTATGTTCCCATCTATATTGTAAAACCTCGTCCTCGTAGCCTTTATCTCCTCCTCCAATTCAAGCTCCTGAGATAACAATGTTAGCAGCAACATGGGTTATCCTTTCCACTTTATCGTGCATCCCACCGCGGGCGTTTCCTCATAAGGCACCTTCTCCCCTTTGAGCAAGGCTTCAAGGACTTCTACAAGGTATCTCTTGGTGGGATTTCCCTCATAGTTATCATCGGGGGCCCCTTTATATACGAGAATGCCTTCCCTATTGAACACGAACACATGGGGGGTTCTTTCCGCGCCGAAGGATTTGGCAACCTCCTGCGTTTCATCGTACAAATAAGGTACCGGATAGTCCTTCTTCTTCATGTTTTCAAACGAATCCTCGGGATACTTCGTAGGGTCGTTTGAGTTTATGAAAGCAAAACCGAATTTGTCTTTAAATCTATCCACTATATTTAAGACTTCACCTTCCCAGGCTTTAACATAGGGACAGTGATTACACCAGAATATTATAACCGTCCCGAACTCTCCCTTTATATCTTTATGAGTATAAAACTTCTCATCCGTACCTTTGAGTTTAAACTCCGGTATCCTCATCATAATCCGAGTATTATAAAGATGTTCATCCTTAAAATATCTTCTTATGAAGGGTAGGAAGAAAATCGTATGGAAGGCTGTGGATAGGGTTTTTTCAAAAATGGGATACTTACTCCTTGATATGGAATTTTTGGAGGATAACCTCGTAATTATGTACGTTCTAACTCCGAAATGGACTATAAAAGAAATGACTGCGAGAATAGAGTTTGATGGACCTCTATCGTTCCGCTTAAAATTCGTTCGCCCTTAAAATACACGATGGTATGAAGGTGGAAAATGGAATGTATGTAAAGATAGAGTATGAGCTTTATCTTGCGGACAACGATGAGGTTATAGATGCTGGAACATTGGTTTATAGGCATGGGTACGGTGAGATATTTCCAGCGATTGAAAGGCGGCTTGAAGGTTCAAGTGTCGGTGATGTTTTGGATATAACCCTTCCCCCTGAGGAAGCATTTGGAGAGTTTGATAGGGAGTTGGTCAAGGAGATTCCCTTAAAGTACTTTGAAGATAAGAATGTACATCCTGGACAGATTTTGAGGGCTCAAACCGTTGATGGCACCATATTGCAATTTACGGTTTTGGATGTTAAAGACGATACCGTATATGCCGACTTTAACCATCCCTTAGCCGGCGAAACTGTAAGATTCAAAATAAGGGTTCTTGATATAAATGAGGAGGAACCGGAGCATGGATGTTCTTGTGGAGGAAATTGCAATTGCCAATAACATAAGGAAGGAATTTCCGAGTCTGAGAGGGGATGAGATATACTTGGATTCAGGGGCGACCTCTTTAAAACCCCGTAAGGTCATAGAAGCGGTAAGAAGGTATGAGGAGGAGTTTCCCGCTAATGTCCATAGAAGCGCCTATCCCTGGGCTGAAAAGGCTACGGATGAATATGAGAATGCGAGAAAAAATGTGGCTAAGCTTTTGAATTCCAAAAAGGAGGAGATCGTTTTCACGAAGAACTGCACGGAGGCTATAAACCTCGCAGCATTCATACTATCCAAGTACGTTAATAGGGGGGATAGGATCATAGTTAGCATCCTTGAGCATCATGCGAATTTTTTACCTTGGATGAGACTTTGCAATCGGAAGGGGGCGGAATTTACCGTTGTTGATGTTGATGAGGAAGGTTTCTTAGACATGGATGATTTTCAAAGGAAACTGACGAAAAATACCAAGATCGTCGCGATAACCATGGCATCAAATGTTGTAGGTACCGTACCACCTATAAAGGATATAGTTAAGCTGGCTAAGGATAAAGGTGCGTTCGTGGTTTTGGATGGAGCCCAGTATGTGCCTCATCATAGGGTGAATGTGGGGAGTCTGGGTGCGGATTTTATAGCCTTTTCCGGGCACAAATTGTTCGGACCATCCGGAACTGGTGTTCTTTGGGGAAGGAAGGATATACTTGATGAAGGGGAACCTTTACTCCTAGGTGGAAGTATGATAAAAGAGGTGTATATAGATGGATTTGAGATGGCGGATCCTCCAACGAGATATGAAACGGGTACCCCAAACATAGGGGGGATAATAGGTCTCGGGGCGGCCGTTGAATTCGTTGAAAGTATAGGATACGACTTCATTGAAAGGTATGAGAAAAAACTCGTAAGGTACCTTTATGACTCCCTTAAATCCGTTGAAGGAGTTGAGGTATATGGCCCCCCCCCTGAACATAGGACCTCGCTCGTCGCTTTCAACATAAGAGGGGTGCATCCACATGATGTCGCCTGGTACCTCGGTCTTGAAGGTATAATGGTCAGGTCCGGTGGGCATTGCGCCCATCCTTTGCATAGGAGATTGAGCATCCCTTTTAATCAATCCGTGAGGGCGAGTTTGTCTGTGTTCAATACGCCGGAGGACATAGACAGATTGATTGATGCTTTGTATAAGGTCAAAAGGTCCTTCAAAGTTTAGCATAGAATACCAGCAGCATCTCAAATAGCAGGATCCCTATGATAATGAATTTTATCCAATTGTTAAGGGGTTTTGGTGGTTCAGGAATACTTATACCCTCCCTCTCATTCACTACGATGATACCTTTAAGCTCCCCGTCCTTATAAGCCTTATATATTCCCGCCTCCCTTGGTACAAAAACATCGGGACAGCATACGGATGTCTTTCCTTTTATCTCGTAGGAATTGAACAGCTCAACACTATCACCTATCTTAGCATAGATCTTCCAAACATCCTTTGAGAATAAGGAGATGAATCTGAGGAATTCGGGTGTGAAACCCCAACCCGTATAACTCGGCGAAAAACCGAATATATAAAGATTCCTATACTTCACACCTACTATTTTACCCGATTTATCGTAAAGTATAGGCTCCCCATCAAGGAACACGCATCCGCTGTCCGAAAATATGAATTTAACCAAATCCTCCCTGAATCTCAACTTCAAATCCTTTAACTTCCCGCATTTCCTTATAAACAATATGGATCCAGGTATATTTATGAAGGTATCCACACCTACGGTTATATTGGAATTAGTTATTTTCATCGCCGTTTCAAGTATCTCCCTATCCAAACCCCTACCGAGCACCTCACCCTTGGCCTCACCCTTTACGGCATAATCGTAGAATTTTATGTCGCCGATCTCTATAATCACCTCCCCCTCAAACTCGCCGAGAACCGAGTAATCAACTGTGCTATCCCTTCGTAAGAATATCTTATCCGCGAGGGAAAACGATTTACCCGATACCTTTATAGGTATATATCTATCGGAGGATTTGTTTCTGATCCTCAATTTTAACTCCTTAGGGGACAGATACACATCAATTATATCCAAACCTTGATTTCCCGACCATACCTCATAATCCGTATTTGGATATATATTCCAAGAGCCTATGAGCGCCACCTTGCCTTTCGTATTTGTGGAAGGTGAAAATCTTATTTCGGCGAACTCTCCCCATCTTTTTATCACCTCCTGAACATCCGACAATGATACATCCTTTATCCATATCTCCTTCGGAGGTTTTCCCTTGTACAAAAAAGGTTTTGAGGGAAGAAGTAGAAACAAAAAGACCAATAATGTCCTCAAAAACAATATCAGATAGTCCCTAAGCTTTAAGAAAAATACGGCCCTCGTTTTTCCAGATGTAAAATACCCTACCCATGAGAATTCAACCTTTGGGGCCAATCTGCTCGCAACGGTATGGACTATTATGACGGTTAAACCTCCGATTACTGCTATGTATAACCATTGGGGATTCAGCGTCCAAAACATCACATTTCCATCAATCTTAGGAATATAGGATGTGGTTTTAAGGGCTTGGAGGAGTACTCAGGATGAAACTGGACACCCACAAAGAACGGATGCTCACTCCATTCAATGACTTCAACCAGTCCCTTCGTCTCTCCCGAGATCGTGAGACCGCTATTTTCAAAATCCTTTTTAAACTCGTTGTTGAATTCGTACCTATGTCTGTGCCTTTCAACAACGCTATTCCTCTTATAAATTTCGTATATCATCGTACCCTTTTTGAGTTTGATCTCCTGTCCTCCGAGTCTCATAGTCCCTCCTAAGGGTTTATCCTTCTGCTCCGGAAGGAGATGTATAACGGGATGTTTGGTATCTTTGTTGAATTCCTCGCTATGCGCATCTTTCCATCCGAGCACATTCCTGGCCCATTCCACAGTCATAAGCTGCATACCCAAGCATATGCCGAGTATCGGTATTTTGTTCTCCCTAGCAAACCGTATGGCTTCTATCTTTCCCTCTATACCTCTCCTTCCAAATCCCCCTGCTATTATTATGACATCGTATCCTTTAAGGATCTCCTCGGCCCCCTTCTCCTCTATATCAAGAGAATCCACCAGATCTATCTCGGGTTTCGTTAAGGTATGCGCGCCGGCATGTATTATAGCCTCTATCAAACTCTTGTAAGCGTCCCTAACTTCAACATATTTCCCAACTATCGCCACCTTTTTCGTCCTCTTGGGATTTTCCAGTTTCTTTATAAACTCCTCCCAGCTGCTCATATCCCTTTTTAAATATGTCCTTATACCCAACTTTTCAAGTATGAGGTCATCAAGACCCTGAGAGGCCAATATGAAAGGTATCCTATAAACATTATCCACATCATAGGCGCTTATCACAGCCCTGATAGGTACGCTTGAAAATAATGCTATCTTGGACCTGGCTTCCTCGGTTAAAGGGTATTCACTTCTACAAACTATGGCATCGGGTTGGATACCTATTTCCCTCAATTTCTGAACGGAATGCTGGGTGGGTTTGGTTTTCAATTCACCTACTGACTTGACGAACGGCACATAGGACACATGCACATAAAAACAGTTCTCTTCAAGACCCATCTGTCTGGCCGCTTCAAGGAAAGGCAAACTTTCAATATCCCCAACCGTACCCCCTATCTCAACCAGACAGAGGTCGTACTCCTTACCTATCTCCTTAAATTTATCCTTTATAAGGTTGGTTAGATGAGGAACGACCTGTACCGTAGCGCCGAGATAATCCCCCTTCCTCTCTTTGTGTATGATTTCATGATAAACCTGTCCAGCCGTTATGTTGTTCCTCTTTGGAAGGTTCTCACCGAGAAATCTCTCATAGTGCCCGATGTCAAGGTCGGTTTCCCCGCCATCTTCCGTAACGAATACCTCCCCATGCTGATAAGGGTTCATCGTACCCGCATCGGAATTCAAATAAGGATCAACCTTAACGAGAGTTACTTTGAGCTTCCTGCTTTTCAGTAAAAGTCCCAAAGATGCGGTGGTTATACCTTTACCGAGGGATGAGAGGACACCCCCGGTTATAAAGACGAATTTCATCAATCCCTGTAATCTTTATATGGAGCATCAATGGGGAAGCTCTTCAAGAGCGGATGTCCTTCGTAATCATCGGGAAGGAGTATCCTCTTTAAATTGGGATGACCCTCAAATTTAACACCGAAGAGGTCATAGCACTCCCTCTCATGCCAATCCGCGCCCTCAAATATGTCATAAAGTGAAGGGACGGTCGCATCGTAAGGCACATTTTCAACTATAATCCAAAGGTGAGAATCGTTCTCAACATTCAATAGCTTGTAGTACAATGTTAGACTTTGACCGTTATCAACGGCCGTCATGAAGGAAAAGTAGGTGTATCCGCTTTCCTTTACCTCCTTAGCCTTATCCCTTAACTCATCAACACTTATCCTCAGTTCATTCATAAGTATGCTATTCTAAGGTCGTAATTATTTCAGCCTTAGAATAACGGTTTATGAAAACCAAAAAATCAATAGCCAAGAGATTTAAAATAACCGCAACGGGAAAGATAAAACATCAGAAGAGCGGTAGGAGGCACAATCTGGGTCCAAAGAAGAGTAAGGCGAGGAAGAGAAGGTTGAGAAAGCCCGGATATGTTAAGAGCACGGACGCGTTAAAGGTTTTGGCAGGTCTGGGACTTAAATAATGTTTAAGGATCCTTTTGAGGAATTTGAGGAGATCTTTGGAAACCTCGTAAGATCGGGTTATAGGGTTTATAAACCCCCTATAAGCGCATATGAAACGGATGATGAGTTCGTGATATATATGGCTGTTGGGGGAGCGGATAAAACCTCATTAAAAGTGATCTACGATAACGGAACGCTTATAATATCAGGTAAAAGACCCGAACCCGAAGGGCCGGAAAATAGGATATACCACATAGCGGAGATCTATTTCGGACCCTTTGAAAGAAGGCTTTATCTGAATGCCGATATAGATGTGGATAATATAACGAGCAAGTACGAGAACGGTTTGCTGGAGGTGAAGATACCGAAGAAAAAGAAAACCATTCAAATAGAGGTGGAATAATATGCAGTTGCCATTTAAAGATGTTAATATACCTAAGGAGTTGCCTATATTACCCATAAAAGGGGGTGTGGTTTTTCCATTTTCAACAGTGCCCGTTCTCGTTGGCGTTGAGAAGTCAAAGAGATTGGTGAATTCCGTACTATCAACTCCCGTTGAGCCTAAGATCATAGGAGCCTTTATGCAGAAGGATCCGGAAAAAGAGGTTGAAGGTTTGGAAGATCTCTATCCCATAGGTACCGCCTCAGCCCTCATGCGTATGAACAGATTGCCGGATGGAAATATAAGGATAATTCTCAGCGGATTGAAAAGGCTGAGGATACTGAGGCAGGTGCAGTTCGAGCCTTATATAATCGCCGAGGTTGAGGTTCTAAACGACATTGAATACCCAGAAGATGAATTGCTCCCCATGAGGGAAGCCCTGATGATGAGTTTGAATAAGCTGGTTGAATTCCATAAGATACCTCAGGAGGCCCTGAACGCTCTTACAAATGTCCCCAACTCCTCCATGCTCGCCGATATAGCTGCGTCAATGCTTCAAAACTTGAAACCCGAGGAGAGGTATGAGATCCTTGAGACCTTGGATGTTAAGAAGAGGTTGGAGATAGTTCTGAAATTCGCGAGTAGAGAGGTTGAGCTTATGGAGCTCTCCCAAAAGATACAGAAATCCGTACAGGAGGAGATGGAGAAGGCCCAAAGGGAGTTCTTCCTGAGGGAACAGCTCAAAGCCATACAGAAGGAGCTTGGAATATCGGATGAGCAGTCCGAAATCTCCGAACTTGAAAAGAGGTTGAAGGAAAAGAAGCTGCCGGATTATGTTCGTAAGGCCGCCGAGACGGAGCTGCGTAGGTTGCAAAAGGTTCCAAGCGCATCCCCGGAATATCATGTGATAAGAACCTACTTGGAATGGATACTTGATCTTCCCTGGCTTGAAAGTACGGAGGATAATATGGATATATCTAATGCTCGTAGGGTCTTGGATGAGGATCATTATGACCTTGAAAGGGTTAAGGAGAGGATATTGGAGTACATAGCAATAAAGAAGCTAAATCCCACGGGTAAGGCTCCCATACTCTGCTTCGTTGGTCCTCCTGGTGTTGGAAAGACGAGTCTTGGAAAGTCCATAGCCAGAGCGCTTAACAAGAAGTTCGTTAGGCTGAGTCTAGGTGGAGTTAGGGATGAAGCGGAAATAAGGGGTCATAGGAGGACCTATGTTGGGGCTCTTCCCGGAAGGATAATAATGGCGCTTAAAGAGGCTGGAAGCAATAATCCCGTTATGATGCTGGATGAGATTGACAAACTCGGGACGGATTGGAGGGGTGATCCCGCCTCGGCCCTACTTGAGGTTCTTGATCCCGAGCAGAATCACTCCTTCAAGGATCATTATTTAGACTTACCGTTTGATCTATCAAAGGTTTTCTTCATAACCACCGCAAATACTACCTTAACGATACCTTCACCTCTACTTGACAGGATGGAGGTCATAGAAATACCGGGCTATGTCCTTGAAGAGAAGATACAGATAGCGTTAAATTTCATAATACCCAAACAAAAGGAGGAGACGGGCTTGAAGGATTGTCATGTTGAGTTTAAAGAGGATGCGATAGCAAGGATTATAGAGGAATACACGCGCGAAGCGGGTGTTAGGGAGCTCCAAAGGAAGATAAATAGGATATTCCGGAGGATCGCATTGAAGGTTACGGAAGAAGATAGTAAGTGCGATTTCACAATAACCAAAGACAATGTTGAGGAATACTTAGGAAAACCGGATTACTTTCCGGAGATAGCCGAAAGGGAGGCGAGGGTTGGAGTAGCCACCGGTCTCGCATGGACACCCGTGGGGGGATCGGTTCTGTTCGTTGAGGCGCTCAGGGTGCCCGGTGAAAAAGGGTTCAAACTCACGGGGAAATTGGGCGATGTTATGAGAGAATCCGCGGAGGCTGCTCTGACCTTAGCCAGAAAGTACTCTTATGAAAACGGCGTTTCCTCGGACTTCTGGGATAAGGGGTTCATCCATTTACATGTTCCATCTGGTGCCATACCTAAGGATGGACCATCGGCTGGAATCACCATGTTCGTTGCCCTGTATTCTTTGAGTATGAACATACCTGTTCCCCCGGATATAGCCATGACAGGGGAGATAACTCTCAGGGGAAGGATACTGCCGGTGGGGGGCATAAAGGAGAAGGTTTTGGCTGCGGATAGGGCGGGTATAAAGAAGGTAATTTTACCATCATGGAATAGAAAGGATCTTGAGGATGTTCCGGATACGGTTAAAGGAAGATTGAAGTTTATATTCGTTGAAACTGTGGAGGATGTCCTGAATGAAGTTTTTGAGACGACGCTGGTTAGAAAGACTTGAAGCTAAATGTATTAACACTTAGAGGGATCTTTTCTTATAGAGGCGAGGGTAAAGTCGGCGATTTGGTTGAAGTTCCTTTAAGAAACAAGAAAGCCATTGGAGTTGTTTGGTCCGTTGATGAAACGGATGAGGAGAATCTGAAAGATGCAAAGAATTTAAACATAAACATTCCTGGGGATGTTTTAAGGTTGGTTGAGTTCGCATCAACATACTATTTCTCACCGTTGAGAGCATTCATACCTCTGATAATCCCTCCATCCTACTATACCCTTTCAAAAACATATTATAGACGAATCTCAAATGAACCTCCAAAAACGAGGTTGTTGGAGCTCTGGGAATATCTTGAAAAACCCCGAACTTTGAGATCCATAAAAAGAAAATTCGGCAAGGATCTATCGTATCATCTTAGGAGGTGGGAAAGGGAAGGTTATATAGAGAGGTTTGAGAAGATGGTTTCACCGAGGTTGAGGGAACCTAAGATTTACGATTTTGGAGAGTACGAGTTGCCGGCGGAAATAACCAAAGATAAGGAGAGGGTTCTTCATATAATATACAACGCCATAAACAGAGGGAATTTTAAACCGTTCCTGCTTAAAGGCCCTACGGGTTCGGGGAAGACTCTGGTGTATCTTCAAGCCATAAGAAAAACGGTGGAAAAAGGGAAAAGCTCCTTAGTTCTCGTTCCTGAGATATTCCTATCCTACCATTTGGCACGAGCATTTCAGAAGGTTTTCGGAAATATGTTCGCCCTTTATCATAGCGGCATGCCCAAGGGGGATAGGTTGGCGGTTTGGATGGGTGTTCTTAAAGGAGATATAAAGGTGGTTATGGGTACACGGGGGGCCATATTTTTGCCGTTTAAGGATCTCGGTATGATAGTGGTTGATGAGGAGTTTGATGAGAGCTATAAGGAGGAGGAGAGGATTCCGATGTTCAACGCCAGGGATATGGCTGTATATAGGGCGAGTATTCTCAAAATACCCGTAATTCTCGGCAGCGCAACCCCTTCACTTGAAAGTCTTCACAATACCAGAATGCATAAGTACCATTTGTTGGAAATATCCAATGAATATTGGGAAAATCCGAAACCGGATATAAGGATCATAGATATGAGGAAGGAGAACAGATTAAAAGGGGCATTTTCGGAGAGATTCATTGAGGAGTTGAAAAGAGCGCTTGATACCGGTAAAAACGCTATAATTTACATAAATCGCAGGGGGTATAAACCCTACTTTTTCTGCAAGGATTGCGGGACACCTATAAAGTGCGAAAGCTGCGATGTGGTTATGGCGCTACATAAGGGAAAATACGGTGAATTTTTAAAATGCCATATTTGCGGCTATTCTCAGATGAAACCTTTAAAATGTGAATATTGTGGAGGAACGAATCTGATGGGTGCGGGAATAGGTACCCAGAGGGTTGAGGAGGCGTTGAATGAGCTTCTCGGAGTGAAGATCGCACGAATGGACTCCGATGTTATCAGAAGAAGAAAGGAGGTGATTGATATATTAAAGAGGTTTAAGAAAGGTGATATAAGGATTCTGGTAGGTACGAAGATGGTTATAAAGGGACTTGATTTTAAGAATGTCGGTTTCGTTGGGGTTGTAAGCGCCGACGATTTTATATATTACACGGGTGATTTTAGATCCGAGGAAAAGGCCCTTCAAACGTTGGTTCAGGTTGTGGGAAGGCTCAGAACCGGTGGTAAGGCTATCGTACAAACCTACAATCCGGAACATAGGGTTATAAGCTCCCTACTAAAAGGGGATGTTGATGAAGCGATGAAAGAGATATACCTTGAAAGGAAAAAACTCGGATTCCCTCCTTTTAGAAGGATGGCGTTTTTTGAAGTCTGGACTCGTAGTGAGGACAATAGGAATATTAACTATAAACTTCTGGAAGGGTTTGTAAAGGGATATAAGGGGGATGTAGTTGTTTGGGGCCCCTCCTATCCACCCATATCAAGGCTCAGGGATTTTTATCGTATAAGGCTTATACTCCTCTCGGATAACCATAGGAAATTTTACGATATTTTCAATACATTAAACTCATTGCGATTAAAGGGTAAGAAAATCGTGAATGTGGATCCCATAAATATGCTCTAAAATCCCTTAAATGTCCGCTTTATTATATCCACTTATGAAGTGGGTGATCGTGGTGGGTATATTTTTCGGCTGCATTATAGTGGGTTGGATTTTGCAGTTTATAATAACGAAGTATATAAAAAGATTGACCTCCAAAACCCGCACCAAAGTTGATGATATACTCGTTAATTCCATAGGAAAAACTGTAATAGTTTGGTTTCTATTCTTGGGAGTATATCTTTCGGTGCAGTTTTTACCGGTGAATATACCGGCGAAGGTATTGCATCTGATAAACTCTCTGATACTTGGGGGATTCATAGTGAGTTTCTTCTGGATATTGGGCGATGCACTTTCGGTTTTCGTTGAGGAGTACATAAGGTCTTTGAGCGAGGAGCTTCCGACATCTATTTTCAAAAATCTTACAAAGATAACGACGATAGTTATAGGTATTCTTATGGCGTTGCAGAGTGTAGGAATATCAATAGCACCCATACTTACCGCCTTAGGTGTAGGTGGTCTTGCCGTAGCGTTGGCCTTGCAGGATACCTTGGCGAACCTCTTCGCAGGGATACATATCATACTTACAAGACAGATAAGAAGGGGCGATTACATAAAGCTTGAAAGTGGTGAGGAGGGTTTCGTTGAGGATATAAATTGGAGAAATACGGTTATAAAGACGCTTCCGAATAATAGGGTGATAGTTCCGAATACGAAGATGGCGAGTTCCATATTGGTGAATTACGATCTACCTCAAAATGAAATGTCCGTGCCCGTACCCGTAGGTGTGAGTTATTCTTCCGATCTTGAAAAGGTTGAAAGGATAACTTTGGAGGTGGCGAGGGATATTCAAAGGAGCGTTGAGGGTGCAAAGAGGGACTTTGAGCCTTTCATAAGATTCAAGGAGTTCGGCGATTCATCAATAAACCTCGTGGTTATACTTAGAGCCGAAGATTATACCAAGCAATTCGTTATTAGGCATGAGTTCATAAAGAGGTTGAAGAAGAGGTACGATGAGGAGGGTATAGAGATACCTTTCCCTCAAAGGGATGTATGGATAAGAGGTTATCCGAGGAATGATTGAGGGAGAATCATTTTCAGTATATCAAAAAAGTCGGGTTCGTTGGGATTCAACCTATCAAACCCCACATGATACTCCCCTCCCTCCTCATATATAAATGGTATCCACACTATCCTCCCTTGAACTTCAACCAATGGATAGATATCACGGAGAAATCCAGGTAGCTTCACTTTATCAAAGATATGTTTTACCTTTAACTTTCCAATGGTATCGCCGGGTTTTCTAAATCTCGCTATGGGTATGCCAGGAGTGCTAATCTTCCCCTTATATCTTCCATTATCAGCCATTTTGAGATTCAAATCCTCCAGGCGTAAAGCCCTGTTTGGAATTATAAAAATAAAATCCTTGAATTTTACGAGCTTCTTATCCCTTACAATGAAAGTTTTACCATCCCTTAAAGACATGATCCGTCTTAAAGGCTTTATTTCCACATCCATGATCCGGGATAAAACTCTAAGTGAAAGGATTTCATTTTTTATCCTTAATAAGCCCATATTTCCCGCTTTAAGGAAGTTCTCAGAGCTATAATTTTCAACCGACCCCAGCAGTTCCTCCCTTTCCTCATATAGATTTATATATGTGTTCCTGAATCTGTCGCACCAGTTTATAAATATTTTTTTCATCTCAGGTTCTACGAACATCCTTATTCTGTTTCTTGAAAATGTGGGATCCAGATTACTTTCATCCTCAATCCAAGAATATCCCGCGTTTCTAAGAGCATTCCTTATATCTTCTCTGCACATAAGTATAAGAGGCCTAACGAATATACCCACCTTAGGCGGTATAATTAGACCCAATATTCCTGTTCCTCTGATCCCATTGAACAAGAATGTTTCAAAGGCATCCGTCAGATTATGCGCCAATGCCACCTTATTAAATCCGTACTTTTTGGAGTAAATTTTAAACAATTCATATCTTTTTTTTCTCGCCTTCTCCTCTATACCTTTACCCTCAACCTTTATCCTCTCAACGAATATATCCACATTTATACTATTACAAAATTCTACGCACCATATCTCATCCCTTAGAGCATTTTTCCTTATTCCATGATTTATATGTAAGGCTGATATATCATAACCTAAATGTTTTAACGCGAGAAGACAATAGGTTGAGTCCGCTCCACCTGAAAAACCCACAAGAACCTTATCACCATCACGGAGAAGTTTGAATCTCTCCACGGCCTCAGAAACTCTTTCAAGATCTAAGGATTTTTTGAACATTCATTCTAACCCTTTTTATATCGTCTGTAAGTCCATTTAACAGTCCTTCAAGTACTCTAAAATCTCCGCTGAATTTGACATTCTCTCGTAATATACCGAGCCTTATATCGTTTAGAGCTTCCTGCAACTTTAATATGTTCCTTCTGTTTTCAAGCATCCACATCACGGTGAAAAACAGGGTTAATATGAATGTAGGCATAAACATAAATATGTATGTTAAGTTTAAGTTGCGCCCGTGTCCTAAGATCATAGCATCAGTCTGGGAATTTAAAGAGGTCAAGATACTTTGTAAGTTTGCGACGTCTATTTTATCCCGATTCAGGATCATTCCCAAAGAGTCTAGCAATGTTATGATCTTCTCATTTTTTAATTCTTTCGCTATACTCTTGGCGGCATCCAACGATGACTTCATATAAACTTCCTGATTCATATAGGCGTACGCTATAGATTTGGAGATGTTGTTTCTGAGATCAAGGATCTTGATCTTAACATTTGCATCCTCGCTTACTTTAATGGAATTAAAAATGAAAAGAATCGCAGAAGCTGACATTACCATCGTTGAAATCAATATACCTAATCCCCATTTCATAGGATCTTTTCCAATTCCTCTTTTAGTTCTTGTATTTCCTCTAATCTTGGGTTTAAGGCAGATAATATATCACAGATTGATATGAGTGCCTTTAAAGTGGGATAAGGTGGCAGGTGTATGTTTATGCCTTTTTCCGTAGGTTCAACTAACCCAAGGATAGGATCCAATAAGGGTTCATTTTGGGAGAACTCTATCATCTTGTAGCGAAATTTTGTGGGGAGAGAATCATGAGATCTCAACATTTTTGAGTATATCTTGTTGATCTTTCGTGCATATTCCCTTCCATAATACTCATAGTTTCTCTCCGACATAGGTTCATCAACGGAAAAGGCCTTAATTTCGTATATACCTTGCTGGAATAATATCTCATTGATATTCATAGTCTTTCCTCTTGAAAATGCCCCAAAAACCACCCCGGATATTAAAACGCAGGAAACTTGAATGGGGGAATATATGCGCAGTATCCCAGAAAATCCAATATCTTTAAGCTCCTCAAAGACCTTTTGAGGTTCAGGTGTCATAGAATCCATTATTCTTGAAGACTTGTGTATTAGGGAGATCACAATAATTATATCGCTGTTGTGAGGATAAAACTTGAAGTTATACGCCTTCACTTTGGCAGAGGATGAAATCCTTCTTATAAACTCCTCATATCCGTATGAATATATATTGTCTTCGGATATACTTAGACCTTCAAGCATAACGCCAGAATCATAAAAACTAATGAACATTTCATTTAAACGAGAGAAGACCAATATCCCGGAGAGTGAATTATCCTTTATATCTCCCACCACATTTCTTAAATCATTCCATTTTCCCTCACCTTCATAAAGGGGATCGTTGTAAAAGTCTTCAAGAATTTCTAAGATGTTTAAAGTCTTCAAGTATGCCATCTTTAACCGTATATGGATCCAATGTCCTTAAAAACGCGAATTCAAGTATCTCACCTTTATAAATGTGTTTTGCCAATTCATCGGGAGGATTTACTAAGCAATCCAGCAACTTCTCCTTTAAATTTTCCGCGGCATCGATGAGTACTATAAGATCCTTTTGGAACTTTCTCCTTATTATGAAAACTCCCGGTTCCTCAGGAACAAATTTCAATATGCTAAACTCATCAAAATCATACACATCATGCCAATCTGGCCACATCTTGATATTATAAACCCGAAAGAATTGTTCCACCTTGTAAAAATCTCTCACCTTTAAAATATCGTTTATGGATGTCATAGTGGGGATTCTTTCCGTATCAATGAATTACTTGGGGGTACCTTATAAGTACGGTGGTATGGATAGTACGGGTATGGATTGCAGCGGTTTTGTAAAGACGGTTTTGGGACACTTTGGAATAAACGCCCCGAGAAGGGCGAGGGATTATGTTAATTTTGGGAAACCCGTACCCCTTGACAGTATAATGCCGGGCGATATATTGCTCTTCAAGTACAAACATCCTTATGTTGATCATGTCGGGATATATATCGGCGATGGGAAGATGATACACTCCGCTTCCAGAAGGGGGGTAGTGATTGACGATTTAAAATACAGAAGAAAAAATCTCGTTGGTGCTCGCAGAATAAACTTTCCATTTAGATTCTTACCTGTGTTTGATAGCGTAGGTGAAATATGAGGTACGAACTCGATTCATGCTGCTACCCCAAGAGTTCCTGTTGCATAAAATACGGCAGGGTTAATGGTAGGCAGAGTTATAAATGCAAAAGAACCGGTAGGAGATTCATATGGGGAGGCAAGTGGTATAAATACTCCGATGTTCTTCGGAGAAAGGCGAAAGAGATGTATATTCATGGTATGAGCATAAGGGAGATTTCACGCGAACTCGCTATTCCATACTCAACAGTTAGAAGATGGATACGCAACCTGTAAGTTTGCAAATTTTCAACCTTATAATACCTACTATGAAAGATTTCCTATCGCAGGTGAGATACAGAAAATCGGGAGAATATTGCGTTGTAAGGTTCATTGGAAGTTTGGATACCGCTTATAGGGAGCCCCTGATCATGTTCTTCGCCGACAGGTTAAAGGAAGGTTCCAGATACTTTATCATTGATCTGGCCAAGACGGATTACATGTCTTCAACGATATGGGGGGCACTTATAACGGTGGCGAAAAGGGTGAGAGAAGGTGGAGGAGATATTTACCTGTGCGGAATACATGGGCAGGTAGGTACAGTTTTCAAAATACTCCAACTCAATAGGATCATAAAGACTTATCCTGATGTATATAAGGCTGTTGAAGATTTGGGAATCGTTGGATTGGATATAGAATAAATCATGTTTGAGATCAACTATGTTCTATATAGGATATTTGAGGTCATAGGTGATATTGAGGAGATAAAGGGTGAAAATCGTTTTAAAGTTGAGGCGTATCGTAGGGCGGCAAAGAGGATAATATCTTTCCCCGAAGATATAAAGTCGCTTTACGATGCCGAAGGTTTAAGAGGTTTAAAGGAGAAGCTCAAAGTGGGTGATGCGATAGCGGGAAAGATAGTGGAATATCTGCAAAGTGGAAGAATACATAAATATGAAGAATTAACCTCTGAGGTTCCCATAACTCTGATTGATCTCTTAAAAATCAGGGGTATAGGTCCAGCCACCGTAAGGGATCTGTGGAAAAAGGGTATAACCTCCTTGGAAGATTTGGAGAGATTTCTGAATAAAGAAGAGGCGAGAAAAATGTTCAAGGATCCCGAAAAAATATATGAAAATCTGAAATTTTACAAGTCTCAGAAGGATTTACTCTTGATCAGTGAAGCCGTTCCTCTGGTTAAATCATTCACCTATGAGTACAGATCCGCCATAGCAACCGGTGCGTTCCGCAGGGGGGAGCCCTTGATAGACATCCTTGAGTTCGCGATTATGGAAGATGACGCGTTCAAATTGGCTGCATCCGGTAGGTTTGAAAACGGTTATTGGTTGTGGGGAGGCGAAAGGATACCCGTAAGGATACATATATACGATGAGGATAATTTGGGGGAGGTCTTGGTTTATTCAACCGGTCCCGACGAGCATATACGAGCATTGATGAATCTCGGAGAGATAAAGGGTGCGAGCGAGGAGGAGGTTTATGAGAGGCTCGGTCTAAAATACATACATCCTTTTCAGAGGAACGATGGGAGGGAGGTTGAACTTGCACAGGATGGAAATCTTCCCAAACCGATCTTGCCCGAAAATGTAATGGGCGATTTCCATGTGCATACGACATTCTCCGACGGTTCCATGAGCGTTGAGGAGGCCATATTAAACGCGATAAATAGAGGATATACGGCCGTCGCTTTGGCTGATCATTCTCCATCATCAGGATACGCAGGTGGATTGAATGAGGAGAGGTTGAAGGAGAAGTATCTTGAAATATTAAGATTAAGGGACAAGTATCCTTATATAAGGATACTTTTTGCTACGGAGGTTGATATAAAATCCGATGGGAGTTTGGACTATCCGGATGATATACTTGAAAAGTTTGACCTTGTAATAGCTTCCGTGCATAACTGGAAGGATGATGAGGATGTAACGGACAGATTGTTGGCTGCTATAAGGAACCCTTATGTGCATATAATAGCTCATCCACGAGGAAGGATATTGAAAAAGAGGCCTTCCTATAATGTTGATATTGATACCGTTCTTGAAAAAGCCAAGAAATACGGTAAAGTATTGGAAATAAACGCCAATCCAAAGAGGGTGGATCTTGATGCCTATGTCATTATGGACTACGATGGACTCGTGTGCATAAATACGGATGCGCATAGGGAATGGGATATGGATTTTATGTTCATAGGGTGCGCGCAAGCGAGTAGAGCGAGGATTCCCGGCAATAGGGTTATAAACTGCGAGGAATCGGATTTCATAAAAAATCTTCACCTTTAAAATCCCTTATTTATGGATGACTTCATCCTAGAAATATCGGATATTGTAGGAAGGTATATCAATGCGAAACCGATCATCTTGTCGGAGAATAAGCTTGAAATCGGAGAGTTCATCATCATCAAGCACGATGAGCAGATTAAAATAACGAGTTCGACATTCGCGGATGTTCTTCCCGAAATAATTCACTCAAAAATCTGGAAATTGAGATTCTTCTCGGAGGACCTGTCGTCCGTCCCATACAAACCTTTACTCAGGGAATTACCACGGAACGAAATTGAAAATCTTTTCAGGGTTATGTTGAGTAAGGATTACGAGATAAGATTCGTAAAAGAGAAATATACCGTCAAAGATCTGGAGGATCTAATATCAAAGATACATTCACCTGCCATAGATCCCTCGTCGTACTCATATATGGAAGTCGCTTATAATGGAGATGAGTTCCCCTACGATTTCCTGAGGTTTATAAAGGTTATGAAGGACAGGTATGTTATGAGCTATCCAAGACGCAAGGAGAGGTTAAACCAGCTGTTGGAGTTTTTTGATGTAAAGGTTTATAATGCCGTAGGAGTTGAATGGTGCGAAATTTATACGGATTTTGGAAGAATTGTGATAAGCAGGGAGGTTGGCAGGGAGGATTACGGCGTATTTATGGAAGACGATTTTACAAGTTCGGGCACGCGATTCAGAAGGGATAAGTCGTTTGGTAATGCACCTTTTATCAACGGTAGTTTCCCCGATAGTTCAGGGGAATTGATATTCTTAGGGTATGATAATCAAAGGGAGCTGATAAAGGAGAAGCTTGAACAGATGGGGAAAGATACGGTTTTTATCAAATTTGAAAGTTTAACGGAGAAGGAAGAGAAGATCATAAAATTGCTTAACAAATACGGCAGCATCCTGCTCGTGGGACCTCCTGGGACGGGAAAAACATACACAGCAAGGAGGGTGGCGAATTTCATCGCTGGCAGAGAAGGGAAGAACTGGATACTCATCCAATCTTCTCAATCGTTTGAATATGAGAATTTTGTTGAGGGATTGAAACCCGTTGAAAGCTCGGGGGTGATAAACTTCAAGGTTGTAGAGGGACCGTTTCTAAAACTGCTTAACAGAGCATTATCAAATCCCAAGGAGAAGTTCGTAGTTATAATAGATGAGATAAACAGGGGAAATGTGGCGGCATTGTTGGGAGAAATACTCTACGCAATTGAATATAGGGATAGCCCCGTTATAAGACCCTATTCCTCCAAGTTCATGATCATACCCAGAAATCTTTACATAATAGCCACTATGAATGAAAGGGATAGTAATGTTATAAAGGTGGATCAGGCTGTATTGAGGAGATTTCCGGTTGTATTCTTTGAGCCTTCGGAGGAGGAATTGAGAAATTACTTGGAATCCAAAGGTTGGCATGAGGAGGATATAGAGGAGGTTGTGAGTCTCTTCAAGAAAATAAACTCATTGACGAATAATTCCTTAGGTCATACCTACTTTTATTCTGAGAATTTGGAGGATTTTAAAGAGAGATTTGAACACTTCATAAAACCTCTCCTAAAAATACACTTCGGCATAACAGAACTGAAATAATTTTTCAGGCTTAGAATGTTTATCTTGCTGGGCTGGTATTTATGGACCAATACGGAAAATCTTTTGGATGTTTGTAGTAGGAATGATACTTTCTATTTGGCGACTTCGGGAGGATTACTCGTGGTCTATAACGATAGCGTAATAAGAAAATACACAAAACTTGATGGGATAAATACCGCTGAGGTGCTTTCCGTATCGTGTGAAAACGGTTTATGGATTTTGAGTGGAAGGGGTTTGCAATACTTTGAAGATGGTAGGTTTAAGACATTGGATCTCATATCCTTTAACGATCCTGATGAGGTGCTTAGCGCTAAGAAAATAGGGGTAAAGGGTCAGTATATGTTCATACTCGGTAAAACTCGGGTACTCGCTTACCGCATTACCGATTCAACGGAGGTGCCCTTTTATGTGGGATTTAACAAGCCGAAATATATTGAAATATTCGGAGATACGTTGGTTGTAGGGGATACACTCGGCCTGTATAAGGTATTCTATTCAAGCTTCTCATCCTCCTCCTGGGATACGGTATTCTTGGGTCGTCCTGTATTTTCAGCGGCAAGGCATCCCTATATGGGTTGGTTGATGGGTACGGATACGGGAATTCTGGATACAAATGGAAGCATAATGTACCTTGCCGGTAGAAAGATAAACTTTATAAGTCTTAGAGGGGATACGATCTGGGTTTCAACGGATACATTCGTTTATAGGATAGATCCATCGTCCTCTCCCGTGGCCGTTAAAGGGGGTTATGCGCTATATCTATCAAAGGACTTCGTCGGTTTTGGAAAGCTCAACGCATCGTTTTATATGTTTGGGGGAGGAATATATAGGATTCCGGATTTCAAAAAGTTGAAAACCCGTGGGATTCCCTATACCACCATAACCGGTATGCTTCTACTCGGCGACAGTCTTATAGCATGCGGGAGAGGTGGAGTTAATGCATGTGCCGTGTGGCCATCGGGTGATACATTCGGATTTGGACTCGTCAATGTTGTGAAGTACTACGATGGTAAGATTTATTTGGGTTTAAACGGTGGAGGTTTGGTTATACTTTCTCCCGACTTTTCCGACACCGTAAAGATTGAACCTTCGGAGATCGGAGGGTTCGGTTATGTGTTTGACATAACTCGCATGAACGGGAATATATACTTCGTATCCTGGGAACCTTTGGGAAATGCAAAGGTTTTTAAAGTAGTAGATACGGTTGCAGAAGAAACGGGATTTATAGATTACGCTACGGATATATTGTACTCTGCGGGTGATAAGTTTGTGCTCTGCGGGCAGGGTGCTTGCAAGGTACTATATTCGGACTTCAAACCTTATGGAAGCATAAGCGCTGACGCGAATGTTGTATATCATTATGGGGATACACTGTTCATAGGTACCAGCGATGGTCTTGAAGTGTATTCTTTGAGTACCCTCGGATTCATAACCAAGGTTCTTGAAGGTAGTTCAATAACGGGTATTTGGAGGGGGTTGGATGGAAAGCTATGGGTATCTGGAAGCGATGGACTGGTGGTATTGGATAAGGACTTCAACGTAATCGGAACCTACACACCCGAAAATTCACCTCTGCCGGGATATTCAATTTCTCCCAGCGTTCTCTATCCCCTTAGATTTACCCTTCTCGGTGATGCTCCGAGTGGAAGGATATATATTGCGACGGATAAAGGTATAGGGATATTGCAGGATACGAGTGTATCATCAGGTTGGTGGAAGAGTTTAAAGGTGTATCCGAATCCTGCTAAGAGGAATGCCATAGTTAAGGTACTAAACTGCCCCGAGGGTGCAAATTTAAAGGTTTTTACACTTTCGGGAATCTTACAAAGAGAGGTTAAGGGTTGCTCCTTTAAGAACGACCTACCCGCTGGACTTTACATAATACATATTGAATACTCTGGAAAACGAGCGCTTCTGAAAGTCGTCTTGCTTGATAGATGACTTATCGCAGAACGATAATCCTGCTCACTTTCTCTTTTATGGGTTTTATATTCTCCTTTGTTGTGTATCTGAATAGGATAAATGATAGTTCATTGATAGGTCTTGATAGGAAAAACTATCAGAAAAAGATACCCATGGGGAAGATAAGGGGAAGACTCATAAGCGCGGATGGAAAATATATAACGGACTTTTATGTGAAATACAAGGTTGTACAGATGAATTCAAAGGACAATAGGGATGTTTTGGAGAGGAAGGAAGTTGAAGAATTTTTGGGTAGAAGGTTGAAAATCAAGGAATACAAATATTTGGGCTATTCGGAATTCTTGGATTTAACGGACGATGAGGTTTTAAAACTTATGAAAAAGAAGTATAAGTTTAAAACTTTGGTGTTTGTGCCTTATGCGAAGAGGATACTAAGATGTAAGCCTTGCTATCATATAATTGGCCATGTTTCAATAGATGGAAGAGGATTAGGGGGGTTGGAGAGGTTTTATGATAAGAGATTATCCGGATCATTCGCGAATATAATTATGGATGTTGATGCATTTGGCAATGTAGTTTCTCCTTTTATAGTTGAAACGAATACAAAGGTAAAAGACATCGTGCTTACTTTGAGATATGATCTATACGAACTCGTGGATAGTCTGTTCTCTAACTACGAAAGGGGTGCAGTTTTTATGTTTAACCCCAAGAATGGTTATGTATATTTGGTGTATTCAAAGCCTTCCCCTTTTGATAGTTTAAAGGACGCACCGATGCTTAATAGGGCTTTGAGCGGTTTATACCCACCAGGTTCAACCTTTAAGCCTTTGGTAGCGCTTTTGGCATTGAAAGAAGGCATAATAGACACCGGCTTTGGTGTATCATGCCCGGGATATATATTCGTGGGCGGACACAGATTTCGTTGCTGGACGAAGCATGGATATGTTAAGTTTGAAAGAGCGATAGCTTTATCATGCAATGTATATTTTTACAACATAGGCGGAAGATTCGGTGCGAGAAGACTTTTGAGATCCTTACTCTCAACGGGTTTATTCGACAGGAAATTTACCCAACTTCCTGAGGAGACTCCTTCAAGGATAAGGGTAAGGAACTTCTACTTGGGTACCGCCTTGAATCTGGCGATAGGCCAAGGTGAAGTATTGGTAACCCCCGTGTTCATGGCCGTGCTCGCGGGTTTGATAGGGAACGGTGGATGGGTGGTTTTACCAAGATTCTCATCTTATGACAGTGAGAGGGTTTTTAGACTTGAGGCGCCGAAGTGGGCTTATGATAAGGTTAGGAAGGGTATGTTAAGGGTTGTGGAAGAAGGGACGGCTTACTATTCGCGCATAGAGGGATTTAAATACGGAGGTAAGACGGGTACGGCGCAAAATCCTCATGGGAAGGATCATTCCCTTTTCATAGCGTTTGCTCCTTATGATGATCCCACCGTGGCTATGGCGGTTATCGTTGAAAATGCTGGACATGGAAGCTCCGCAGCCGCACCCATCGCCTCAAAAATAATAAAACACTTCTTCAACATTCAACCGTAAAATATCAATGTTGAGGAGATGGGTAATACTTTTGGGTTTTATGGTCGTATCCTGTGGTGATAACGAGGTTGAAATTTGGTATTGGCTCGGTGAAATACACGATTATCATTTCAGGCAGTCCCTTAACAAGACTTGGAGAAAAGTCAATGTCAGTCTCCTTAGGAAGAGCTTTTCATCTATAAATGAGCTGGACGAATCATTGAAGGTTAGGAAGCCGGATGTGGCCTTGGTCTATCCGAGCACTTTGAAGAATCTGATAAAGAAAGGGGAAGTGGTTAGGATCACCGATAAAGATATAATACCCGATTATTGTGAAGGTCATTGCTTTCCCATCTTTAAGAGCTTTGTAGGTTTTTACATCAACGAGGATCTCGCGAAGCAGGTGAATTTTCCCTTGAATTTCAAGATAGAGGATCTTTTGAATCTAAATACGGATTATATAGTTTTCGGAATCTACCCTTCGGCAACATTATACACTGCGCTGATCTTCACGTACTTATCCGAGGGATACGATACTCTTGAAGCCTGCGTTAAGGTTTTTAACTATCTTAGGGCATTAGCCAAGCGACCTTATGTTAGAATATATCCTAATCCGCGGGTCGCTGAGATGGATATGGTTCTTATGAAAATAGTTTCAATAGTGGGGACGAGCGCTTACAAACCTTACATTGAAAGGGAAGGAGTGAGTCTGACATTCTTGCCTTTAATAAACTCTAAGGGTGAGAAGGTTTATTTCCTTTCGGGGCCGGATTTTGTGGTATTTAGAGGTGGAAATGTGAAAAAATCAAAAGAATTTCTCAATGTCCTCAACGATGTTATAAAGAACGATACTATGTGGCAAAGGTTCGGGTATTATCACATTGATAAATTGGAGAGTTTTGGAAATGTTTTTCATGATTTGAAGGTGGATTTTGATAGGGTTAAGTTGAGAAATCTGGCAAGAAAGGCGCTGAATCCTATGGATACTTTGAACTACGATATAGAAGGGCTTTGTAAGAAAGCTGTTATGAAGAAGCTACACCAATAAATCTTACAGCCTTATAATACCTGCTGACAGGAGGTAAGTAATGGCAACGGAAGTAAAGAAAAGAACATTGAGGGATTATGATTCGCACAAGCCCACGTGGTGTCCTGGGTGTGGGGATTATGCGGTTTTGTTGGCTTTAAAGAAGGCTTTACTTGCGCTTAACAAGGATCCCCATGAGGTCGTTGTTGTATCCGGTATAGGTTGCAGCGGTAAAATAAGTGATTATATAAAGGCTTACGGTTATCACGGAATACATGGTAGAGTTTTGCCTACGGCTACGGCCATAAAGTTGGCCAATCCTACGCTTACTGTCATAGGTGCAGGTGGGGATGGAGATGGTTATGCGATAGGAGGAAACCATTTCCTTCATGTTTGTAGAAGGAATCCGGATATAACCTACATAGTTATGAACAACATGATTTATGGTCTTACCAAAGGTCAAACATCACCCACTTCCTTAAAAGGATTCATAACAGGTACGACTCCTTACGGTGCGGTTGAAGGCCCCGTTGAACCTCTGTATATAGCACTTTCTATGGGTGCCACATTTGTGGCGAGGGGTTTCTCAGGCGATCCTAAGACGCTCGCGGAGATATTCACCCAAGCCATACAACATAAAGGATTCTCTCTGGTTGATGTGTATTCTCCTTGCGTTACCTTCAACAAGTTCAACACCTACGATTGGTTTAAGGAGAACATAGTTAAGAACGAAAAACCTTTTGAAAGTAGAGCGGAGGCCATATCCCATATAATGGATGTCTGGAACTCGGGGAAGGTACCGGTTGGAATATTCTACAAGGAGGAGAACTCAGTATCCTACGATGAGCAGTTAGTTAAGGATATTAAGCTCGCTCCCGCATTGCAGGATATAACGGATAAGGTTTGGAAGGAGAAGGTTAAAAGGATAATTGAGGAGAACTTCGTATAAGGTTTGAAGGCGGTCATACTTGGGGCGAATTCTGAGATAGCAAGGAAGTTCTGTGAGATATGTGCAAGGAATAGTTGGGAACTTTTCTTGGCGAGTAGAAACATATCAGAACTTGAAAGATTCGTGAAGCACATAGAAACCGTTTATGGTGTAAGATCCAAATACTCCGAGTTTGATGCCTTAGATTATGAATCTCATAAACCCTTCTGGAATAAGGTTATAAAGGAGTTCGGTGATGTTGATGTTGTTCTCGTTGCGTTTGGGTACTTTGGAAATCAGGAGAAGGCCTTAAAGGATTTTGAGGAGGCGAGGAGGATCATAGAAACCAATTATTTGGGGGCGGTCTCAATAATAAATATCGTAGCTAACTATATGGCGGATAGGGGTAGAGGGGTGATAGTTGGAATATCATCGGTTGCAGGTGATAGGGGTCGCGCTAAGAATGTTATTTACGGGAGTTCAAAGTCCGCATTTTCCGAATATTTGAGTGGGTTGAGAGCTAAGATGTTCAGTAAAGGTGTAAAGGTCATAACCGTTAAACCGGGTTTCGTTGATACCCCGATGACAAAGGGTTTGAAGGTGCCCAAGGTTCTCTTGGCATCCCCTGAGAAAGTCGCGATGGATATATACAAGGCTGTGTTGAGGGGGAAGGATATAGTATATACCCCGTTTTATTGGAGATACATAATGTGCATCGTTAAAGCGATACCCGAATTTATGTTTAAAAGAACGAGGTTCTGATGGGTAAGAGAAGGGAAACCCCATTACTTGAACAGTACAAAAGGATAAAATCACAATTCCCAGAGGAGATACTTCTATTTCACTTGGGAGATTTCTACGAAACATTCTTTGAAGATGCCAAGATAGTATCAAAGGTCCTCGGTATAGTTCTTACGAGCAGACCTATGGGGAAAAATATCCGTGTTCCTATGGCGGGAATACCCGTAAGATCAGCGGAGGTTTATATAAACAAACTTCTTGAAGCTGGATACAAGGTTGCCATATGCGACCAGACAGATGAGAAGGAGAGTAGAACTCTATTGAAAAGGGTGGTTACCGAGGTTATAACCCCTGGGACCATAACATCCGAATCCCTATTACCCGAAGATACGAACAATTACCTCGCTGGATATAATGAGGCTATGGGTGAATCTTCCTTGGTTTTGGTTGATGTATCATCTGGGGATGTGTTTTATATTTACGGGGATAAGGAAAAGGTATGGGAAGAGGTTGAAAGATTGAATATAAAGGAGATCGTTCTGCCGAAAGGGAAGGATATAAATATAGGATGCACGAAAACTTTCAGGGACAAGGAAGAGTTCTCATCAAAGGTGGGGTACGATATGCTCAAGGATATATTCGGAAGAGGCGCCGACATTCCTCCATTGGTTTTAAGCGCTCTCGGTGGAGTCCTAAGTTATCTCAAAGAGAAAAAAGGTGATGCCATAAAACATTTACAGTTTCCAACGGAGTATCCGATAAGCGAATATATACCCTTGGATAGAAGGACCATTGAGACCTTAGGTTTGGTAGGGGAGAGATCCCTCTATTCCTTGCTGAATATGTGTTTGACCCCTATGGGTAAAAGATCCTTACGGTTCAGCATATTGCATCCATACAATCGCATAGACAAGATAAATTCAAGACTAAGAAGGGTTGAATATTTCTATAAGAATGTTGAAATTTCGCAGTTCGTGGAGGATAAACTGGGGAAGATTTACGATTTTGAAAGAGAACTTTCAAGGATAGCGAGTAAGAAAATATCCCCAAAAAATCTCGTTAGATTTAAAGAATCTCTGAGGCACTCAATGGATATACTTGATCGCTTGGGTGCCAAGTACGATAAGGGAATTAAGGAGGTTTGCGAATATATAGAAAGGACAATTTACGATGATCCCCCCGCCGATACCTCGGATGGAGGATATATAAGGGACGGTGTAAATCAATATCTTGATGAACTTAGAAAAGTCCAAAGAAATTCCGAGGAAATGCTGAAAGATATAGAAAGAAGGGAGAGGGAGAAAACGGGTATAAGTAATCTGAGGATAGGGTACAACAGCGTGTTCGGTTATTATATTGAGGTTAGTAGGGCTCAGGCTAAAAAGGTTCCCGAATATTACCACAGAAAGCAAACATTGACAAACACCGAGAGATTTACCACGGATGAACTTCAAAATATTGAAAATCTGCTTCTATCATCAAAAGAGAAATCCGTTAAACTTGAAAAGGAGATATATCATGGCCTTCTGAATAAGATAGTCTCTTTCAAGGATTCCATAAAGGAAATCGCGAACAAGATAGCGGAGATTGATCTATGCCTTTCCTTAGCGAAGGTTGCAAAGAAGTTTCGATATACCAAACCCATGGTATATACGGGTTATGATTTGGAGATAAAAAAGGGGAGGCATCCGACGGTTGAAGGGTTTATGGATATAACCTTCGTCCCAAACGACACCCATCTCAGCGAAAGTAAATTCTTCGCGTTAATAACCGGACCAAATATGGGAGGTAAATCAACGTATCTGAGGCAGGTCGGATTGATCAGCATAATGGCGCACATAGGGAGCTTCGTCCCAGCTGAATATGCCAAAATCCCTATAATGGATAGAATATTTACGAGAATCGGGGCATCTGATGATTTGACCCGTGGTATATCCACATTTATGGCCGAGATGAACGAGGTTTCAAATATATTGAAGTATGCCACAAAAAGGAGCCTTATACTTCTGGATGAGATAGGTAGAGGAACATCAACGCATGATGGTTTGGCCATAGCTTGGGCCGTATCGGAGTATATTTTGAAATTTATAAAGGCGAAGACCCTATTCGCAACGCATTATGTTCAACTGTCCAAACTGGCGGCCGAACATGAAAATGCCTTCAATCTCTGTATGAAAGTTGAGGAGAAAGAGGACAAGGTTGAGTTTTTATATAAGGTGGTTCCGGGCAGCGCAGATAGGAGTTATGGTATATATGTTGCGAAACTCGCGAGTTTGCCCGATGAGGTTATAAACAGGGCTAAAGAGATTCATGAAAAACTTGAAAGGGAATTTCTCATAAGAACCTCGGGTGAGGGAGGGGATATAGTGGAATATATAAGAAGTATAAACCTTGATTCGCTTTCACCCAAGGATGCTTTGGATATACTCTATGAGTTGAAGAGGTTGGTTGAAAGTGCTCATAAGGAATAGATTCTTGGCCTTCTATTTAGCACTATGTTTGCTTATTCTCCTCTTTTGGGATACGGGTATCCTCTATCCTTTCCGTATGCTCGCAGTATTCTTTCATGAACTCGGACATCTTACGGTCGCTATACTCACAGGTGGAAGGGTAGGGGAATTCGTTCTTAAACCTATGGAAGGCGGGCATGTCCTTTCTTATGGCGGTAATACCTTCTTGGTCGCCTTCATGGGCTATCCATCATCAATTCTGGTAGGCGTTATTATATTCTATTTATCAAGTTTGAGAGGTGTTGAGGATTTCCTTACATTGGTTATAGGATTCCTCGTGGGTGCAATAGGTATGTTGTTCGGTAGGGGAATTTACACGCTTATATTTTCGGTATTCATGAGCATTTTCTTTATAGTATCAGCCCTGTTCTCTCCATCAATCATAAACGCTATACTCTTACGGGTCGTAGGTTTAACCTCTATTCTCTATACGCCTTATGATATATTCACCGATATTTTCCTGAATTCGGGATGGTCGGATGCCCAACTCTTGGCGGGAATCACTAAGATAGGGCCTACGATATGGGGGATCGTCTGGCTTGCTTTATCAATCTTCATGTTGCTTTTCTTGGTTTTTTGGGTTTCGGTGAAGGATGAGGAGGAGATCACATCACGAGGTTTATTATGAATTTCCCGGCTTTGAGGATGTAGGATGCCCACTTTTTGAGTTTATGGACCTTCTCAACATCCTTCTTTTTAACTATTATATCGCAACCTTTCGTTTGTGCCGCTTCTATGACTATTCTCCCTCCTGGTAGAGTTTGAACCTTACCTTTCACATACTTTATGGCTTTACTCCACATATCCTTTGCGACCTGATGCTCCGCAGCGTCAAACAGGACATTCCCATTCTCATCCAGAATCCTCGGATACATACAGGCCTTCATTCCCTCGGGAGTTTTCACTATAACGCTGCCGTCAAACGGTTCCTCCTTAGGCATACTGACCACAGGTTTTTTGGCTGGCAAATTTTTCGCGAGTTCATCCAGCCTCATCTCAACCCATACCTCAACACGACCATCTTTGTAATACTTTGGTTTCCCTATTACACGAGCGTTCTTAACGAGACCTTGAACCCTCTGTACTATAATATCGCTTGAAGTCATATAATCCTCAACCACGGTTTCGGATGTTATATGAACACCTTTGACTATTTCAAGTAGGTTTCTGCGAGCATCAACCACTGCCGCCCTTTCAGCCAGGAGTCTGGCCTGACCTTTCGGTTTCTTGGGATCCATGAAACCGTATCCTTTGGCTCGTATGAATCCGTTGGTCCAGTCTATCTCACCTTTATCGTATATCTCCTTTACGGTCGTGTCCCTTATGCTCTTTTCTTTTTTACCCGGTTGCACAGCAGGCTTTTGCGCTAATATAACTATCCACATCATACTTGGAAATTCTAAGGTTGTTTCTCTCGTTTGTCAAGTGGGTTATTTGACAATGACTTTTAGATGGGCACCTTTTATGGATATGATATACACACCTTTTGGAAGGCGGAATTTTCTTTCTCCCTTTACATATCCTTCTTCCACCAAAGCGCCAGATAGGTTGTAAATTTTCACTTCTCCTTCGTAGTTCTTAACAATCACATACTCTCCATCGTAATACGCTTTCGGATTCCTTATAATGTTCTTCTCCTCAACTCCAAGTTCATCTTCACCAACCAATGGACATGTGCCGCATAGCGCCCTTGCGGTTATAAGATCGCCATAGCTTCCACCGCCAACATAGCAATACTCAACTGTGGCCGTTCCATAAGGAGGTAGATTTCCTATGTACCAATCAAGCAGACAGTATCCATCCCCTGTGTAAGATGAAGGGTAATCTATTGACGAAGTATATGCGTCATAATTGTCCCATGCGTAAAGCTCATAGATGCTTACCGGCGTTATTCCTGTAAGTCCGGCATAATGCGCCCAGTCGTTTGCGACAGCGTAGCACATGTCGTTTGCACCATCCCAGTAGAAATAGTTGCTTGAGAAGTACCCCGGATTCATATCCCAATCTATGAATCTCTTAAACTTCACACCCGTGAGCGTGGTTGATGTTAGGTTTATTATGGTGGCCCTTCCTCTAAGGGCGCCTACGGATGGGCAGTACGAGTACTGCTGATATACTTCTATCGTACCATCCCACAATCTTGTCCTCGTCCACCACTGATACACTGTGGGTCCCCAGGTTGCTGTACCTGAACCCAGATTACTTAAGTTGAAATAGCTCGCATCCCCATGAGTATAACCGTAACGTGTTCCGTATGTGGTATGTCCCACTCCGAAACCGTTGCACATGCATCCCCATCTGTAATGCTCTTGACCGGGAGGATATTGAAACCTATATATCTGTGGATCCATCATCTGCACCATTATTACACCCGATGGAGGGCTGAAAAGGACAAAAGGTACCCAGGTCTCTCCATCCTGGATGTGAGCCCTCTGCTCATCGCTTAGAGGTGGAAACTCCCCAGCGTATAATAAGGGAGTTATACCTGCTATACTGAGTAGCATTAGGGGTTTTATACCCCTTTTTCCTTTTGCGAAGATTTTGAAGTTTAGCATTTTCATAACATCACCTCCTTTTTTGCCATTATTTTTAAGCTGTTAAGCTAAGAATATATTATAAAGGGGTAAAAAAGTTTGTGGGGGGTGAGATCCATTCAGACCTCATATGAGCCACCTTTCGCAACCTTATAATAGCGACTTACACCTATGAAGAAAATTGAGATTTTAAAAATTGACGATGGAAAGGTGAAGAGGTGGGAATTGGGAGGTTTTAAATACACTCTGGTGAAGTTCATAGTGTTGATCTTTGTTATGCTATCCCTCATAGGTCTATTGACGCTTGGTTCCATTTCCTTTTTTATGGTATTCCGAAAGGATAAGCTTTATGAATATGTTAAAATCGCAAGTTCCAAGGAAAAACTCAAAAAACTTGAAACGAAATATAAATACTTACAGGAAAGAATGGAACGATTGGAAAGGGTGATCGTTGGAGATGTTGAATATCCAAACGGTGATGAGAGTGCGGGGTCTTTACCGATATATACGAATCAATGTGATACACCCTGCGCCTTACCTGCGGTTGGGCCGATCGTAAGGGGGATGCATGGAGATGATCATAGAGGTATAGATATTGATATACCCGAATCAACCTTCGTATTCTCAACGGCTAAGGGTGTGGTATATGAGGTTTCATATAATGAGAACTACGGGAAATATGTTATAATCAAACACTCAAAAGGATACAAAACCCTATACGCTCATCTATCAAAAGTCTTCGTCAAGAAAGGTGATAGTATAAAAACCGGTCAGATCATCGGATTGTCTGGGAAAACGGGGAAAACCACGGGCCCTCACCTGCATTACGAGGTATATAAGCATAAAAAGATCTTGGATCCGGTGATGTTTGTTCAATGAATATACCAACGGAAATAATTCAGGACTTTGAGATAAATGTCAAAAAAGTCGTTGATGGATTGCTCGCTGGAAAATTCAGAAGTAGAAACTTAGGCGGTTCCCCGGAGTTTGCCGGTCACAGGCCCTATGTTGAGGGGGACGATATAAGGAGAATAGATTGGAGAGTATTTGCAAGAAAACAAAGGTTATATACGAAGCTCTTCACCAGTGAAACCGAGGCCCCGCTCATTTTGATTTACGATGATAGCCCATCAATGAAACTGTGGAACAAAGATAGAACATCCTCTCTGATCGCGGGAATGCTCTTTTATGTATCAAATAAGATGAACGCCCGATTCGGATTATTCACACTTTCGGGAATATATGTTCCCCTTGATAAAGGTTATTCCCACCTTTTAAGGTGCTATTATACACTTCAAAATAGCAGATCTAAGGATTCCGAATTTCTGAAAATCGTACTGACCTTGCTTTCCAACATAAACAAAAGGATAATATTTGCCGTAATATCCGATTTTGCCTTTGACTATCAAATGATACAGAAAGGATTGAATCTTCTCGCAAAGAATGGGGATTTGGTGGTTATTCAGGTTATGAGTGGGGAGGAGTGGAATTTTAAATACGACGGCAAGACATTGGTGGATGCTGAGACGAGAGAAAGAATAAGGATTCCTCCCAACAGCAGGGATATGCAGAGGGAGAGGATAAGAAACTGGGCAAAAGGTGTAAGAAACTTGACTTTTCAGGTTGGAGGAAGATACGGTCTGATATTTTCGGATGCACCTTTTCACAAGGAAGCTCTAAAAGTTATGGAAATTATGGAGGTAGTTTGAAACTATCACCGAAACCCAAGGGCTTATGGGATGTGATTATGAAAGCCTTCCCTTTGTTTGCAAGATTGATTATAATCTCATGAAGTATTTCCTTTGAAACCTCATCAAGATGAGAAAAAGGTTCATCCAGCGCTATTATAGGTGCGGATGAGGATAGGGCTCTTATGAGTTGAACCTTTCTGTTCTGACCCGTTGATATTTCCCTTAGGGTCTTATCCATTATATCAGAAATCCTAAAAATTTCTACCAAATCCTCCCATATAGGCGAAGGGGAGATCTCAAAGTACCTTTTTATTGTTATATCGCTTCTTATAACCTCAGCGAATGCTATGGAAATGTATCTTATCCTTTCAATAGGCGCAAGATCCAATATATTCCTTGAACACACCCTTATCTCACCGCGCAAGGTGGATATTCCAAGGAAGGCTTTCAACAATGTAGTCTTACCGACACCATTTTCACCGTAAATGTTCAATATTTCACCCGAACCGACGCTGAAAGATATACTTTTCAATATGGGTTTTCCATACCCTATATCACAATCCTTTACCTCTAACACTTTCATACTTTTCCATCAAATAGAAATAATACTCCTCAACCTGCCTCGCTATGTTTTCCCAGGAGAATCGTCTCGCCGTATTCAATCCACCCTCTATTAGCTTACAGCGTAAGGATTCATCGGTCAATACCTTTACAACTTTGTTAGCCAGATCTATCGCACTCTCCGGATCGCATAACAATCCATTCTCACCGTCCTTTACGACATATCTATAACCCTCATTATTTGAAGCCACAACGGGTATTCCAGAGGCCATAGCTTCCAAAAGCACCATACCGAAGCTTTCGGATTTGGTTGCGGGTGAAACGAACACGCTGGCGGAAGCATAATATCTCGGTAAAATCTTACCATCAACCGATCCTTCAAATAGAACCCTGTCCTTTATCTCATCGGGTACGAGCGATTTGTAGTACCTGAGTAGAGGGCCGGAACCCACTATTACGAGCCTCGCATCCGGAACCTTTGATAGTATCATCGGCATGGCTTCTATTATGAATCTCAATCCCTTACGAGGCTCCGGCCTTCCAACGAAAAGGATATTTCTATACCCTGAGAGATGTTTAAGCGGTTTATTCGTGGGTTTAAACCTATCTATATCAACTCCGTTGGGTATGATCCTGTAATCTATTTCCCCAAAATATTTAATTATAGGTTCTATGGCAGCGGGTGAAACCGCTATAAAGCCGTCCAGCATGGAGAAGTATCCTTTAATATAAGGCTTAAAGGTCTTTGCCAGTATGTTTCTCTTATAAGCCGCATGAAAAGTTATAACATTTATGCTATTGGAGAATTTCAAGGATAGGAGGGGGAGTATAGGGGCGACCTGTCCATGAATATGGATAATATCGTATCTCCCTTTTCTTATTATGTTCTTTACATAGAAGTTCAATCGGGGTGAAAACGCCACTGGGGCTATTGATCCGTTGGCGGGTATCTTTATAGGAAATCCCACCCTAAAAACCCAAGGAGGTTCATCAAATTCTAGCTTCTCTTTAAAATTGGTGGTCAATATATAGGTTTCCCAACCCAACTTCCTTAGTGTTTTTGACAATTGATGCACATGCTCGGATATTCCACCCGGATAAGGATAATAAACATCGCTGACGAATAAAACCTTACCCTTCATAATCCCACATCCTTTCGGATCTGTTCAAACATCCTACCAAAATCGGTATCCCTCAATCTATCCCAGATCATGAATGTGGCAAGCATAAATAGGAAGCTGAGAGTCATTATTGAAAATGTGAGTATGGTGGGAACAACCCTCTTTGGCCAAACCTTCTTCTCTCTACCCAACGGTTCGGATGCCGGTTGAAGGAAAGGATTATCCTTCTTCTCAAGTAATTTGGCCTTTTCATATTCTTGATATAGGGTCGCATATACCGTGGATAGAATCATAAGTCTCGCCCTATACTCATACGCCTTCCTTATGTTATAGGGGAGCTTCTGGAATTTTGATTTAAGATTTCCCATAAGGGCATTGAGTTCATTTCTCACTATCTTAACATCAGGTATATTCTCGGAGAATACAGATTTCAGTGTCGTCAATTGAACCTCCTTTTCAACGATCTTCGCTATGAGTTCTCCCACCGCCGGTCCCATAATATCCTCAGCAGCAGGAACGAGTATGTTTTCCCTCTTTTCAAATGCGACTATACTGTCCTGCAAGAGTTTTAAGGAATCTTCAACCTCCTTCAATCTATTTTCAAGGAACCTTCTAAGCTCCCTACCCTTAGCGTTTAATGTTAGATTGGCCTTATAATTCAGGAAATATACATACTTATTCACCAAATCCTTCGCCCTCTCTTTATCAATATCCCTGACTTTTAGTATAAAAGAACCGCTGGGTAGGGGCTCGAGTTTGAATCTTCCATCCATAGCTTCGACAGCGTCATCTATTTTCTTGGTTTCGAAAATGGGCATAAGATTGTACTTCTCTATGAACTCCCTCTTAAAGTTGTACGATGTTGCAATATCAACGAATATTTGGGCGGGTGAGGACATGGCTCCTCTTGTCAATTGGAATATTAGCATGGCTTGGGATTGCAATTCACTCAACTCCTCAATTGATGGTACGAGTATAACGGCCCTTTCATAAACGGGCTTAACTATGAACGAGGATACGAGGAGAGTTATTAAGGTTCCAGCGGTTGTAGTATAGTATATCCAGCGAACCTTTTTGAAAAGTTCAAACATACCTATATCTTAAAATCCTTTGATGTCAGACCCAGATTTATCTTTATGTTCTTAAATTTAACCATCCTGACCTTCTTTCCATCCTGGGTATAGTCTATGATCAGGAGGGGTAGAAGCCTATCGGCATCAATCCAATATTTGGAATAGGTTGCGCCGTAATTCTTCTCGGGATCCAAAGGAACTTTTATAATATAAACCTTCCTTCCCCGTAGAGTGCCTTCCGAAAGGAACTCCGCTGAGTTTATCCTTTCAACAAAATAAATTATATGGCTTTCGTAAATCCTATGACCAACGGGGGATCTCA
>WGFI01000100.1 GCA_015492295.1 Caldifarciminota bacterium
CTGACCAGCCCCGTATAACTTTAACCCCTTCGCCTCCTCAGTCGCCCTCCTCAAAGCCTCCCAAGCAAGCCTATGCACCTCCTCACTGTCCCTCCCCTTCCTATGCGTCATTATCAGATTTATGTCATCCCCTACCCTCATCACCGCATAGGCTATTATTACCTCCTTATCCCTGCCTTCCCTTAAAACGCTGTCCGCTGCCTCCAATAACTTCGGATGGGTGCTCGAATGCCCTACCCATCCGCCTACATCCGCCTTGATTACGCTTATCGTCACCTTCATAATGCGGGTATTTTATAGACGATTGATTTTTCACCCTTAAAATTTTCGGATATGATAACCTTACTTCTTATCAGTTATGGGCCTTCTTATTATACGCTTAAAGGTGTTAGGCGCACTATAAGTGCGTTAGGTCCGAATTATGTGAATGGTCAATACTCATCCTTCGGGCTCGTGTTTAACTTCTCGCAGATAAACGGATGGTTGAACAACGGGAATTCTATACGCGATATAGCAACCGATGGACAGTATAAGGATTATACGGATGGTTTCTACTTGGCGAGCGATCTCTTCGGTTTCGGATACGGTACAAAGTTCTTTGAGCTCGCGATAATGGGTTCCTACCATCTTGATATATGGGATAAGAACAATCCTGATGGGACGAGGCAGTATCCGGATAACATACATTCTCACGGTCCGGGTGATATGAGTCTCGCAGGGAAACTCGTATATCCCATACATTTTCAGAACATATCCTTCTCCTTCGGGATAGCGACGATATACACATTTCCAAATATATCAAACATACAGATAGCGGATAAGAGGAATCCAGCCGAAGATAAATTCATATCCGATACGAGGGGATGGTTTCAGAGGGGTGGGGTTTTCAGAACATTCTCCCAGTACGATCAGGGATATGAGATCAGAGGTCTGTTCTCCTTCCTACCCAGCAATAAGTATGTACAAATGCACTTCAATTATGGAATAAACACCAAAAACCTGTCGGACGATAAGGACGATATAATGTTCTACGGTGGCTCGGTAATATTCACTTTGCCGGGTTTTCAACCTTTCTTTGAGGTTGCCCTTGAGGATTTCTACAAGGGTAGGGATGTTTATGGGGACTCCCCATTCTATATGACGGGTGGTTTCAATCTTGATGCCCAAGGTTTTGTAATATCCATAGGGATAGAGAAGGTTTTCTGGTTTGATGGAAAGACGATAAATACGGAGAGAAGCAATTATCCGCCTATGTTTGATAAGTATATAGCCGTAGATTCCGCGACCGGTAGGACTAACGAGCTGACCAAACCGAGCTTCTGGTTCCCGACCTACTGGGATCCGACTTACAGTTTGTGGCTCGGTCTGAGTTATACCTTTGTACCTCCAATTGAGAAAAAACCCAAGAAGAAGGAAAAGATATTGCCGACCTATATAGCGGGGGTCGTTTTTGATAAAAGCAGCGGTAAAACTCTCGGAAATGTTACGGTGTTTATAAAGGAGAAGAATATAAGCGTTATAACGGGTGATGATGGGGCGTACAAGTTTGAGAATATAGAGCCCGGTTCCTATACTTTGATATTCCAAGCCAAGGGATACGCGCCTTCAACCCAGGTCGTTGATGTCAAACCCGGACAACCCGCGATAAAGAATGTTGAGTTGGTACCTGCCAAGGCCGTTTATATAACGGGGGTAGTTTATGATAAGGAAACCAATAGACCCATAGGGAACGCCAGGGTTTTGGTTAAGGAGTTGAATGTTGAAGTTAGGACCGATGATGATGGTTCCTATAAGATAGAGAATATAGTTCCCGGTGCCTATACCCTGATATTCACGGCGCCCGGTTATCAATCGTACTCGGCATCAATAGCGGTTGAGGATAAACCCGTGGTTAAAGATGGTTATCTTACAAAGGCCGAGGAAGTTGAGGTTCAGAAGGTTGAGGTTAAACTGGGATCCATAGCGGGCATAGTTTATGATAAAACTACAAACGCTCCCATATCAGGAGTTCAGATAACCCTCAAAGAAAAAGGTAAGGTATTGACAACCGATCAAAGTGGGGCTTTCAGGTTTGACAGCCTTCCAGAAGGTACATATACGGTATCTTTCACCGCTGAGGGTTATCTCCCATACTCAGAAATCGTTACGATTTCCGGCGGGCAACCATACACTATGAAGGTGATGCTCGCGCCGGTTCCAAAGAAGAAAACGGCCTCACTAACGGGTAAAGTGTCGGATGCCGAGAGTGGAAAAGGAATAGCGGGAGCCGTTGTTAAGTTGGAAGGCGTCTCATCCGTTCAGACGGACCCGAATGGTATATATAAGATGGAAAATATACCCGTTGGAGCATACACCATAACCGTAAGCGCGCCCGATTATAAGAGTTATACGGAAGTCATCAAACTTACGGAAGGTGCGAATGTTAAGAACTTCGCTTTGAGACCATCGGTTATAAAAGGTGGATTGGTCGTAAATGTTATAGATAAGGATAGCAAAAAGCCTCTCGCCGCGACGGTAATATTTGAGGGAGCAAACATAGGGCCTTATGAGACCGATCCGAATACAGGATCCGTCACGATAAAGGATATACCCACGGGAACATACACCATAAAGGTCAGAGGTAAGGATCCGAAGTACATTGAACAGGTAAGGACGATAGTCATATCAAAGGGTATGAAGGATATAACATTTGAGCTTGTGAAGAAAGGAACGAAGATAACATTCCGAAACATATACTTTGACTTCAATAAAGCCACACTGAGACCGGATGCGGAGCCTGCCCTGAGACAGATATGTAAGTTCTTGAAGGAAAATCCAAAGGCTATAATTGAAGTTCAGGGACACACGGATGAGAGGGGTAAAGCGAGTTATAACCTCAGACTATCCCAAGCGAGGGCGGAATCCGTCGTTGAATGGCTGATCAACAACGGTTGTGCAACGCCCGACAGACTCATAGCGAAGGGATACGGTGAAAGTATGCCCGTCGTTAAAAATGCCAAAACAGAGGCCGAGCACGCTTTAAACAGGAGGGTAGTTATAAAAGTCATAGGGGTTAAGAAGTAGCGATACGATCATCCTTCAAGGTTGTGGGGGAGATTTTATGGAATTAAAACCCAATCCTGGTAAATCTTTGATTATAGATGTTGATGGTGAAATGTGGGCGAGATATCCGATAAGAACCCATGTAATAAAGCCCGGTGAGGATCTGACGGAGGTTGTGAAGGAGTATGTGTCACCCCATCTGATTCCCAACGATTTCGTATTTGTAAGTGAGAAAATAGTCGCCATTTCTCAGGGAAGGGCTTTTCCGATAGAGGATATAAAACCTTCGTTTTGGGCAAAGTTCCTCTCAAAATTCGTCACAAAATCCCCATACGGAATAGGTCTCGGGAGTCCTTGGACGATGGAATTGGCGATCAGGGAAGCCGGACTTTTGAGAATACTTTTCGCCGCCTTTCTATCGGCCATAACAAAGCCATTTGGAATAAAGGGTGTATTCTATAAGGTCGCAGGGAAGAATATATCAGCCATTGATGGTCCTACGCCTTATACTCTTCCACCTTACAATAGGTATGCAAAACTTCCACCGAAGGATCCCGATAAAGTCGCAAAAAGGTTGTCGGAGGTTTTGGGTTGCCCTGTGGTTATAGTTGATGCCAACGATCTCGGTGTGAGTTCTTTGGGGAAATCTCATAAGTATATACATGAGGATTTTGTTAGGAAAGTTTTCAGGGATAACCCTCTGGGACAGTCCTCCCAGCAGACGCCTCTGTGTATAGTAAGGAGGGTTGAAAATGGAGGAGATGTTAAAGGGCTTAGGGATAGATGAGCTGATATTGAAATCGGAAGATAAATTGAAGGTTTTAAGCATATTCTCGGATAAAATAAAGGATTGTAAGAAGTGCAGACTCCATACGAGTAGGAAGCAGGTGGTGGTTGGCGTGGGAAATCCTTATTCCGATGTTATGTTCGTAGGTGAAGGACCCGGAAGGGAGGAGGATATTAAAGGTTATCCTTTCGTAGGTAAGGCCGGAAGATTATTGACGGAAATCCTTGAGGAACTCGGTATAGATAGGGATAGGGATGTTTATATAGCGAATGTTATAAAGTGCAGGCCACCGGGTAATAGGGATCCGATGATGGATGAGATAAACGCATGCACCCCTTACCTTGACTTCCAAGTGAGGATCATATCACCAAAAGTGATATTGTGCTTGGGAAGATACAGTATGTATTATGTGCTAAATAGGATGGATCAACCTAAGATCAGCGAAATAAGGGGGAAATTTCATGTTTCAAGGTACAACATTCCCGCGACCGCCACATACCATCCTGCGGCCGCTTTGAGGAATCCCACATTGAAGGAGTTTATAAAGAAGGATATAGATATGGTCTTTAAGAAAATCGTGGAGAGATTTTAGTTATCCTTAAAACACCTTTCGTATAACTTTCCCCTTAAACTTGATGAAATAAACCCCTCTACTCGGTTTAAAATCCTCCAATTTGCCGATATAAATCAATCTTCCAGAAACATCGTATATCTTTACCATATCGGGTAAAACTTCGGATTTCATAAATGATACACCTGCTGATACCTGATTCAGAAAACCGTAATTCCCTTCCGATGGTTCCCAATTGCTGACGACCATATCAAGGGATTTGGAATATTTATAAGCGATTTTCACAGTATCATATAGACTTAGATATGATCTGGATATTGATACCCAACCGTCCTCCTCCGAATATACGAATCCGGAGAGTAAAGGAGTTCCGTTAATGTAAATCGTATCCACACCATGGATGGGTTTGTGCCTTAAAGTGAATACATGTTGGTTTGAAGATGATACGATAAAGGTTTCAGAAGTATCAATCAGGTAATCGTTATTTATATCGGCCAAGAATATGTACTCACTTACGAGTCCCCCCGAATACCATGACCAAGAGGGTGCGGAGGAAATGTTTCCCCCCGTATTCTCAAAGATGAAAAGCGTATCCCACCATCCACCAACCGCCAAATCCAAGTATCCATCACCGTTTATATCACCCAATGCGACGGCCGATGTATAGCTACCCACACCCGTTATAACCGTCGGTGTTGCACTTAAAGTTCCGGAATTGTTCATATAAATATGCACATCCCCCATATTGGCAACAACTACATCTATATATCCATCGTTGTTTATATCCCCTACGGCAACCTGATTAGCGTATCCTATGACAGATGATGTCCATGAGGGATTTCTTTCCAAAGTATCACCTATGTTCAAATACAATCTCGCCCTGCCACCGTAAATACCCACAAATAGGTCAAGATCCCCGTCATTATCAACATCTAAGAACTTTCCACCTAAGGAATATATACTATCCGAAAGCCAATAGGGTACGGTATCCAAACCGCTTCCATTGGAAAGGTATAATTTCACAGGTTCTGGATCGGAACTATAATCGTTTCCACAGAAGAAAGCGAAATCTGAAAATCCATCACCGTTAATATCCGCCGATGAAACCCCAAAACACCTCCCACTGTCAGAGGACCAATAAGGTGAAGTGTCGGGTAGGGAGAATCCATTCAAATACAGTACATTAACCTGTTTATTCCATCCTGCTGAGTATCCGCTGAAACCTGCAACCACCATATCCCAACGGTCATCACCATTCACATCACCTACGGTATTATGCCCACTAAACTGTTCATCGGACGATACCCAAGATGGAGTTGAAGATGGTATCCCTGAGAAATTTAGATATATATGGTTTGGCTCAGCCCTCATATCGTTTCCGTTTGATATTATTAAATCCTTATAACCGTTCCCATCAATATCGCATATATAAAGTCCCGTTGAATAATAACCTGCAACCGTTTGGAAACTCGGAGTGGAGGGATATGGAACGATGGAAATCAAGAGCATAAGGGTATTTTAAGGCTGCAACGCTTAATTATGATTCCACGGCTCCTAAGAATTGAATAATATCCGCCAAATACTCATCCCTTTCTACTAATAATGGACAAAATTCCTTAGGAAAACTTTCGGAATATTTATTGAGTAAGTAATTCATTAGTTTATTCAAAGCTTCCTCAGATCCTTCGGAATTTATAAATTCGTCGTATAGGTTCCTCGCATTCCAATATTAGATTTGCCCTCTCACTTATAGCTATCAATTGAGAAAGCCATATATCATCATACTTTAACAATAACAGATCAGAAACAGGTATTTTTTGTCTGAAAAGTTTTACCGTTATCTCATCCCCATATAGAGCACCACATATAATCGTTATACCGGAAGGTTTGTGCATAGCCTCAACTCGCAGTTTTTCGTTATCAACATCCATAATATCAAACTTCCCACAGTTTTTCATCTTAGCTAATAAATAGTTAAAGCCTTCTTTGCTTGACGAATAAAATCCATTTCTTTTATCCGCTTCAATACTCGCAGGAGAACCATTTATATCAAATAAAATGCCAATATACATTTCAAGTGTATGAATTCCAAAATGTAGAAACATTTCTGTAAAGCTGAAATCCTTGCTTTTGCCATTTTCATGTTTCCTATAAACTTTTTCGTCTTTAATAAAATGATCCAATATTATTCCAAACTTTTGTGAAGCCCATATTTCTCTTCGTGCGGCGGTTCCACCAGAATCCACTCTATTTTTTATCTCCATTAGTACTATCGTCCTTTCATTTTTTATAACGCTTCCTAAGTCAGTTTTTTCATCTTTATTTCCAATCCAACTCCAATTAAAGGTGCGAATTAGCCTCTTTTCATCATCGGACAAACCTTGAAGGGTAAAAATTCCCTTTCTTTTATGAGTTATAGGATAAGTTATCCATAGAGGTATTTCACTCAGCCTTATGTCCAGGGAACAAAAATCAAAGGATGACGCTAATTTCTTTTCAATGTATCTTCCTCTACCTCCCTTGCTCGCTTGATAGTACGATGTTACTCCAAGTAGCGCTTCATAATAATCCCTTATTTCAGGTGGGGCACTAAGCAAGCCATGATATACCTTAGCAATTGGATCAAAATCCTTCGCATCTTTTTTGGTTGCCAAATCCATAAAGTTTGATAGTATGTTTTTGTATGAATTATATAAAATCAAATGCCCTACATCAAGGTTTTGTTTCTTCCTTATGCACAGCAAGTTTCTCTTTTTAATAGCCATGGTTATCCTTCCTTCTCGCAGATTATTATACTTTCGCCTCTAATTGCCCTATTCCTTGCACCCAACAAGGGGTTAAAGATAAGTTTTTTATATTTAAAACCTATTTCTTCACAAAATCTTTTGGTCATCATAGTGGTAGGAATCTTTTTTCCACTGACCGTACTATCTCCTATAATTATTGCCATCTTTCCACCTGGTTTTAAGGCCCAATACATATTTTCTATGGCTCTTCTAAGGTCTTCATAATAGAGAATGACTTTTAAAGGTAAATTACCATACTTCTTTTTACTTGTGGTGGCATTCTTCATCCCTAAGTACTTAGATTCAACTTTCTTCATATCTATTCCCAGATAATCATACGCTATTTTATCCTTACCAACATAATCAATTGAAAAATAATAAGGAGGACTTGTTATTATTGCATCAAATTTATTTTCAAATTCTGTATGTTTTTTTATCTCTAAAACATCCCCTTCAAGAATTTTTGCCTTTTTGAATTTAAGATTGTATTTTTCTTTTATTTCCATC
>WGFI01000101.1 GCA_015492295.1 Caldifarciminota bacterium
AACCACCACCTCCACCGCCACCACCACCGCCTCCAGAGTATCCTCCCTCGTCAAAGCCCGATTTAGAACCCGGAGGCGATTCGCTTGGATAAGTCATGGATTCACCACCCGTGCTGCTCGTATAACTCGTTCCAGAGGTGGAGCCGGATGAGGGGGGAGGTGTGGTTGCAGAAGATATGTTATTAGAGATATGGGTATATATTCTAAGAGTATCCTTAACTTCACCTTCATACCAATCCGGCTTGTAATTGGCATCTTCAAGGTAGGAAGCGAACTTATCAGCCCAGGTATCCGCAACATCCAAAGCCATGGCATATGGTAGAAACCTCTCATATATCTTAGGTAAGCTATCTTTCGGAAAGAGCTTCTCAAGCCTATTCTTCTCGGCGGTTATGAGGAAAGTTCTGAAACCTTCTATTTTGGTGAGTAAATTCATACCCTTTTTTGTAAATCTGGGTAGGTATCTCCTGGCCCAGAGAAAAAGCAAACCTATGAAGATTAGGGAGGCGAAAAAGTTCAGTGTATATATATCAAAGACTTTCAACGAAGACATCAGCTCATCACCGAAGAATATAACTCCTAAACCGAATATACCCATCATTCCAACTATAAAAACCAGTTTATATACCTTATCATTGAAGTCAAACAGGGCAGAAATCAAACCTATCACTAAATATAAGATCACTGCGCCTATAACCAAAAAAACACCTAAGATGATTAAAAATGGAAATATCTTGGAGATGATACCTCCTATAAAGGAAAACACGAGAACTCCTAAAATCGCCAAAATAAGGCCCGAGTAAAGGATTTTGGTATTTTTCCTGAAAAGATGTCCCCATTGTTTCTTTAACTTGTAATGCAAACTTTCAAAAACGGGATTTATAGTATAATAACTCTGCAAGCTTTTGCCTACAAGATTTTCCACCACCATTTTCTCATCACTTGTAAGGTTAGATTGCTCACCTCCTTTCTTTTCTAACTCGTACGTATCTCCACTTTGCTTTATTTTAACCGCTCCTTTGACAGCCGCGGATATTATGTTGGAGGCGAGACATCTGTCATCGTATTCCATCTTATAAATATACCTCATAGATGCGGGCGATAGATCCTCCGGCGGATTAAACAAAGGGGTTATAACACCTTTCCTGGGATCCTTTCCCAAAAATAACCACGATATACCATAAAAAATGAGCAGAAAGAACACAGCAAACCAAAGTGGTAAGACTTCCTTAAAGTCTTCCAGAAACTCACTTATCTTCCTTTGAAACGGTATAGATATGTATCCCTTCGGCCATGAAATGGTTAAATCTATGTCCGCTATAGAAGGAATGGGGAAAACGCTCGCCAAGGCCACATCGTTTTTCTTGTCATAAGGTACTCTTTTGAACTTCACCCCTTGTAAATCACTTTCGGTATAAGCCCTTATTTTACTCCTCGGAACCCCCCTCGGTAGATCGGCATAGATTTTTAAGTTGTATATAGGCACGAGTATGTCATCAATAGCCTTCCATCGTAAAACGTCCCTACCTTGATCGGATGATAGGATTTTATCTATCTCGTATATTAAGGAAAGGTTGTGAATTCCAGCGGTTGAAGGGAAACTCCTGATTTTCAAAATATAAACCCAATCCTTAAGCTCTTGGACGAACCATTTTACGGGCTTCCCGTCTATTAAAACCCTTCTCACTTTCAAATTTATTTTCCGTTTTATTCCAAATCTACCCGTTATGTGTGTTGGGAATCTCCGAATTTCTCCATTCATTTGGTCGTATATATTTCCTACCACCTCTATATCCTCGCGAACGAGGAGTGTCCCGTTTTCTTTAACTGTAATATGCTGAACATAGGACCTGATACATTCCCTCTCACCTCCGGGACATCCGCTTTCAAGTATCTTTTTCAACCTCGCCGGAACGGAAATATAACCTTTGGGCCAACCTACAACTATCGTCAATCCTTCCTTTGGATCCAAGCTTCTCGTGGTTTCAAAGCGCACCCTTCCCCTCCTATCAATCCAAGATTTATAATCTCGTCCTTTACTTCCATAACTCCCCGTGTAAGCTTTCAGCATTATCCTACTCTTTGGAACACCCCTTGGAAGTTCCACTATCGCCCTAACTTTGTATATTCTGAAAACCCAGTTGTTCCCTGTAACATTCCAATACAGTTCATCGTGATCCTCAAATAAGCCCAATTGCTTATCCGTTTCATACTCTATCGTGTAAGTGTAGATTCCAGGTTTTATATAAACATCCTTCCTTCCTATATACAACCTCACTCCTCCCCTTATGTCTCGCATAAAATAGTTCTCAGGTATCCCGTTTCTTAAAACCCTTCTTACATCAAACTTTACCACATATCTCCCGCCTGCATATTTCGTAGGAAAATCCCTATATATTCCGCGTTTTATCTTATCACCCGATGCTACAACCTTTATATCCTCACGAACGAGTAAGGAACCATCCTTTCTAATTTTGATGTGTTGAGTGTATGCAAGTATGCATTCCGCTTCACCTCTTGGGCACGAAAGTGAAAATAAAATCAAAATATGCATTTCACCTCCTTTGCTTTACAAAGAACATGCATATCAAGGATTATAAGGCGGAAAAATTGTACAGCGAATCACTTTGCTCGTTTAGAATATTCAACTTGCTTTCCAAAACTCAAAAGAAAAAATTAACCTTAGCAGCATTAAAGACTTTCACCTTCTTCGCGTACAGCATGGGATACGAAGCGATATGCGATGCTCTTATGAATTTCGGCAAAATACAGCCGAAACTGAGCCCCAAGAGGGCGGAAGTCGTAAAAAAGAATTTCCTTATGATAAAAGGGGATATTTCGGGTTGGGAAAGAACATTTATATACTTTTGGACCTCAATGGCTGAAACGCTTTATTTACCTTATAATACCAAGGAAGAGATCATTTCCAAGCTTGAGCATGTTGATAATCTTGAAGTCCTCAAATGGTTTAAATCAAAGGGTAAGCCGCTTATAATCACAACGGCACACTTGGGAAGCCCTGAAATGATGGCCAACTTCGCCTCCGCGCTTGGTTTTCCAGGTATAGCAGTTGCAGAGGTTCCTTCCGATGAGTGGTTTAGGGAATTTTTAAGATTCCGAGAGAGATTCGGTATGAAAATCATCCCCATAGGGAACTCCTATCCGATCCTCTTTGAGGCTATTAAGGGAAACGAGTTCGTATATCTCGTGGCTGATAGGGATATTAAGAGGAAGGGGGTGGCTATCCCCTTAGGTAGAGGAAGGAAATATTTCCCAACAGGATTCGCGAGATTATCCATAGAAACCAAAACCCCTCTGGTGTTCGGATACGGCCTTCCTTTAACACCCTGCGGTAAATATTATGGATTCGTGAGTGATCCCTACTATCCTACGGATATTTATGATGCTTTAGAGTGGTATGCGGGTATGCTCTTTGAAGGTGTGAGTAAATGGACGGATAGGTGGTTCGTATTTCAGGATGAATGGTCAGGTGAAAACCAATTTTCAACTGAGTAAGCCCTTTTCCTTTTCTCTTTACCGAACAATATCCTTAGCTTCCAGAACTTACCATAAATCTTAGGTATTATTTTAAAATCCTTGGGTTTGCTTTGTACAAGGGATAACGGTTCACTTTCCAAAGTTATAAAATCAACCTTCCCATCTCCTATTATAACTTTCACCTTGGAACCCAAAACATAGGTGTATTTTAGAGGAGAAAAACCTTCAAAATACCCATTTTCTATAAACTTCTTACATGATTCATAATCCACAGGAACACCAACGATATGCAAGTAGTATAAACTATCCGAGAAAAATCCCGAATGAGTCATGAACATGTGCCTATCAATGAGTATCTCAAATCCTTCCATATCCTCGTATATCAGGATTAAACCTTTAAAACCATAAACATAACCTCCCGTCAATTCACCTTCAAATATCCTCTCACCAACCAGTATTGACCTTTTCGCTTTTGGGAAAAAAGATAGGTATGATAAATCCAAACCATAAGCATCGTCCCTATAAAATCCAAAAATTTTCATACCCTATCCCATACGAAGAGGATATTATCATAAAGGGGAACATCATCGTAATTTGATACCACTTTGAGATCTGAAGGATGGGATTTCGTTCCCTCCAAGATCAAAGGCTTGTATCCTATGTCAATGAGATAATTGTATCCTAGTAATAACAAAGGATTTTTCTCCACAAGAATTATAGGTTTGAATTTCTCAATCGTTTTGATCATGCCACCTATGACCTCATTCTCCCAGCCTTCCACATCTATTTTTATCATACTTACCCTTTCTATCCCCAACTCATTTATAATATCATCAAATCTAACAACCTTAACCTTGAACTTCTTCCCCTCTTCCTCCATCAAAGTGGATTCACTTGGAGTTTTACCGTGCGGCATGGTCAATTCTAAGAAACACTCTTTGCTTCCGAGTGCGAAGTTAAAAGCCCTAACATTGTTTATACCGTTGATCTTCAAATTTTCCATAAGAACTTTATAAGATTCGGGGTTGGGTTCAAAACATATAACCTCACCGGAATTTCCAACTTTGTAAGATGCGTATAAACTGAAAAATCCGACATAGGCTCCCACATCAACAAAAACATCTCCCTCTCTCAAAAATCTATCAAGGATGCTAAGCGTTCCCAATTCGCCAAAACCCACAAAGTACTCCTTCCCTATGTCCCCCCTTAATAACATCCTTGCGCCGTAGATGTTTTTATACACTACGCTGATGCCTGCGAGTTTTAAAAACTTTTGCACAATTTTCCTTAAAACTCTCAACTTTCCGGTTTTACGCTCTTCACAACCTCATCAAGAACATCCTCAACGCCTATTCCCTCAGCCTCAGCTCTGAAATGTAAAATTATCCTATGTTTTAACACCGAAAATGCCAACTCCTTCACCTCCTCGGTGGTGGCGACGGCTTTACCTCTGATATACGCCAAGGACTTAGCCGTCCATACTAAGTATTGGGATGCTCTCGGACCGGCACCGTAGCGAACGAATTCCTTGACTATCTTCGGGGATGTATCCTCACTCGGCCTGGTGTTCCTTACCATTGAAACGGCATACCTCACAACATGCTCCGGTACGGGCGTGTTCCTTATCTCACTCTGAAACCTCTCTATATCTTCTCTGTTTAAAACCTGAGATATTTCGTTCAATTTGCGGAAACCTTCTATAACGGCTATTTTCAACTCCTGCTCAAACGATGGATATTCAATATCAACCTCCATTATGAACCTATCAAGCTGGGCTTCTGGAAGGGGATATGTACCCTCCTGCTCTATTGGGTTTTGAGTGGCCAAGACGAAGAAAGGTTTGGGAACCTCATAGGTTTTCCCCGCGTAGGTTATCTTCCTTTCCTGCATAACTTCAAGTAATGCGGATTGGGTTTTTGGAGGAGCCCTATTTATCTCATCCGCCAGTATGACATTTGAGAAGATCGGCCCTTTCGTAAAAACGAATTTTCCATCCCTTAAAATCTCGGAACCTGTTATATCCGTGGGCATGAGATCGGGTGTAAATTGAATTCTGCTGAAGCTCAAACCCAAGGTCATGGAGAACGCCTTCACCATAAGCGTTTTAGCCAAACCCGGAACCCCAACTATCAACACATGCCCATCCGAAAGTAGAGATACCATGAACTTCTCTATAACATCCTCGTTCCCCACAACCGCCTTGCTTATTTCCCTCTTTATATCCTCAAATGCTTTCAACATCCACCTCTTCCCTGAATCTTTCAAGCATCTGGTTATAAACCCTTTCAAGCCTGACTTTCAGATCACTGTTCAGTATGAAATTCCTGGTTTTATCCACAAAGAGAGCACCCGCCCACACACTCTCATCGGGAACGACATTCCATGTGTTCATATCAACATCCCAAGAACCCACATACTTCGGAGGATTTATAACCCATTCCTTTGGCAGATCTTTTAGAATGCTTTCCATTATATCAACATCTCTCGGATTGATGCGAACTTCAACGTTGTTTTTCATATAATGTATCGCCTCTTCCACGAGAGATTTTAACATCTCCTCGTACCTTTCTCTATCCTCAATAACCTTTTCAACCTCCTGCAAGGCTACCCTCTTTGCCTCCTTCAATATCTCCTCCTGAGCTTCAAGTATCAACTTTTTACTTTTGAGCATAGCCTTTGATAGGACGGCCTGATACGCACCCTTATAGACCTCTTCGGCCACAGGTCTGTATCTCTCTACGATTTCATATCTCTTCCTTTCAGCATCTTTAAGAATGAGGGAGGCCCGCCTTTCAGCTTCGGATATTATACTCTCTACCTTATCGCGGACCTCCCTATCTAAGAGTTTTAGAACATCCACTTTTAAAGCACAAGTATGAGTATAGCTATAACGAAACCTAAGATCACGATGGTTTCTGGAAGAGCCAGGAGTACGAGCACAGGGACGAAGAGCTCTCTATTCTCCGCGAGCGCACCTGCACCCGCTGAACCTATCCTCGCTTGAGCGAAACCCGTAGCCAATGCCGACAAACCTATCGCGAGACCGGAGCCCAGATAAACGGCCCAACCTTTACCAGCGGGAGCCGCCTCAGCTGCCAAAAGATAACCAAAAGAAAGCATCAGAAAAACAGTTATAGCAAAAAATGTTCCTATGAGCCTTTTCATAATATTCCCCCTCCTTTTTTCAAAGGTTTAAATATCCTCGTTGCAGGCACATAAAACTTCGTAAAAAATTCTACAAATTGCAAACGCATACCCTGTATCGTGGGGTCAATTATACCCAAAACGAAAGCCAATATATGGAAGACGATACCTACCAATATGGCGAAGAGTGGAACGGGAACCAATTCAATGAACTTGTTGGCTATCTCCGCGAGTATAGCTGATGCCAATCCAACGGCGGAAAGTCGGGCGTAGGATAAAACATTTCCAAAGGCGGAGAAGATCTCTATTATACCTAAGGGGCCTTCTGCGATCAGTGTAAATATCGCTCCTATTACGATTGAAGCTATACCTATATAACCAACGTATCTCGGTAATCCTTCAACCCAGTTAGGGGATATTCCGGGGAGCTTAACATAGGTCAGTAAGGCTAGAAGTATCCCTAAGATTGCGAAGAACCTTCCCAACTCAAAGAGGGAATGTTTCTTATGTTTAAGTATCCAGTAATTATACACACCAAGAAGCATGCCGAGCAGAAGCTGGAAAAATCCAAAACCGACCGCTATGAGAATCAGATCTATAACCTCATGCGTTCTATGAAACAGAGGCTTTATTATGCCGAGTTTTATCCCGAAATCCCCAAATATCTCTCCAAAAACGAATCCGAATATCGTTGCGAATATTGAGTTTATGAAATAAACCATTGACAGATTGTATCCCATTGAGCCGACTTTAAAAGAGTTTGAAAGCAACCAGAACAGGAGCATACCGATTATACCGTATCCTGCATCTCCGAGCATAAACCCATAATATATAGGGAAGAATATGGCTATGAAAACCGTTGGGTCAACGGTCTTATAGACCGGTGGAGAGTATATATCAAGAAAAGACTGATAATAAGAGATCGGAGGCTTATTTTTAAGGATCACGGGAACATTCTCGTATTCCTCCCTATCGGGATCCTGAAACCTAAGAACCGCATCCCTATCAATCTTCTTTATCAAATCCACAAACTCTTCCTTTGAATCTTTTGGTATCCAACCTTTTACGGATACTAAGAACTTTGAAAATGCTAGATATTTCTCCTTTGCATTCAGATAAAAGAGTATATCTTGGGCGAGGAACTTCTGTTTTTCAAGTAAGGATCTTGAACTCTCAAATGAGGCCGAAGCCTCAGCCTTTAAGTTCCCGATCGCTTCGGGTATCGTTTTTTCTACTGCGTCCTTTATATCTTCAAGACTTTCATACCCCTTGGGTGGCCTGGCTATGGGAAAGGCGTTATCTTCAAGAAATCTTTTAACCCTTTCCGTATGTTCCATCGGGACCTTTATAAGTATAATTACACTGTCCCCCCTCAAAAACTCCTTGAACTCTATTCCTTCAACACCTTCCAAACCCTTTTTTAAAACCTCCTTGGAACCCATCTCCCCTTTACCAAGAACAACGACCACACACTCCTTACCTTCCTCTTTATTTTCCTCCACCAAACTGGATATTTCAAGGTAATCTTGGAGTTTTTTCCTCTCTTCCTCAAATGTCGTAATATCCCTTATGAGAGCGATAAGACCTTCCCTTATCCTTCTAACACCCTCAAAATCCAAACCTCCCTTGTTGATCACAGGGGGAATATTACCAAAGAAACCCTCTATCTCGGATATGTACGATAGTACCCTTCTCGCTTGATTCCTAAGCGTTATTTCTTCCTCCGTTAATTCACCCTTGTTTTCCCCTTCGTACTCCTCGGGGTGGAATTTCCCCCAACTTTCCAAAACCTCAACCAGTTCTTTCCATTTCCTCCTTGGTACCGCTATATCCACCCTCAACATGGGTATGTGCATAAGGCGGGTATTATACTGGTGAATAAATTTTTCCGATTGAATGAATGAACAAAAGATTTATCGGAGGGTATATTCATCTTAATAACCCGCATCCAATATCCTTACTTACTGGATTTTGAATTTTGTCAATGAGCTCTTTGACCCACATCTGAAATCGGTGGATACTCGCTTATTATGTTCCCTATTTCGCGCATCCTTACATCTCCCCTTAAAAAATTTTTTCGGGTTGATAATATCAGGTTATGGAAAAACCTTTGGTTTCCATAGTTATGGGTAGCGCATCCGATAAAGATAAGATGAGGGATTGTGTTGAAACTTTAAGGGAGTTTAATGTTCCTTTTGAAGTCAGGGTGTTATCGGCTCATAGAACTCCTGATTTGGCTTTTGAATTTGCGAGGGAGGCCAGAAACAGGGGTATTGAGGTTATAATCGCAGGTGCCGGACATGCTGCCCATTTACCCGGGGTCCTTGCGGCTTTAACCACGATTCCCGTGATAGGTGTTCCCATAGCTTCTTCTTCTTTAAATGGCATTGACTCTCTATATTCCATAGTTCAAATGCCTCCCGGAATACCGGTAGCAACGGTAGGTATAGATTCTTCAAGGAACGCCGCGATACTTGCGGTTAGAATATTATCCTTAAAATATCCTGAGTACATTGAAAGACTTGAAAATTATGCGAGAAAGATGCGCGAAAAAGTTATAAGAACGAAGATTGAATATTAGAACAAAATTAGTTTTATTCTTTTTGGTGCTGTTTGCAACATTCATATTTTATTTCAAGAGTTGGAGCTTTGATTTTGTTTGGGATGACCTTGCGAATTTTAGCACTTTAAGTAATATGAATATCTTGGATGCTATAAAACCTTCTGGAAAGGTGTTATCCCTCAGCAGTCTGTTCGCTTCAAATTGGAGACCCTTAACTAATGCTATATATCTACTGTTTAATGATTTCTCCCCAAAATTCGCTCACCTCGTAAATACTATATCATTCTCTTTAACATCGTCAATACTCGCCTTGATAATTTATGAGATTTCAAAAAACCCTTTGATATCCATAATATGCGCCCTTCTATTTTCCTTTCATCCAGCGAATGTTGAATCTGCTGTTTGGTCATCCTCCTTTTCAATATTCCTCGTACCATCATCGTTGGCTATCTACTTTTATGTAAAATCAAAGGAGAAAACATCCGTAGGTTTTTATGCCTTGTCTTTATTCTTTAAGGAGAGTTCCCTCTCCCTTTTCCTACCTTTTTTGGTGAGTTTAAGGAATAAGCTGATCGTAGGGATTATAACCCTCGCGTACTTATTACTCAGACACTTAGCCGTAGGTGTTATACCCGTTCATCAAAAACCCCACTACGATTTAAGTACGATCGTTGATATGATTTATGGCTTAGGTTTCTACTTTAAGAGCCTTATCTTTCCCTACCCTTTCAGAGTATATACCCCTGAAGTTCCCAAGGATGTTTTTAATATCATCTTTTTATTGGTGGTTTTATCCCTTATGCTTTGGTTATTTGTAAGGCAGAAAGAGATGAGATTTTGGATTTTATTACTCGCATCCAATCTTATTCTTCATATTGCCGTGGTAGGATTTGAAAGGGCACCCTCCGTTCTATCTTACAGATATATGGCTTTAAGTATTTTGGCGCTTTGCGTTATATTAGCATATATCGTTAAGGAGCAGTTTTCCCCTATGCTCCTTCCATGCGTTGTAATATACGGTGCCTATTCCTATATGAAGATGGATGTTTGGCAGAATAATTTGACCTTTTGGCATGAAGCATACAAAACCAACAAGGAGGATCCAACCGTTCTTTTAAATTATGGAACAACCCTTCTATCTCGTAGGGATGAAAAGGGTTTGGGATTGCTTTGGAAGATTTATAAAGGTAATTACAGTAAAAACGACCGCTTTGATGCTGGCGTGAATATAATGGCTTACTTTTATAATAATGGTGATTTTGAAAGATGCGTGGATTTCTCTAAGGAGATTTCAAAACTTGGAGAAAGTGATCTGTATTACTATTTAAGAGCATTATGTCTCGTAGGTATAGGAGACACCCTGAGAGCAAGAAGAACCATAACTCTCGCTTTAAAAAAATATCCTGAAAGACCTGAAATACGACAACTGGCAAAAATCTTGGGTGTTATGACTAAGTAGGATTAGATTACAAAACCATAACAAAATCGCAAAGTATTGATTGACATAGGAAACCTTTCAGCTATAAAATTGAAGAATGATGCTTTTATCCCTATTGGCGATAGACAGCGGTTATCACCATCCTGGGGGTATGGGGATATACTTGAAGT
>WGFI01000102.1 GCA_015492295.1 Caldifarciminota bacterium
ATAATCTTTGGTCTCTTGTAAGGAGCTGAATGCCATAAAACCACTATCCTTTTGTCGTCAATTTTGTTAATTCCATTACAGCACGATAATATCTTAACTTATTCAGGAATAGTTTAAGAGTTTTTATGTCTTTATCCAATCTGCCTCTATAAGCGATTCATATCGCCCGGTTTATGAACGATAAAGTCCGGTTTTTTGTTGCTTTTGATAGAAGGATGGCCACTCTTATCAGGCTCACCGCATAAAACCCGTTCCCTGTACATTACTCTATCGCTACCATATACCGGCAATTGGAAATAATATTCATCTATGGATTCAATCGCTTTTTTTAAACACCTCATGAAATTACAAAAGTCTCGTGCCTTCATTACTGGGCGCAACTCATCTTCATCTGACTTTAAGCACAAGTTTCCTCTTAGGATAAAGCGAATAGCCGATATACAGGGTTATGGGTGTTTTGCCGAGAAGAACCATATCCCAGGCGATAAGAGTACCGAAACCGAATTCAAGGTCGTAAAACACCCCAGGATACACCCTTAGGAGGAAGAGAATGGGAAAGAAGTGTCTGCCTCTCGGTGGAAGTATTCCTATGTTCATATCGGGAAACCAAGGTTTATATATGTTCGGATAGAGGTAAATTGAAGTTTGAAATGTATCCCTATCCGTTCGCGCAAAGCTCCCTTCAAAGTTAAGAAGCATCGGTCCAAATTCCGCACCCGCGGATGAATTTATGTAAAACTCCCATCCCGAATCCCCATACATTATCAAGGGATTTATAAGAAAACCTTCGGCCAATGTTCCACTCGTTTTATAGCTGAAAGCGTTGGAATATGTGAATGAAAACCCGATCTTCCTGATCATCGTTCCATATATCCCAATAACCGTTATGTCCTTATAGCTCCGGAAGCCGAATATCGGAAACCGTATATATGGCATGAACTCATAATATCCATACACATCCATCCTTAAACTGAAACCCACAAATGGATAAAAACCCGTGAATAAATAATCCAAATATCCCCCGGGTACAACCGATGTATCCTCACCTTGAATCCGTATGTTCGTATATGTTCCTATGGAATATATATGCCTGTATAGAACATCCCAATTGGAGGTTATGGTGTACAAATTCGCCAGGATTAAGGTATCGCTGAGATAATCTATACTCATATAGGGTTCCCAATACTTAGGGAATATGTGAAGCAGTGGATTGTATGGATGTGATACCGGTTTCAGGCTTAGCATAGGTAATCTCCCCTTGGATGTTTCGGATCTTATTATTTCTCTCTCTTGAAATTCAACATCCGCCATTCCTATATCGTATCCTTCGGATGTTAGAAATACGGCCAGAATTCTGCCTTTGTAAGGTCTCGGATAGAGTGCGGAAAAGAAAACCCTATCACTTTTAAAGAACCTACCACCTCTATAAATGTAAATCTGATAACCATCACCTTCATCCCTGACGAAATATATACTCGTTGAATCCACATAGGAAAGTATATCAACCGCATCATCATCCGTTATCTTACCAAATATCCCATAATCCAACGCGTAAAAACCTATATCATACCTTCCATCCTCGTTTATTGAAAAGTACAAAGTATCGTTCCGATAGTACAGATTATTGAAACCCACATATACATCCCCCGACAATACCACCTCGGTTTTATCCTTGTATCTCATAACTATCTCCTGCCTTACCCCCTTTCTCCGCACATAGAAAAGCGTATCCCCAAATTTATAAGGTGAGAACGCCCTCTCTCCCTCCGTTATCCTGAGGATTCTACCCGATTTTAAATTCCAAGCGTATATATCCGAATAGATGTAGAAGTTCCTATAATATTCGTACTTTGAGAAGTATATCACACTATCCCCCTCAAAGTGTAGGGAAGGGAGTACAAAGGATTTATACCTCAATATTTCCTTATCCAAATACAGATCCCACACGACCAAGGATGGATAGTCATAGTTGGTATTCTCAACATAAGCCATATATCTACCGCTTTCCGAAATCGTGGGAGAAAACTTATAAAAACCTGTCGTAGTTATGGCATAGTCCGGATGGGAGTAGTCCTTACTCTTCCTCCGCAGCACAGATATGAACTCTTTGAAATCCTTCCCATCGGATTTGAGCCATAAACCTTTGAAACCCAACGAAAACATATACAGTAAATCCTCAAAGTAGGAGGATTTAACATATCGGTTTATAACATAATCTTCACCGTACTTCTTAGCCAGATACTCCGTGAAGAATCCTCCAAGAACATAAGGAAGCAATCCTCCAAGCCAAGTGTCGTTTATGTTTGACATCAAATCAGGTGTAAGGTTGTGCTTGGATATGTACGCGAGGAGAAGATTCTTATAAAGTCCGCTGTTTAACCTCCCGAAACCGTTCCTTGATTCAAAGTATGTCGCGAGTCCTTCCAATTGCCACAGAGGATCGTAGATATTGGGAAAAGCGTAGTTCGGCGATCTTCCAAAGTATCTTCTCATGATCTTAAAAAGCGGGAAACCGCGAATATCATGGGGATAATCCAGATGAAATATATGGACCAACTCGTGGGATATAACGCTCTCAATCCAACTCCTCATTGACCCGAAGCCGTTGTAGAAATCCGCGAATGGACTTTGAAGATAGATGTATATGGTGTTTTCGTATATAGGGGTTGAGAAGCCGTTGGAATAATCGTATATGTCTATAAGAACCAGATTTATCTTGCCGGGATCGTAATCAAAGATGCGCCTATACTCCTCGTATATACTGTCGGCTATCTCTGATACGGCAACGACCACACCTTCAATCTCCTTATGATAATGAATGATAAAATGGGAGCTCTCGTATGTGTAAAATCTTAGGAAGGGTGGTAGTAAAATCATCCTACGCCCTATCAAACAGAGGTTTTAACCTCTTGTAAGTTTCATCAATCCCCTCAGATATGACCTTAACATCCCCTATGACGGGCATGAAATTCGTATCTCCGTTCCATCGTGGTACGATATGCAGATGTACATGGCCATCATAACCCGCACCTGCCACCCTACCTATGTTAAATCCTATATTGAAACCGTCAGGTTTATAAGCCTCCCTTATGATCCTTACGCTCAGTTGGAGCAGTTCAAACATCTCCGTATATTCCTCGGGTGTAAGGAGTTCAACGGTATGTTTATGCGAGTAAGGTGCTATCATTAAATGCCCAGAGTTGTAGGGGAATATATTCAGAATTACGAAGTTATACTTTCCACGATGGAGTATATACGCCTTTTCATCACCCTCCTTGGGCTTACTACAAAATATGCAATCGCTCTTATCAACATGCAGGATAAATTTAAATCTCCAAGGCGCCCAAAGTCTCTTCATGAGAATTCATTTTAAGGATGAAGGGAAGTTTTCAACTTTAAAATACAGAGTTTGAAAAAGGTACTTTTGGTGGGGAGGGTCAATGTCGGGAAATCTACGCTTTTTAATAGGTTGATTAGAAAACCCTTAATGATAACCTCCGATGTTCCCGGAACGACAAGGGATGTGGTATATAAACCCGTTGAATGGAACGGTAAGGTTTTCCTTCTTGGGGATAGTGGGGGGGCGGGCGCGGGAGATAAACTCGCGAACTATGTATGGACTAAGGTCATAAACTCCATAAACGATGCGGATTTAATATTACTCATGGTTGATGTTAAAACGGGTATTCAACCCCTTGATGAGGAATTGGCTAGGATAATCAAGAGATCCGGGAAAAAGTGCATAGTGGTCGTAAATAAGATAGATGCGGAGCGTAAGAGTGTAGGTTCCCCGGAGGAGTTTTATAGATTGGGATTTCCGGATATAATACCTATATCCGCCGCGCATGGTTGGGGTGTTGGCGAATTGATGGACAAAGTAACCGAATATCTCCCTGAGGATGAAGAAAAGAAACCCAAGAAAAAGGATAAGGTCAGGGTCGCCATACTCGGAAGACCGAATGCCGGGAAATCCTCCATATTGAACGCTTTGGCGGGTAAAGATATAGCCTTGGTCTCCCCAACGGCTGGAACGACAAGGGATGCCGTTGATGTGGAGCTTGAGGATATGATAGTGGTTGATACGGCGGGGATAACGAAAAGGTTCAGAGATGATTTGACCTATTATGCTTTCATCAGATCAAGGAGATCTTTAAGATTCGCAGAGGTCGGTTTGGTTGTGCTGGACGCCGAGGTCGGCGTCCATAAGCTTGACAAAAAGATAATAAAACTCGTCGTTGATGAGGGAAGGGGATTGGTAATAGCCATAAACAAGATAGATCTTCTCAGTAAAAAGCAGAGAAAAGAACTATACGCTCAGGTAATATCCGAACTCGCTATGGTAGATTGGGCTCCCAAGGTTCCCGTATCCGCATTAACGGGTGAGGGTATGACATATCTTAGAAGCGTGCTTAAAGGCGCAAGGGGAGGGATGTTTAAGAGAATATCAAAGAAGGATGCAAGGGATTTCATTGAGGAGCTGGCTTCCGCCAACCTTCCACCTTCGCGAATATACTCCTTTTATCAAGTGAAAAACCTACCTCCCACTTTCCTCCTTGAGACCTCCGGACCTATACCCGATTTTTACCTCCGTTATATTGAAAAGGCCCTTCGCGAGAGGTGGGGATTCTTTGCATCCCCTATAAAGTTCATAGTAAAAGTTAGAACGTACAGATGAAGTTCATCGGTGCAGCCACGAGTTCCCATCAGATTGAGGGGAATGTTAGCAACGATTGGACATATTTTGAGGAAAAGGGATTGGTTCCCAAAGTGGGAAAAGCATGCAACAGCTGGATGAAGATGGAGGAGGATATAAAGCTTTTAAAAATGATAGGGGCGAATGCTTATAGGTTCAGCATAGAGTGGAGTAGGATAGAGCCCGATGAGGGTCTATTCAACATCAAAGCCTTGGAAAGATATAAGAGGTTTGTAAATAAACTCTTGGAAAACGGTATAGAACCTTTCATAACTCTACACCACTTCACGAATCCTATATGGTTTTTAAGGATGGGAGGATGGGTGAGCTCAAAGAGCATAAGATTTTTTATCAGATATGTGGATTTTATAACCAAGTATCTCAAAGAGGTGAGATTTTGGATAACGATAAATGAACCCAACGTTTATGCTTATAACGGGTATGTGATAGGTGTATGGCCACCTGCGGAGAGGAGTATATTAAAGGCTATAAAGGTCGTCAGGAACATGCTTAAAGCATCATCCGAAGCTTACGGTGTGGTAAAGTCCAATATAAACACTTCCTATGTTGGTATGGCTCATCATGTTAGGGTATTTCGTCCCATGGATGAACTTTCCAAGATACCCGTTGCCCTTAGGGAGTACCTTTTCAACTTCCTCCCGATATATTCCGATGTCCATGCGATATTACCACCTCCCGCGGGATTTATGGAGAACCTTAAAAATAAGGCGGATTTCGTGGGCCTAAATTATTATACGAAGGACAATGTAAGATTTTCACTTAAAAGTATCTTTGGGGAAGAGGTCGTGGATGAAAGTTCCTGGAAGAATTCTCTGGGTTGGGAGGTGTATCCGAGAGGCATATATGAGGTTTCTCTGAGGTTTTCCTTTGGTAAGCCGGTATTTATAACCGAGAACGGTATAGCAACTGAAAACCATAAAGAAAGGCTAAGATTCATCAAGGAACATTTCCATTGGTTAAAGGAGGCTATGAAGAAAGGGGTGAATGTGTTGGGTTATTTCTATTGGTCGTTGATGGACAATTACGAGTGGAAAGAAGGATATAAAGCGAAATTCGGTATATTCACGCGAGATAGAAAACTGCGAGGTAAGTTGAACCTTAGAAAGCTTTGGGAAGGATGATCTTTCTTACACCTCCTTTAAACACTACGAAGTATATACCTTTTCGTTCGGGTTTGAAGTTCTTATAATGACCTTGGTATATTCTTTTACCGTCTATGGTGTATATTTTAACATAAGGGGATTTTAAATCTTCGGTTTTACTTACATCACTACCGAGATATCCGCATCCATTTTCATTAAAAATATCATCTATCACAGCTATCATAGGTGATCCTTTTCCAACTGCAACTATTTCAACACATCCATCTCCATCAACATCTCCAGCACTGAGGGATCTTTGATGAAAAACGGAATATATTTGCCATAAATATGCGCCAGAAGAGGATAAAGCGTATGTGTGAGTATGTCCTCCATGAGTTATAATTTCCATTCCTGATGATGGATCAACGTCGGCCAATATCACATCTTCTGTCAAAGAATAGGTGCCACCAATATCATAGAACCAGAGCAAAGAACCATTTGTTCCTCGTAAAGCATAAATTGTACTATCTGTACTACCTGCCAAAATCTCAACTTGTCCATCATTATTTATATCTCCTATCGCAGGAGAGGAAATTACCCAACCACCTGTTGTGTAAGACCATACTAAGGATCCATCTGTACCATGCAATACACAAATTTCGTTATCATCACAACCTATGACAATTTCAGTGTTTCCATCATTATTTATATCTCCTATAACAGGGGAAGAAATTACTGGATATCCTGTTGTATAATACCAAATTAAAGACCCATCAAATCCCCGTAAAGCATAAACTTTGTTATCATAACTGCCCACGACAACTTCAATATACCCATCGTTATTTATATCCCCTATTGCGGGGGAAGAATACACATTGCCACCTGTTGTAAATGACCAAATTAAAGACCCATCCGTTCCTCGCAATGCATATACTTTATAATCTGAACTACCTACAACGATTTCTATCAAACTATCTTCATTTATATTTCCTATTGCGGGTGATGACTCTACGAAACCTTCCGTAGTAAAAGACCAAAGTAAAGAACCATCCGTTCCCCGTAAAGCATATACTTTTAAGTCATGGCTACCTACAACTATTTCAACATTCCCATCTCCGTTTATATCCCCTATTGCAGGGGAAGAAACCACAATATCACCCGTTGTGTAAGACCAGAGCACAGTACCGTTAGTACCTCGTAAAGCATAAACCTTTCCATCCCAACTGCCAACAACAATTTCAATTCTACCATCATTGTTTATATCCCCTATCGCGGGGGATGAAATTACCCAATCTCCTGTAGTATAAGTCCATTTAATATATCTCCCACCTATGAAGTTCCCCTTCATAACTTGCCTTCCAGTATGCTTTTGGGATCCATTGAACATCTGCCAGGAAGCGTAAGCGGAGTCGGAAGGAGGAACACAGGTGGTTTGAAAACCACAAATCTGCCCTCTCAAAACCCCAACCAAAATGCTTAAAATGAGGAGATTTAATATAACTCTCATAGTCAATAAATCAGTAGTTTCGCGGTTAAATGGAGAAAAGGGGATTACGTTGAGGCTGAAGTGCGGCTCTACCGAGCCATCGTAATCGTTGCTGAAGTTGATGAGGGGAGATACCTTTGATGACATTAAGTTTCTCAAGGAGGGAGAAGCTTTGAAAGGC
>WGFI01000103.1 GCA_015492295.1 Caldifarciminota bacterium
CGCTTCGGTATTACGCCGATGAGGAAATAACCTTTTCTTCGCTTTTCCGTCCTCATTTTCAGAGCCAAATTCAGGTCTTCTTACTCTATATTACTCTCCACTAACGCAATACTGGGGTATGGTCTTTTAAAGTTATAGTTAGATAGAGGGTTTTGTCAGGTATGCCCTCTGACAAGTCTTTACACCTTATAATATCTATCTTATGCTTCTTTTGATGCTTATAGTTGATCCGGTGATAGTTGAGGGTGGATGGATGGCGTTTCTTCCTTTGAGAAGGGACACCCTAATAATTCCCGATGATAGCATACCTTATGAGAAGGATGCGAAGGTAATGGTAAAGGCATATCAAAAGTTTTGGTCAGCTTATCATAAAGACAGGTCTCATGGGGGTGCTACGCTTATAGCAGCGCAAAGATGGATAAAGGAAGATGATAAGGGTATGGAAAGACTTTATAAAAGCATGGGGTGGATATATGCATATACGAACGCTGGATATAAACTCTACTACTATCCCATACCGAAGGTGGATAGTTTGATAGTTTATGTTAGGAGCAAGGAGAAATATTGCAGTCTTGTTATGATAGCGGACATAAGGATGTTTGATGAGGAAGGAAAAGTAATAGAAGGAGCAGGGCATAAGACAGTAAAGGTGGTTATTAGAGAAGCTAACAAATGGACGAGGGGATTTATATACTTTCCTAAAACTCTTGGTGAAAATCCTTCTCAGCATCCCATTTATGGTTTAAGATTTTCAATATGGCCTGCCATTGGTTCCACCGATTCGTGCGCCACCTTTGAGGTAGGACCAATTTACTTAAAGTGAGGTATGATTTGGATAATACTCCCTTTGGATATGGATCTTAGTTTTCAAGCGTGAGGGCAGAGTTGTTCTTCCAAGAGGTGTTTATTTCGTTAAGTTTAAAGGTAGGGTCTTTAAGGTTATAGTTAGGTGAAATCGTTTTCGGCCTTATAATTCCTTATTATGATGCTCTTGACAATTTTAACAATCAAACCCGTTCCTGATACTTTATTTGGTAGATGGGAAATATGGAAATATTTTCATAAAACTGATACTACGCCGCTACCTGAAAAACTCACAAACTATGACCTCAAACTCGGAAATCATATCGCTGTACAGGATACTTGGTACGATACCTATGAGTATGGGTTTGAGAGGTATGAAGATGGAACACCCACTTTAATAATTATGGGCAGGATGTTTCTTGAAGATATAGACAGTATTGTTCTATTTGTGAAAAGCAATTTTTCATGCAAGGTTGGAGGTAAAGGAATAACGAGAAAGGGGTTTGGTCTTCTCGGTCCCCGTAAGGATTTTCCAGAAGGTACAAATGGGTGGAAAAAGGTGGTTCTCAAACCTGCTGATATGTATGATATTGATACAACCGATACGAGTTTTATGACACAGACTATTGTTAGAGATTATGCTGGGAAAAGACGAATGTATCCCAAGGGTATGATATCTGTGGTAATATCAGCAATAAAACATAAGGAGACAGGCGTATATTATGTTAGGTTTGAGGTATCGCCTGTTTATGTGTATATTAAGAAGAAGGAGGATTAGAGATGATAATGTTGTTTATAGGGTGGTTTGAAAGTAGAATAACATTTTATTCTCATACTTCCAGGCATACTGAGCCCAATATAGCGGTTGGAGATTTATGGATGGTAGCGGCTTATATAGTGGATGGGGATAGGGTGGAGATAAGAGTTAGTTCTGATGGTGGTTTAACATGGAGTTATGTTCGGGATATAACTTGGGGGAGTTGTAGCGAGGTTGTAGATCCCGTTGTGGATGAGGATCCTATAATATTTGATAAGTTTTATCTCACCGTTGTTGCTGGTTGTGTCAATGTTGATAGTGTAATTTTCTGTACAAATAACGGTTCTCCTGACATCTATTCATCTTGGGATTGTAAAGCTATAAACGACTCTTACTATGATAACAAGGATCATCCTTGGGTTGTAGCGGTTGGTAATTATCATGTGTTTGTGGTTTATAATCTTGTAAGCACAGATGGGATTCTTGTTATGGAGACATTTGATGGAGGGATTTCTTGGATAGTGGATACGGTATTATACCATCTTGGCGAAGATCCATTAGTACCTTATGCCTATTACAATGGTACATCTTTATACATCGCTGCGGAGAGTTATAATGTAAGCGACTCGGCTATTTATATTCGTGTTTGGAAATATGATAATTTGACATCGTGGGAAGAATTGAGAAATCCTGCATCATCATTCAGGTTTGTTTTGGGTGATTATACTACGAGGTTTTGTAGGTATCCTAGCGGTGCAGTGTTTAAAGGCTTGTATGGAATAACTTCATCTGTGGATGGAGCTGTTGCTGTTGTGTATTTGCTTCAAGATAATATCTACAATCTACGCGATACATGCAGGGTTTATGTAAGTACAACTTCCAATGATGGAAACATATGGGTTGTAAGGAAAATGGATAGGATAGGGGGTTATGAACATTACACACCTACAATAGCTTCTTCCCCCTATGGTAGGATATGGACTATATGGCAAGAATGCGATCTTTTCTTAGAAAACTGTCGCACCGTATTAAGTACAACGAGGTCATATTCATCACCTTCGTGGTCTTCACCTTCAACCATAAGTTCTCACATATACAAGTTTTGGAGGTATGAAGCCGCACATCATTATAATGATGCTGAATGGGATAATGATATGTTTTATTTGCATGTGGTGTGGGGCAATGATAGCTCTGCGACTGGGGGACAGGATGTCTGGTACGCTCGTAATGATTGGTATCATGAGGAAGTAAAGGAAAGTGCAAAGGATCACTTTAAACCCAAATATATACCTCTAAAAGGTGGTATTATACTCAAAGATGTTGGTAAAGTTTATTCCATTGATGGAAGGTTGGTTTTTAGAGGCAAGGGCAGAGTTGTTCTTCCGAGGGGTGTTTATTTCGTTAAGTCCAAGGATAAGGTCTTTAAGGTTATACTTAGGTGAAATCGTTTTCGGCCTTATAATATCTTACGAACCATGGTTCAGCTGTTTATAGCCTTGATTCTGATTCTCATAAGCCTTTACTTCATACATGTCAAAAAGGATTTAAGATTACCCTCAATTACCGCGGTTCTGGTTCATATCTTCGCGGTTTGGGGACTTTACACCTTAGGCATAAAGAGAACATTCATATTGATCGCTATACTTTCAGTAACCTTCATCTTCGCCGTATCTACGGTTATTTATCTATTTCAAACCATGAGAGATTCGGAAAACAGGCAGAAGTTTAAAACCTTGGTAAAGGAGCTTTATTCCTATGCTTGGGATGTATTGGAAGGGAGGGCCGATCCGGTGCATTTCGTGATACAATTCAATAAAACTTATGACTTGGCAAAGTTCTTTGCCGATAAGGAAGATAAGGAGGTTATTGAGAAGATTTTGAATCTTATGAAAAGCCAAAAGGAAGCCTTCGCTTCCCCCGAACTCGTAAAATATGCATTGTTAAATAAGATACCTAAGAGTCGCTGGTGGTTTTACCTGTACGAGCTCATAAAAAAAGATGCGACCAGTATTTGAGAATGTGTATGACATCTTTTACGATTACGCTCGGAGAAGGTTAAAGCCAATAAAGGATTTAGGTAAGGGTTTCGTATTGAGGAAGGTGGGAAGGAAGATAAGGTTGCATTTTGCCATTGATGATTTTATAGACTGGTGGGACAGCGATATATCCTCTAAAACCCTTGAAAGCATGCTGAGGGAGGAAACATATACGGAGGCCGTATTCAAGTGGTTCCCCGAAAATTCAAATATGATGGGGGTTGTGAAGGATCTAACTGTGAAGCCTTCAAGGGTACTCCATTCCAAGGTCTTTTATATAGATTTATCGGTGATAAACGATGAGGATAAGCTCTTGAAGAGTATATCAAAGCGGAGGAGAAGAGACTTAAAGAATATGCTTAACAGGTTGGACAAAGCGGGAGAGTGGTATGCCAAAATAGAAGCTTTGAACGATGAACATTGGAAATTGATGCTCTCGTGGATAGTTAAGAGGTTTCCCACTGGGCCGTTCTCCGAGGATGATTATGTTAGCACTATAAGGAGGGTCATATCCGAGTTGGATACGGATTTTTGGTCTCTGACTTTGAACGATAGACCCATAGCGTATTCTTTGGTTATAAAGGATGAGAATGTTGCGTACTGGTATCTTGAAGGGTTTGATGAAGACTTTAAATACTACTCACCCGCCAAGGTCTTGCTTTATAGAATGATCATCCATTATCAGAGTAGGGGTTTTAAGGAGTTCAACTTTATGAAAGGTGAGAGTTCCTATAAACTCTGGTGGGCGAAGGATTATAGGAAAATTTACAGGTATGAGTTTCTAAATCCCAACATCTTTAAAAGATTTGCCAGTTTTCTTATCGGTTAATGCCCAAAGAATTTGAGGAGTATCCCTCCGTACTTGTGAAGCAACGGTCCGAAAACCAAACTAACGATGGACATCAACTTTATCAGTATATTCATTGATGGTCCCGTCGTATCTTTAAAAGGATCCCCCACCGTATCTCCAACGACCGCAGCCTTGTGAGCGTCCGAACCTTTCCCTCCAAAATGCCCTTCCTCTATGTACTTCTTTGCATTATCCCATGCCCCACCACCGTTCGCCATAAATATTGCTATGAGGGCACCGACGAGCAAGGATGCACCTAAGAAGAAACCGAGAGCCTCCGTCCCCAGCAGAAGACCCACAAGTATGGGCGCTATAACGGCCGAAACTCCCGGAACTATCATCTCCCTTATAGCCGCTTTCGTAACTATATCTATGCATTTGTCATAGTCCGGCTTTGCATTGTCATCCTCCAAGAGTTTCAGCTCTCTAAACTGCCTCCTCACCTCATCAACCATCTTATTCGCCGCCCTGCCTACTGCATTCAAGGTTAATGCTGAGATCAAAGCGGGCATTGACGCACCTATGAACGCACCGACAACGCTTGAAACCTTTGAAAAGTCAAGGGTTTCCAATCCTACGGTTTCCTTGTAAGCGACTATCAAAGCGAGGGCGGCCAATGCAGCCGATCCTATGGCGAAACCTTTACCAATCGCGGCGGTCGTATTTCCCAGGGCATCAAGTTTATCCGTTATCTTCCTTACATCCTCCCCCAAGCGGGACATCTCCGCTATTCCACCCGCATTATCCGCAATGGGACCGTAGGAATCCGTTGTCATAACTATTCCTATGGTAGCGAGCATGCCTACTGCTGCCAAAGAAACCCCGTATATACCTAAGCCTTTCGCTCCCCACATCTCGCTTGAAAAATAACCTATGAGTACTGCTAAGGCTATTGTGAAGAAGGGTAAAACTACGGATTCAAATGCAACCGCAACGCCGTTTATTATAACCGTTGCAGGCCCGAAACGGGCGGATTCCGCTATCCTCTTTATAGGATTCTTGGATGTGTAATACTCACTCTCAAAACCTATAAACAGTCCGGCCACTATACCGCTAACGACGGCAACGAATGTTCCCAAGTATCCCACCGTGAATTGATTTATAAAAGCCGCACCTATTATAAAGAGAATCGCCGCGAGTATGGTGGAGTTTCTGAGGGCGGTTTGGGGATCAAACCTCTTAAAGACATCTATGGAGAATACCCCTATGAGGGATGATATTAGACCCCATGCGGCCAATATCACGGGCAGGGAAGCGAACGCCAAGGAGTTATGGCTCAGTGCGAACGATGCGGCCAAAGCTATGGCTATGGTTGCAACCATACTACCCACATAGGATTCATAGAGATCCGCTCCCATTCCGGCCGTATCCCCAACATTGTCCCCCACATTATCCGCTATAACCGCTGGATTTCTCGGGTCATCCTCGGGTATTCCGGCTTCAACCTTGCCAACCAGATCGGCACCCACATCCGCAGCCTTTGTATATATACCCCCACCCACACGGGCGAAAAGCGCCACGGAAGATGCCCCCATACCGAAACCACTTAAAACGGCTGGATCCTTCGTTAGCCAAAGCCAAAATGCCACGCCGAGCAAACCCAAGGATGCTACCGTTATACCCATAACGGACCCACCTTTAAAAGCCACGGATAGGGTTCTGCCCGCATCCTTAGTTTTATAAGCGGTATATGTAGTTCTAACATTCGCCAATGTAGCTGCCGACATACCCACAAATCCCGCCAACAAAGAAAGGAAGGCGCCCGTTATGTAAGCGATTCCAACCAAAGGTTTTATGGCAAACGACAGAATTATGGCCACCACCAAAGCGAATACCATTATGTACGCGTACTCTATTCGCAGGAATACGAAAGCCCCACTCCTTATATATCGCGCGTAATCAAGCATCTTACCCTCTCCGGCTTTCAGAGATTTTATGTAAAGGTATGTGATCAATGCCCCTGCGAATCCCAAGAGACCTATGAATGCGGCAACCACCACGAGGAAGTTTTCCATAGGCGGATATTCTAAGGGAGATTTTTCCCTTTTATAATACCCTATATTGTTCGGTTTATTGGAACTTTCTCACTACTTTTATAGGGACTATGGTTTGACAAACCTCATAGTTCAGGGTGATAAAACCTATGTCATATTCCAGGATTACGCCTCATATTCAATCTCAAAGAGAACGCGAACTTTGAGCGCCGAGCATAGGATAAAAGATTTTTCCATAATAACGGACAACATACTCTCCTCATCCTACGAATATTCATTGGGTCTGAAGTACAATCACAGGTATCTTCACATAGGTGGGGACCTGAGGATCCTCAGAATTGATAGTATAATAAATAATTCTGGGATTTTTTTGAGTTTAAATCATAGGAACTTGAAGTTGATGGGGGAATATAGGCCACTTTTAAAGAGAGTGAAAATTTCACCCTATATATCCACGCGTGCATTTAAGCATGCCTTTGAATTGCCAATAAATCTCTCGTATTCAAACTTTTCCCTACCTTATTTTTCGGAGACTAAATATGAATACGATGTAAGACCTACTATAACCTTTGGCAAAACCGTTGGGTATAGGGTAGGGTTATGGTACAGAAATTTACACTCCATAACCTCACCTACCAAAAACATAGAGAACATAAATCCTATATTTACGTTTTTCATAGTTGATACTCTGAACTTTTCTCATCATTATTTAAAATTCTCTCGGAACCTCGGAAGATATTACTATTCTGGACTGAATTCCGCAAAGTGGGAGGATGCATCTGAATTCTTTTATTCCATAGGTTTTTTCAGGTTTATTACGATGCAGTTCCAGGTTAGAAGATATGTTAATATGTACTTCGGTGAGCTTTCAACTCAATCCTACGCGACCAGGGAGATCGTATCTTCGGGAGATATAAATTTCGGAAGAATTGAGATATATCTGAAACGGCGAAGGGAGGATTACATATACTTGCACCCGACGAAATCCGCTGAAAGCAAAATTTTAATAAGATATGTCCTTGGATTCTCCTCATTCTTGGATAGGATAACCCTAAGTTCCGAACTGGTTGCCATATATACCTACAATATTTTCAAACCTACGGACAACAACCTAAGTAGATACTTGGAATTGGAAGTTCAATATAAGGGTTCAATGGAGGGCGATTTTAAGGTGAGGTTTTCGGATATAGGTTGGTTGATTGAGGATACATACTACCGCACCCTTAGGTATGTTGATATATATTCAAGCGGAAGGATAACCGTATTTCACTATCTCCATTTCAACATAGGAGCCATATACGATATAAGGCCGGACGGATCGGGCGTGGGTCTGGATGGAAGGTTCAGGGGAGGGGAGATTTCGGTGATGAGAAGGATAGAGGATTTATATAGGTTCTGGGAATTCTCCTTGAAATACAGCACAACCTTATAATCTTCGGCTTGAAGGAGTGGGCACTTAGGGCCGTTTGGGTATTCGTAGGATTGGTCTTGGTGATCTTTATAATCCTGAATTTTATACCGAAAAGAAAGCCTGTGAAACCTTATGAGAGCATCACGGATAAGAAATTGGATGTCGTTGTACTTAACGGAACCAAGAGGAATAAGTTGGCTTATACCGTTTCAAAGTACCTGATCAGCAAGGGCATAGATGTGATATATTACGGGAACGCGGACAGTATATACGCCACGACCTTGATAATAGACAGGAGGGATAGCGTTGGACATTCCTATGCCCGGAAGGTTGCCAAGTATATAAAGGGTAAGATCCTGTATATGCCGGATCCCGATGGGATAGCATCGGTGTTCATCATACTCGGAAACGATTACAGATGATCCTTTTGCTCGCTCTGAGCATAGACAGGGTTGAATTTCATGGAAACAGGTTTTTAAAGGATGGTTATCTGAGAGGATTGTTCGGTTATAATAGAACATTCTTATGGTTTGGAAGGTATCCCGAATATTCCCCCTTCCTCATCCGCAGGAGTATAAGCATAGTTGAGCAGGTTTATAAGGATAGCGGATTCTTTGATGTTAGCATAGATTGGAGTGATAGCATATTCAACGGTAAGGTAAGGATTGATGTTAAAATAAGTGAGGGTGAGAGGTACAGGATCACAAAAGTTATATTTTCAAAGAGCGTACCCCTGAATGTTAAACTTCCCAGGTACTTCTCCGAGGCGTACATTTCAAAACTTGAAAATTCAATAGTGGATTACTTTCAAAATATGGGTTATCCTATGGTTGAGGTTCAAAGGGAGATGAAGACGGATTACGAGAATAAGAGCGTAGAGGTTATCTTCAATATAAACGAGAACGATCGTATAAGGATAAGGAATATAATACTGAAAAGCCAAGATACCACCAAGGATTTAAGAACGAGAAGGAGAATCTTTGAGAGGGAGATAGTTTTGAATAGGGGGGATTACTTTTCAAAAGATAAACTCGAGGAAAGTATAAGCAGGCTTTACAGAACCCAACTCTTCTCAGGAATATATTGGAGGTTGGAGAATATTAAGGATGGGTACGCCGATTTGGTGATATACATCAAGGAGGGGGATCCAAGGATATTGGATATAAGCTTCGGATTTCAGAGTGAAGCGAGGTATCCGATACTTTTCAGGTTTGATAACATATTTCAGCATGTCAATCTGTTTAACAATCTTCAAAGGATCCAGCTATCCACGAGTTTCTTAATTGATATATCCAAGCTTTCCTTCGTATCCTATGGAGCGAGGATGGTATATCAGGAGCCCTATTTCCTTGATTTCAATTTGAGGGCTAACATAAATATTCCAGTTTATTACGATAGGGATAGGGGATTATTCCAGTACGGTTTTAACGGTGAGATCGTTAGGCCCTATTTCTTCGGTCAGGGAAACGATTTAACATTCGGAACGGCCTTTGAAAACAGGAGATCAATATATGATGAGGTCATATATAAAATCTTCCGTGTATATCAGGGGTTGAATTTGGATTTCAGGGATGATATATTTGATCCTAATTGGGGAAGTTTGCTCAGATTTTCCTTAAATGAAGCCGGACTGGGATATTTTGGAGATTACGATTTTGTTAAGTGGATCTCGGATATGTCATTTTACCAAAGGTTTTTCCTTTCCTCCTGGAAATGGGCTTTGAGGGTATATATAGGTGGTATATTACCTTATGGGAGATCCGATAGTTTGCCTGTGGTAGATCTATTCACCTTGGGAGGTGAGGGTCAGATCAGGGGTTATGACAGATTCTCCATAGGTCCGGATCTCCCCAAGTGCTACGGTGGTATATGTAAGGCCGGTAGGCAAATCCTTATAATAAACTACGAGATCAGGAGGAGATTTCGTAGGGATTGGGGTTTCGTGATACTCTTTGATTATGGAAGGCTCGACGGTTTCAGCGCCTATTCTACGGGTTTTGGTATAAGGTATTTTACTCCCATCGGCCCTATCAGACTCGATTGGGCGATAAAGTTGAAGGATAGATCCGAAACCGATAGGGGGAGGATTTATATAAGTTTAGGACACATGTTCTGAGTTCTTCGGGTTTATAATACTCGTTTATGCTTAAAAGGAGGAAGAGCCGTGAAGTTAAAATCGGTAATATAAAGATCGGGGGAGATAACCCCATTGCAGTACAATCTATGACAACAACCGATACGAACGATGTTGAAGCGACGATAGAGCAGATTGAGAGATTGGTTAAGGCGGGTTGCGAAATCGTAAGGGTGGCGGTACCTACAAGGAAAACCGTTGAGAGTTTTAGAAGGATAGTTGAGCATTTTAAGGGTAGGGTTCCGATAGTTGCTGATGTTCATTTTGATTACAAGATAGCGATCATGGCGGCAGATGCGGGAGCGGATAAGGTAAGGATAAATCCGGGAAACATAGGGGGGTTTGATAAGGTGAAGGAGGTCATCGCGGCGGCTAAGGCCAACGATATACCTATAAGGATAGGAGTCAACGCGGGATCCTTGGAGATGGACCTCATAGATAAATACAAGGGTGTCAATGCGGATGCTCTGGTTGAAAGCGCGATCAGATGGGTTAGGTTCTTTGAGGATCAAGGTTTTGATAAGATAGTCGTCTCCGTCAAATCCGCCTATGTTCCTCAGATGATAGAATCTTACAGGAAGGTGGCTAAACTAATAGATTATCCGTTGCATCTGGGCGTGACTGAGGCTGGAACACCCAAGAGTGGTATAATCAAGTCCGCGATAGGCATAGGTACATTGTTGGCAGAAGGTATAGGGGATACTTTTAGGGTTTCACTGACCGCGGATCCCGTTGAGGAGGTGAGGGTGGCTTGGGAGATACTTAAAGCGTTGCAGATAAGAAGCAGGGGTATCATGCTCATAGCATGCCCCACATGCGGAAGGACCAAGATAGATTTAATAAATCTGGCTGAGAAGGTTGAGGAGGCGCTTGATGGTATAGATAAGAATTTGAAGGTTGCGGTTATGGGTTGTGAGGTGAATGGTCCGGGTGAGGCGAGGGAGGCCGATATAGGCATAGCGGCTGGAAAGGGTCAGGGTATCCTATTCATAAAAGGAAAACCCGTGAAGAGGTTAAAAGAGAACGAACTCCTTGATGCCTTGGTTGAGGAGATAAAGAAGCTATGATATGGTTTTTTATAGTGCAATTTACGGTAGGCAAGGAGGAAAGGAGAGAGATTCCAAAGATAGAGGTTAAAAAGGAAGGTAAGATTCGTTATCCTTTTTCCGCCGTACCCACGATTTACGATACCCTAAGGGTTCGTTCTATCATAACAGAAAAAACCCTGATCGTTCCGCCTAAGGATTACACATTTTCAGCTGGGGATGTGGTTATCGTGCGAATATCCGGTGATGTTCCTTATGAATATGAAACGATCGTGGATTACGACGGTTATATCCCAATATATTTTCCAACTGGTAAAACGGGGAGATCAATAAAGATATCGGATATAAGGTACGATTCATTGAAATCTTATCTCAACAGGAAATTTTCCAAGTATTTACGAGGGTACAGGATTCATGTGTTTTTAAAATCCCCCGCGGTTTTCCCGGTTGTGATAGAGGGTGAGGTTTCAAATATAACGAGCATATATGTTGATGGTCTTATGAGATTGCACGATGTCCTGAAATATGTTCCGCTAAAACCTAACGCTTCGAGGGATAAGTTTCTCATAATATACGAAGACACATCCTTCTACATTGACCTCAAAAACATGTATTCCTCAGGAGATATATACGAAAGTCCCCTTTTAAAACCCAATATGAGGATAGAGGTTTTGAGGGATAGCTCGTTTTGCGTTGTGTTTGTGAAGGGCGCGGAGGTTGTCAATTGCGATGAGGGAGAAAGCGTATTGTCGGTCTTCAGGAAAGCCACATTTCTGGATTTATCTTACAAACCCAAGGGTTTCGTGATAAAGAGGAACGGATTTAAGAAGGTTGATGGTGATTATACCGTTAAGGTGGGTGATACTATATTGCCTATAGTTCATTCCGACAGCGTGTATGTATCTGGGTATGTTAATTATCCTCAGCCTTTACCTTTCGTCCCCATGGCCCCCGCAGCGTACTATGTATCACAGGCGGGTGGATTTAAGGATAACGCCGTTATTGGAAGATACACTTTAATAACACGCGAAGGGAAAAGGTTCAAAATTGACGATAGTTATATCCCAATGCCGGGAGATATAATATATGTTGATAGAACTCTGTTTACGGTTAAAGATTTGATATTCTATGCAACTTCCTTTGTGGGTGTTCTCGCTACACTGGTAAATACCTATCTGCTCATAAGTAGAAGATGATATTTTTATTGTCCTTCCCTCCCGATACGATCCCGCAGATCAAAGAGAGGATTTTCATAGTACCCAAGGATTATACCATAAACGAGGGTGATATGTTGAGGGTAAGCGTATATTCAAAAAGCGTGAAGGTTTGGGATTATTCTGAATATGTGGATGGTAAAGGGTATTTCCCTATACTTATAAACCCCACTTCAAAGGTCGGCAAGATTAAGATAGCCGGCTTGGATATGGATTCAGCCGGCGAGGTCATTTTTAAGTCCTTGAAAAGATATGTACCGAGTATTGAATTTGTATCCTTGGATCTTGTAAAGCCTTCCGAATTCTATGTGTATGTTTATGGTAATGTTAAGGTGGCCGGTCCTGTAAAGGTTTCCTCATTGATGAGACTGTCCGATATTGTCTTAGGGGACAATGTATTGCCTTTTTCGGCATTAAGCAGGATCATATTCAATGGAAGAATTTTGTCTTTGTGGAAAGGACTTAGAGGGGACTTAAAGAACAACCCTTTATTAAAGAACGGAGACAGTATATTCATTCCGAGGACCGACAGTATCGTATATATAAGGGGGTTCTTCACGAACGGATTGATAAAAGTTGTTGAGTACAATGTTGGAGATAGAGTTGTGGATATACTTTGGAAGTCCGGATATTCTCATGTTATTGATAAAATACTTGAAGTTAAGGTCAATGGGAAGAAGGCGAACCTGTACGAGGATGTGCATTCAGGAGATACTTTGGAGTTTGCGAGTTATCCGAATTACATTTTGGTCGTCGGCGAGGTTAGAAACCCTATGAGCGTTGAATATAAGGTGGGTTTAACGGTCGCGGATTATATAAACTTGGCAGGGGGTTTTACGGAGAGGGCTAATAGAAAAAATATAGCGGTTAAAAAGTTTAAAGGAAATAAATTTATTAAAGTTCCCTTGGAATACGAACCTTCACCGGGGGATGCCATATATGTTGGTAGGGTACTTTTAACATATCCTGAAATCCTATCAACCCTTTCCTTGCTCATGTCCGCCGCCACTCTCGTGTATATTATAACGAGATAGTTTATGATAAATCGGCGTCAGCTTTGAGGGTAGGGTGAATATCCTATCAAGATAGTAAGAAAATCCCCTAAGCTTCAAACCTATGAAAATATCCGTTATAAATATGGGTATCCTCGGTATTGAATACCTATCAAAATCTTTTTTATACTTACTTATTCCGCAGTATGCATACCTATATCCAAGTTTCATCAGCATATCTTTCGCTCTCTTAGAGCATATTCCAAACGGATAAGCAAAATGTTCAACGCGCCTTCCCGTCAAATCTTCCAAGTACTTCTTTGAATATTCAAGCTCGTATAGAATCTCCTTCTCATTCAACCCTTCAAGACTCCTATGACTCACCCCATGCGAACCTATAACCCAACCCCTATCGCTGAGTTCAATTATCTGTTTTTCATTCATGTGATATATAGGAAATCCGAAGTTAGCATCCCATACATTCTTCTTTCCTATGAAATTAACGATAACAAATACGATTCCCTTTATTCCGTAGTTATCCATAATCGGATATGCGTACTCATACACACCTTCAAGCGCATCGTCAAAGGTTATTAAAAATTCATCCTCCCTTAGATCCGTAGGATAATGGGGATTTCCAGGTCTCAGCTTCTTTAAAAAACTCCTTATATGTCTTTTAAACATAAAAGGGAATACCCAATTCCCAGCGGCATAAGGAACCTTTGATATGTTATGATAGTTTAATATAACCGGGTACCTCAACCCTGAAATTATACGAGAGTAAAAGCCCGGCTGACCCTAATAATGAATTTTTATTTATGTAAATAATCATAATTTGCATTATTTAACTATTTATCTGTTATAATATCCAAAAATTATTAACTTTCCACAAGTTTCTTAAACAATTTGGTAATTTATTAAAATTTATGGATATAC
>WGFI01000104.1 GCA_015492295.1 Caldifarciminota bacterium
ATTACAACAGGATCATTTATGAGCATCAAAAGAAGCATAAGATAGATATTATAAGGTGTAAAGACTTGTCAGAGGGCACCTGATAAAATCCTCTATCTAACTATAAACTTAAAGACCATATCTTTTGCCTTAACGAAATAAGCGTCTCTTGGAAGAACAACCCCGCTCTTGCCCCTAAGAATCAACCTACCGGATGACGATAAACCTCACCTTTACGAACTATTGTACTATATCACCATACCCTCACATCAATCCCTAATCCTAGACGGGGGCCAGAGAGGTCAAACTTTTTACAGTCTATTGAGCATTCCGTAAGTAGAACTAAACCTTTGCCAAGGAAAATATCGTTTCCTTTTTCATCCTTTCCTTTGTAGTTTTTGGTACTAACGATAGGATAAGCCAGCGAGATGTAAGGAACAACCCTTCCGATAGGGAACCTTAGGGAGATAGCTGGACTAAAACCGAGAACGGTAGGAGAGTTAAGCTGGTAAGTATTCTTTTTTTCATCCTCGTATTTCGCGCGGGAAGATACAACAGGAACACCTATTGAAGTCCTTATCAGAACCCTACCAAGAGCGATTTCCATAGACGCGAAAGGTTCAATGAATATGGAAGATATATCTATATGTGTATATACCTCGTCAATGTATCCACCAACTACACTTTTATAATCCCATCTAAGGAGCATTACATCGTATCTAAAAGTGAAGCCCAATTGAAAACCCAAAGGCCAAGAGTAGTACATCTTGAAACCGCCACCGAAGACCTTACCTAAATCCATTCGGTAGTATTCTTCACTGTAAGAACTGTAAGATGTATCGTAGTGGAACATCTCCGCGGGAGAAATACCACCGTAAAATATGGGTCCCAGGTAGATCATCTCCCACCTCCCAAGTTTATCCTTATGAAAAACCTCAATCGCGCCCCTGTGAGATTATCTTTGAAATATTGGGAATATCTGGAAGGCCAATAAGGTTCTTCCTCTACTTCCTCTAAAGGAAATACATATATGCTTTCACCATCATTGTAGTAAATAAGAACAGCATTATATGTTGTATCTATTCCCCAATCTCCACTCATATTTGCCTTCCCCTTATACCTTTTAAGGACGAGGTGATCGTATCCAGCGCTAAGGCCTATGCTCAGTATGCGGTGAATCCTATACGCAACTTCAATGGCAAAACCTCCACCCACCGTCCTCTCGGGTCTCATGGATGCGTTTAACTTAAAGCTGCCAAACCAGCCAAACCAGGTTTCATTCCACGACAGATTTAATATGGGGTATAGGAGTCTCGTATATGCCGAAATCTCTACGGGACCTACATTCTTTCTTGTGCCTATAACCGCGCCTATGATGGCGCCTGAGAGATTCGCGTTTAGGGTGTAGGTCCAGTCAGGATCCTTAGCCCATATTTTCCTATTCAAAGAGACTGGACGGATATCTATGAGGAATAGGAAGTTTCTGATTCCTACACCTGATATAAGACCGTACTCCGGTATATGGGAAACTCTATCTATGGAATGCTGAACACCATCCTCGGTAAATGCACTATCAAGAGAATGAACATATTCGTTCCAATTATCCATACTGAAATAAGATAATCCCGCATAAGGTTGAAAGATAAACATCATACTTTCAACCTCCTGGGCTCTTACGGAACCCCTGGCACCCAGCGGAGACCGGGAACATTCAGCTGCACATATATATCAAGATTTGCCGTATAAGGACCGCTTCCGGTTAAACTCGTTACCTTGATCACGCCGAAGTAATCGTTGGCATCAATATTACCATACCCCGTTGAAGTATTATCCGCCCAGAAGAAGTAATATCCGCCGCTGGAAATTGCTCTTATGGTGTTATAATTACCCGTACCTGGAGCTAAGCTGCCGCTGCTTGAAGTGGTAAATGCCATTTCCATCTTCGCCTGACCTACGGAAGTAGCGGATGCATCCCTGAATTCAGGAGTTCCAGCGTTATTGTAGAATATGAACCATCCGGTATTAGCCGCATTCGGATCAACGCTACTCTGTTGAGTTGAACTTATATCTCCCGTTGTAAAGTCTATCTTAACCCAAGGATTACCAGTACTATCATGAGACACCAATCCGCTGATGGAGCCAGATCTGGGTGTTAGATCTATAAATGTGCTTCTCTGATCGCCGCTATTATATGCGGAAACCTCTACAATTTGGCATACAGAGTAGGTACCCGGTATGGTGTATGTGGTATCCGTGCCTGACCATATCAGATTCCCATCGCAATAGACCTTGTATCCTTGTGCGTTCTCTACGGAATTCCAGACTATTTTAAGATCTGCTCCCATGTTTGTAGCAGTTTTTGAAATTATCGTAGGACTTCCACCAAGGGGAGGAGGGGTTTCTGGACAGGTGGGACATTGAGGACATTGACTACCTGACTCCTTCTTACATCCTACAAATAGCCATGCAGATGTCAGAAAAACGCTGATAATTAAGTAAGCCCTATTCATAATTCCACCTCCTTGTTGAGGAGGGTATTATAAAGCTGAAACAACACACCTTTATAATTCTCGCTTGAAAAGGGCTCTTTTTCTCTGTGTAGGGAATTCGTGTAGATCCCAGATGGCGGAAGGGTTTGCGAGGAAATATTTAAAAGGTTGGGAAATATTCTCAGCGGGTTCCAGGCCCGCCGGTTTCGTTCATCCATTTGCCATTGAGGTTATGAAGGAGAAGGGTATAGATATATCCATTCAAAAATCAAAAGGTATATGGGAACTTCCGGAGGTTGAGTGGGATTTGGTTGTTCTGGTTTGTAGCGATGAAGAATGCCCAATGGTTAAGGGCAAAAAAGTTCTGGTATGGGGAATAGAGGATCCCATAGGTAAGGATATAGAGTTTTATCGTAAGGTCAGGGATGAGATTGAACATAGGGTTATCTCCCTCGTGAATCATGATTAAAAGGGTGCATTTAAGGAATTTTAAGGCACATATAGATTTTAACAGGGAGTTTAAGGATTTCACGGTTATATTGGGAAGGAATAACGCCGGTAAGAGTACGATACTTGAAGCCATAAGTAAAACCCTGTACGCCGATAAGGAGAGCTTCGGTGAAAACTATGTTCGTAGGGGAGTAAAGGGCGGTTTCAGGATCGTCCTTGAATTGGAATACGGTTGGAAGGTGGAATTGTCCTACTCGCCAAAGATCATAAGGGTTTATAAGGATAATAAATATGTCCCCGATGGGTTGAGAATGCTAAGGAGGATATTGGGGTTTCCGGAGAGCAAAGAAAAGTTTGATTTCTTAGGATACATAAAGCAGGGGAGTTTGGATAAGTTCGGTAAAAGTCTGTACGATGAAATGAAAGAATACATGGGCGTAAATTTCCCCGATAAGGTTATAAAATCCGCCGAAAGGATCTACAAAGATGTCAAAAATAAAAGAAAGGGAATACTCAAAGAGTTAAATTACAGCAACGATACCCTTCTCGCTAAGGATTTGAAGCTTCTGAGGGTGGAGAATCATACGAGGTGGTGTGAGATAAGGAGGATTGAAAGGATTCAGAAGAACACAGAGAGGAGACTAAGTGAGATAAAGGGGAAAAAGGAAAAATTACAAAATGAATTGGACAGTTTAAAGAGAATAAGGGATAAAAAGATAGGACTGAATGCCCGTAAGATGGATCTGGAAAGGAGAAAGATGGAAGCTCTTAAAGATTTGAAGGAATTGGAGGGCAGGATTTTGAAGGATTTACCTACGGATATAGTATATCTTGAAAAATTAAGGGATTTTTTGAAGTATTGGAATGAGTTGAGGGAGAGTGAGGAGGATGCCGCAAAGTACGAGAGTTTAAGGAGTGAATACGAGAAAATCAAAAGTGAAAAAACCGAAAAGATAAACGGGTTGAAAAGGACATTGGATGCCCTTCGCGTTATATATAGGATATTTGAGAACGCCTATAAATGCTTACAAAACATATCCGAGGAGAATCTTAAAGCGGATGTGCGCGACATTGAGCGGATGATGAGCGAACTTGAAAGGGAAAAGGAGGAGGTGATCAGGGATAAAGGACATTATGAGAAGAAGATGGAGAGTCTTCTGAGCAGCGGAAGTGTTTGTCCCGTTTGTGAGGAGCCTTTACCTCCGGAAAAGAGGGAGAAGCTGATAAAGGATACGAGGAAGATTTTGAAAATCCTCAAAGAAAAGGAAGCTTCACTTGGCGAGAGAATATCGTCGTTGAACAAGGAAAGGGAGAATTTACGCAGGTTGCACGAATTCCTATCTCAGATATCCAGCTATTCCGAAAGCTTGCGAGATATAGAAGATTTTATTGAATCATGGCTTTCAAGGTTCATTGAAGAACCTACGAGCGTTCTGAGTGAAATCAAAAGCCTCGGAATAAAATTGAGGAACGATTTGGAAAAACTTGAAAATGAAAGTAAGGAGATTGAAAAGAGATATTCTGAGAATTTAAAAATTTTGGAGGAAAGTTATGCGAAATATAAGTACGCTAAGAACAAACTGGAAAGAATTCCTGAAAAAAATGGCATGATGAAGTTTATAAATTATAAAGTTGAGGATGTAAATGAACAGATAGTGATCTGCGAGGAGTATATCAGAAAGAAAAAGGAGTTGGAGAAGATTGAGAAGGAACTTTCCGAAATTGAAAGTGTGTTGAAAGAGATGAGGGATATTGATAAGGATATAGAAACCCTTGAAAAATCATTGAAGAATTACATGGAGGAGGAAGAGGAACTTTATAGGAAGCTTCAATCAATGCAGCACGAAAAGGACGAACTTTTGAGAGTTTATTATGAAGTTAAAAGTAATTACGAAAAACTTAGGGAAGGATATGAGAGGTACCGTTTGGCAGGTTTAAAGATGAGAAACATTGAGAAGTTCATTTCGGATGTGGAGAGGGCGCGCAGGAACTTCATACTTACGCTAAAAAGGGAGTTTGAAAGGATATTAAACGAATACTTCATAGATATGTTTGGATTTTCTAACAGATATGTAAAGATAGAGGTTGATGAAAACTTTGAACCGGTATTTTACACATTGGAAGGGGTTAAAGTTCAAAGGGGGAACTCGCTTTCGGTAAATATGGCGGGTTTGAGCGGTGGGGAAAGGACAGCCCTAGGTCTGGCTTACAAGCTCGCGCTAAGAAGATGCATAGGCAACTCCTTAAAGCTCATAATGCTTGACGAACCCACCACCCATCTCGATTCAGAGAGAAGGGAGTCCGTATGGAGAATCCTAAGCAAATTGCACAAAGAGGAAAATGTGCAGATCGTGGTGGTTACGCATGACGAACTCGTGGAGGATATAATAAGCAAGGAGAACATAATAAGGATTTAAGAGTAAGAGTACCCTTCCGTTATGCCTCTAAGTATGTATCCAACGGCAAAAGACGAAGAAACCAAGGAAGAACCACCATAACTCACAAACGGTAAAGGGAGGCCCGTTGGAGGTAAGATACCCACATTGACCATTATATGCGTGTAAGAGAACATAAAGAGCATCAAGGAGAACCCAAATACCAGGAACCTTTTATACTCATCCTCAATCTTTGAGGCCGCCCACAAACCATTCCAGGTTATAAGTAGAATCATAATCATTATCCACAAAGCACCCGCCGGAAAACCTAAAATCCCGTACTCCTCCGTAATATAAGAGAACGCGAAATCCTTGTCGGATGAAGGTAGATAACCCAACTTTTGAAGTCCCTGACCGGGACCCCTACCGAATACGCCCCCGCTCAATATTGCGACCTTTGACTGCACAACCTGGGCAACCCTCGGATTATCGCTTCTCCCAAGATATATGTCTATCCTCTCCTTAACATGGGGAAATGTGTTGTACGCTATATAGAATAGAAGTAGAAGTATTCCGGATGAGGTCAGGATCTGAAAGATCTTCGCCCCAAGGAACCATAAGAGTAGGAAAACGGATAGGCTCATTATCATGGCGGTTGAAATGTTCGGTTGCAATCCAACGAGTAAAGCTACAACGAAAGTGATGATCATTGATTTCCAGAAAACCCTTGAAACTTTTCCCAAACCTTCATAAGAATAAACCTTCCCAAGATATACGATCAAACCGAACTTAACGAATTCGGAAGGCTGAAATGAAAAACCTAAGAATTCAATCCACCTCGTCGCTCCTCCAAAAGCCCTACCATAGAGCAATGTCAATATGAGGAGACCCACACTCGCGTACAATACGATGTCCGCGTACCTATCAATGCCCCTATTAAAAACCCATATACCCGCAAAAAACGCCAAGATACCGAAGAACAATCTGAGGATGTTGTTTAGAGCGAAGGAGATCGGCGATACATTATACACCAAGGACTTATACATAACCACGCTCCATTGAAGGAGTAGACCGCATATTACGAGCCATACTATCGCCATAATCGTAAAGTAAATCCTTGGTTTCACGGTAGGCCGTCTATTTTAAAGGTGTTCCACTTTACAATCCCCAACTATGGTAATAGAAGGAATTTGGGTGGTTGAGAAACATACGGATCACATACTTTACCTTTACAGGATAAAGGAACATATATACCACGGTAAAACCGCATATCAGAAGGTGGATATGGTGGTACTTGAATCCTTTGGAAAAACCCTCTTCCTAGATGGGAAGATACAATCGGCCGAAATAGATGAGGCCGTATATCACGAGGTCCTGGTGCATCCCGCTATGATAACGCATGGATCTCCCGAAAAGGTTTTAATAATAGGGGGAGGTGAGGGTGCGACTTTGAGGGAGGTTTTAAGGTATCCTGTGAAGAAGGCGGTTATGGTTGATATAGACGAGCAACTCGTAAAACTTTGTGAGGCTTATATGCCGGAGTGGCATAGAGGGGCTTTTTATGATGAGCGCTCAGAAGTGATATTTACGGATGCGAGGCAATATATAGAGAACACCGATGAGAAATTTGATGTTATTATAAGCGATCTGACGGAGCCCATTGAAGGTGGTCCTTCCGTTATGTTATTCACCAAGGAGTTCTATCAGAGCGTGTACGATAGATTGTCCGATGAGGGTGTTCTTGTGGTACAATCCGCCAGCGCGGATGTGTATTACGGAAACCTATATCCGCATATTTATAGAACTTTAAAGGAGATATTCCCCGTGGTCAAGGTATATCATACTTTTATTCTCTCCTTTCAGATGGATTGGGCATTTACGATAGCCAGTAAGGGTAAGGATCCCGAAGATGTAAATGCTGGGAGGATTAGAGATATTATCTCCGACTTTGAAGGGGAGCTTAAATTCTACACACCCGACATGCATTACGCCATATTTAAATTGCCGAGGTATATGATAGAAAACCTCAAAAACGGGAGGGTATTGAGGGATGATAACCCTGCTATCTGGGAATCGTAAGGTTTTCTTTACGCTTGGGAGTGGAGTCGGTAGGGCGGAGGAATATATACTCGCATTTGATAGGGCTTTGAGGGAAGCCGGATTTTCCGATTTCAACCTTTTGAAGGTTTCAAGTATATTGCCGCCGAAAGCGGAGTTTAGAAAGACTATTGATTTAAAGAAAGGAGAGATCCTTCCCATAGCATATACCGAAATCTCTTCAAATGTTGAGGGAACCCTGATAGGCTCAGCCGTTGCAGTGGCTCTTCCTGAAAACGAAGAAGACATAGGGGTTATAATGGAGGTGAAAGGGGAGGATAGTAAGGAGAATCTCATCAGAAGAGCCGAGGAGCTTTGTTTAAAGGCTATGGAGGATAGGAATATAAAAGTTAAGGAGATCCTCTCCGTAGGCGAAGACGCGATCGCCGAAAGAGGTTTCACATGTGTCTTCTCAGGAGTGGCTATATGGACAAGCCAAGAATGACATTTAAGGAATTTCACACCCCATCTTCTGGCCTTTTTTTTGAAGTTGAGGATATTCTGTTGAGCAAGGAAAGCGAGTATCAGAATTTACTCCTGTTTAAAAATGAATTCTGGGGAAAAGTGTTCGTCTTGGATGGCTTAGTGATGAGTACGGAAAAGGATGAGTTCTTTTATCACGAATCCTTGGTACATCCTCCCATGATACTCTCCGAAAGCGTAGGAAATATCCTCTTAGTTGGAGGGGGTGATGGGGGAAGTCTAAGGGAGATCTTGAAATACGATGTTGATAGGGTTTTGGTCGCCGAGATAGATAAGGAGGTCGTTAGATTGGCATACGAACATCTAAAAATGGAGAGGTACTTTGAGGACGATAAGGTGAGTGTGAGAATAGATGATGGATTGAAGGTGGTTAAGGAAGGTGATAAATGGGATGTCATAATAGTGGATTCAACGGATCCAGTCGGCCCCGCTAAGGTGTTGTTTGGGGAGGATTTCATAAAGGCCGTTCATAATTGCCTTGATGAAGGTGGGATAGCGTGCATGCAGGTGGGGAATCCGTTGTTTTATTCTAAGCAGATAAAGGAGGTTTATAATTTGGCGAGGAAATACTTTCCCTATGTCAGACTTTATGCAGGTTTTACACCTACATATCCTGGGGGTTTCTGGACATACCTTCTAATGAGTAAAAGCATCCGAGATATAAGGAGAAAGTTACCCGAAAACAACAGGTTTTTGGTCTCCGAGGATGTGATCAAAGGGCTCTTTCTGTTTGAAGATTTCATAAAATCCTACTGTGAAATACCGTAAGATTTTGGATTTTTTCATAAGAACCTTCATAACGGCAATGGCGCTTATCTTCGTACTCTCAAAGGTTGATCTCAAAGAGATTTTAAAACTCTTGGCATCAATAAATCCGATAATGTACGGCATTGGGATCCTTTGCGTTTTTATGGGTTTGGCTATATCCGGATACAGGTGGTATATATTTACCGAACCTAAGATTCTATCCCCTCTTGGAGCGATATTTATAACCCTCGGGGCGTTGTTTTACGGGATGTTTCTTCCAGCGGGTGCTGGGGTTGATCTCATAAGAGGGTTGTACCTCGGAGTAAAGAGTGGCTCCAAGTCTCAGAGTTTCGCATCAGTCTTTATAGACAGGATGGTAGGTTTCCTCGCGCTTTTAACATTAGCAACCATGGCCATGCTGATGGGGAGTAAAACCATGAGACACATAGGGGGCTTTATAATCTTTGGATTGATAATTTCCTTCACATTTTCCGTTGTTATACTCAGCAGGAGATTGAGAGGGATAGCGATAAATATGTTCGGTGGCATCGGGATTTTCAGGATCGGAGAAAGGATAACGAGGTTTTTAAGATCCTTTGACCATTACAGGGAAAACATATATCTGGTGATCTTTGGTTTTCTAATATCCTTCGTTATGCAAGGTTTTTTGGGGATGGGAGCATACTTCATAGGTGTATCCATAGGAACCATAAATCCGGCATTTGATCTGATTTTTATCAAAACCGTCGTATATACCTCCTTGGTGAATCTGATAACCATGATTCCCATAAGCATAGGTGGTATAGGTATAAGGGAAGGGGGATTCGTTTATCTTATGGGACACTATGTGGGATATGAAGGGGCTGTTCTAATTTCGGTTCTGTACTATTTGGCGAATATAATAGCATCCTCACCGGGACTGCTGTTTATATGGACGGCAAAACTACGCCCTTAAAATCATAAGTATATGAATATAGCACATCTCCTCATACCTGAGATAAAGGAGCATATAAAACGGGGCGAGCTGGCACCCATAAAGACCCTTCTCTCGGAGCTACATCCGGCGGAAATATCCGATATAATTGAGAACTTAAATACGCACGAAGCCATACTGGTTTTAAGATTACTTGATAGTAAAAAGATGGCGGATGTTCTTTCCCTCTTTGAAGGTCCAAACATAGATAAGATATTGAAAGGGTTTTCGGATGAACAGATAGCGAATATAATCCAGCAGATGGATCCGGATGACAGGACTTGTCTTTTTGAGGAACTCCCACCTGAAACCGTTAGGAGAATCCTGTCCTTGCTTCCGTATGAAAAGAGAAGAGTTGCATTGCAGATATTAAACTACCCTGAGAACTCATCCGGTAGGTTTATAAGCACGGATTTTGCATGGTGTTATCATACGGATAAGGTGTCTCAGGTGTTGAACAAGCTTAAACTTATGGATATATCGGATGAATTGATGCTGAATATATATGTCCTTGATGAGAAACAGAAGCTCAAGGGTTATGTAAAGCTCCCGAGGCTCATAAAGGCTGACGAAAATGTATCCATAATAAACATCATAGAACCCACTCCGAGCGTCTCGGTCTATGAACCTGTTGAAGTGGCCGCCAAAATCATTGCCGATTACGACCTCTATGCCATACCTGTGGTTGATAAAGATAATAGATTGGTCGGTATAATCACAATTGACGATATCGTTGATGTCATATCGGAGGAAGCTGAGGAGGATATACAGAAGTTGATGGCTATTGAACCCGTTGAAGATAGATACTTTATGATAGATACATTTTCACGGGTGAGGAAGAGGGTGGTTTGGTTGGTCCTATTGCTCGTTATGGAAAACTTTGCTGCTCAGATATTGCATAGTTATGAGGAGCAGTTGAAGAAATTCACTATATTAGCGACATTCATTCCTATGTTAATGGCGGCCGGTGGGAATGTGGGTTCCCAATCTGCGACATTGACAGTTAGGGCGATGGCCACCGGCGAGATAAATTTAGGATTTAAGGAAATACTTACAGTTATATTGAAAGAAGGTCTGGCTATCATTATTATGGCATTTATATTGGGTTTGGTGGGAGTATTAAACGCCTTATTCAGAGGAACGAATGCATTCATAGCGCTTTCATTGGGATTATCCCTGTTTGTCATAGTGGTGGTTTCCAACTACCTCGGCATGTTTCTCCCTTTTATAGCGAGAAAGTTATTTAATATAGACCCAGCCACAATATCTTCCCCTCTCATCGCCACGATATCGGATGCAACATCGTTGTTCATATACTTTACGATTTCAAGTCTTCTGATTAGGAATTAAAAAATGGGTTATACGGATGGAGAAAATCATTTTCTTATGAGGGAACCTACGATTCCCAGAATCAAACTCACTATGAAGGCTGCGATTATATAAGGATCCTTATATCCCCAGAATCCTATTAACGATGCCGACATTGAGGACATACCTAAGATCACCCAGAGCTTGATCCTCTCAGGGAAGAAAATATACAAAAATAAGCTCAGGAAAAAGATACCACCAAAAACATATGTAAGTTGGCTCATATCTTAAAAACCAGTCCTATTATGGACAACAATAAACTAAAACCTATACCCGCGAAAAATAGGCTCAGGGTCAACCTTTCCTTGGGATTGTCGTATATGAATTCTACGGTGTGTCTCCCTCTCTGGACTTCAACAGACATAAACGTTCCCCTGAAAATCTTTATACTCTCATACTTTCCATTAACCTTGGCCTTCCAGTGAGGATAGAAGTTCTCAGTTAGCACTAAACTGCAACTTCCCGGAGAATTAAACTCAACCTTGTAATATCCGCCCTTTGGATAGTAATCCAATATTCTGACATCCTTAAATACGCTATCCTCACATAATAGGAAAAACCTTGGAAATCTGTGAGGATTTTCCAGAATCTCTATCTTTCCATTGGAATAAACGGAGGAATACTTTGAAAGGTAATCGGCAAATCTTTGAAACTGAGGATAACCTGTAAGTGCATCCCTAAAACCTTTCTGAACTATGAAGTATCTAACTCCTAAGGTATCAAGAATCTCAGGATTTTCAATTATCCTATCGCAACCCAATGGGTTGAACATCAAGGATTTGCAACCCAGATAGCTCTGGTAGGTTTTCATCTGTTGGCCATGATGCCCCCCAACAAACTGAACCCCGAACAGCACGAGATAGTTATCATCGGGTTTATAGGCCATATCCACGACTCTATATATACCTCTATGATTCTGGAAAAACTTCGCTATCTCATCCGATGCAAAGTACCGACTTTCAATTATGGTTTTATAAAACGGTTGTTTGCTTAGGAAATTGTCCCCGAATCCCACCAAACCTATAAATATGGCCTTGGCCATATCCGAGGATTTCCCTCTGAGTATAAGCATTATTGCTGCGGCTATGATTACGGTTTTTAATACGGAAATCAACCTGTCGGAGGATTGGGAAGCGTAAGCCGCCTCCCTTTGCATATCCCACTCGTATCCCCAAAGTGTCAATGATTTCCCAAATACTAATAGGAGTATTCCTATGATCAACAAACCCACAACGATTCTCGGCATGATCTCTTTGAATTTCTCCAAATCTTTAAAGGAATGACCAGCCAGAGCGAGGATCACAAATCCGAACACACCTGAGGCCATGGATTGGGCCCTGAAAAGTTTTATCATAGGAAAATATTCGTAAAATAGCGGAAACAGGGGATTGACCTTTGCCGTCATGAATATAAATAAAAGGAAAGCCGATACGCTTAGGGATATAACCCTCCAATTTCTGAAATTTACCAGAAATCCACCTATACCGAAAAACACCAAAGCGGCACCTAAGTACTCACTGTTTATTTTGAATGGATTTGAACCCCAATACTTCTCAAAGACGCCGGAAAACATACCGTAGAACATTGAAAAGAAATCGGCCCAATCCAAAGACCAGCTCTTCGCGAACTCCATCCCCTTTTCCTGTCCCCTAACCGAAAATTCCCTCATATACTCCATCTGATTCCACAGGAAAGGGGAGCTGATCATTGCAGATATACCGAGGGACAGGATACCGAGAAGTAAAATCTTGGCGACGAGTCTGTAATTTTTTTCCTTTATCAGAACCATAATTTTTCCGAGAGAGTATATGAGTGCGGTTATGAAGGCATAGTACATAAGCTGGGCATGCCCCGCATTTACGGTTATACCGGCGAATAGACCCAATAGCCCCGAATAGAGGAGTTTTCCTTCTAATACACCTTCAAGGGCCCAGAATATACCCGGGAGCATACAGATTATAGACATCTTTGCCAGATGCCCGCTGAAAACTAAACTCGTCCAGAAAGTCGCGGTTGAATAGAGAGCCGAGAGTGAAAAAGACCAATGACCTTTGACACCTATCTTCCTAAGATACAGATAAGAGAAAATGAAAGCGATTATAGAGTGAAATAGCATTGATAAAGAGGCGGCATGCGCGGGTGTCGTTATGAATCTAAAAACCTGATTTATGTAAAACATATCCGCATGAGGCGCTCCCCAGAAAGGCATACCACCAAATATATAAGGATCCCACTTGGGAAGGGGCAAGGACTCCGTCATTTTATGAAAAGGATATGCGGCGGTTAGGAAATCCGTCATAATAAAGGAATGATCGGGTAAATATCCGGGAAAGAAGAAAACGAAGGGGAGTAAAATGCCGATTGCAAGGAGCTTCAAAGTTTCCCTATCAATGCGAAACATAAGAACGAAAATTCTAAGGCGGGAAATTTATCACCCTTAAACTAAACGGATTATGAAGGAAGTTGTTATATTATCCGCGGTTAGAACACCCATAGGAAAGATACTCGGGAACCTTTCCCAGTTTAAAGCCACGGATTTGGGTGCGGTGGTTATAAAGGAAGCAGTAAGGAGGGCAGGTATATCGCCCGAACTGATAGAAGAGGTTATCATGGGGCAGGTTATACAAGGAGGCAGCGGTCAGAATCCCGCGCGCCAATCCGCTTTAAAGGCGGGTCTTCCCCCAAACATACCCGCTGAAACGGTAAATAAAGTTTGCGGATCTGGACTTGAAGCTGTGATACAACTAACGAGAGCCATAAAGGTCGGTGATGTTGAGGTGGGTGTCGCAGGGGGTCAGGAATCCATGACCAACTCCCCGCATGCCGCTTTCATAAGGTCGGGAATAAAGTACGGATCGTTGAACCTCGAGGATCTTATGATAAAGGATGGTTTGTGGTGCGCGTTTGAAAACACTCATATGGGTAATCTGGCGGAATATACCGCGAGGGTGGCAGGTATAACGAGGGAGCAACAGGATTGGCTTGCGTATGAGAGTCATAGAAAGGCCATTCAGGCCATGGACAACGGTTGGTTTAAGGATGAGATAATTCCTTTGGAAGTCAAAACCAAGAAGGGTAGTTTTACGGTAAGCGAAGATGAAACCCCACGCAGGGATACCAGTCCAGAAAAATTGGCGGCTTTGAAACCCGCCTTTGAAAAAGACGGAACGGTTACAGCAGGAAACGCCCCTCCCCTTTCGGATGGCGCCTCCGCTTTGGTTCTTTCAAGCGCCGATTTTGCAGAGAAGAACGGCATCAAACCTTTGGCCAAGGTTTTGACCTATGCCAGCGGTTTTACGAATCCTAAGGATCTGTTCTTTGCACCTACCATAGCCATAAGGAAGGTCATGGAAAAGCTGGGATATGGCAGCATAAATGAGTTTGATCTCATTGAAATCAACGAGGCATTTGCCGCTCAGGTTCTCGCTGATCACAAAGAATTACAATGGGATTGGAATAAATTTAACATACACGGGGGAGCTATAGCGCTTGGTCATCCCATAGGAGCATCGGGTGCGAGGATTCTAACCACCTTAATATACGCCTTAAAAAGGACGGGTGGGAAAATCGGTTTGGCGGCGCTGTGCTTAGGTGGTGGTGGTTCGGTCGCCATGGCGATAGAGATGGTTGAATGAGAGTTATAAACTTTCTGATTTACATACTCCTTTTGCTGAGTCTGGTTTCCAATGCTTACCTCTGGTTTTACAGATTGCCGAATCTGAAAAAGGTGATTTATGATTTGAATAAGGAGAACGAAAATCTCCTGAAAGAAGTTTCAAAATCCAACATACCGAGCGACACATCATTGACCATATTACTTCCATCGGATGAGATCTTTGAGCCTGGAAGCGTTGAGATTTCGGAGAAAGGAAGCGCAAAACTTGACAGTTTGATCTCCGAGATTTTGGAAGAAGGTTTCAACGAATTGCAGGTTGCAGTATATACGGATAAAAGTCCCATAAAAACCAATGTGGATAAGTATCCTACGAATTGGGAGCTTGCGGCTTCCCGCGCAACATCCATAGTGAGGTACTTTATTAAGAAAGGCGTTGATCCGCGAAAGCTGTCCGCGGTTTCTTATGGGGATAGTAGAGCGAAATACGGGGGGAGTAGGGACAGGATAGTTGAGATAAGGGTGTTTTAAATATATAGTTTGCCAAGGAGCGAATAGAAGACTTATCGTTATACCCTACTTGACATCTCTATCTCTTACATTTATAATGGGTGTATCATGAAAGGGTATATTAAAAACTCACAAATATTGGCAGTAGGTTTAATAATTTTAAGCGCTTTTATAGGATCCATGGAAGCTCAAAATTGCGGTTTTCAAACCAAATGTATCCCACCTGAAAACTGGGCTTCTGGCTCGTGGCAGATGTTTAACGGTACGCGGAAACATACGGGAAGACAGGCTATGAAAGGGAACTTTACGAGCGGGAGATATATCCGATGGAATTATACAGTTGGTAGCAACGTACAGACATCACCCGCCATAGGAGATATAAACGGTGATGATTCCGTTGAAGTGGTTTTCGGAAGTTGGGATTATAATGTTTATGCTTTAAAAGGAACCGATGGTTCCATAGTATGGTCTTATACTACGGGTAATCAAGTAGTATCATCACCAGCCATAGGAGATATAAATGGGGATGGTTTGATTGAGGTAGTTTTTGGAAGCCAAGATACCAAGATATATGCTTTAAGGGGTACCGATGGTTCATTATTATGGTTATATACCACAGGAGGTTCTGTACCATCATCGCCTGTTATAGGAGATATAAACGGTGATAATTACATTGAGGTGATCGTCGGAAGCTACGATAGAAAGATATATGCTTTAAGAGGCACAGACGGCTCTTTGCTCTGGACATATACTACGGGAAGTAACATTCAATCATCCCCTGCAATAGGAGATATAAATAATGATGGAAATGTTGAAGTGGTCGTTGGTAGTAACGACAGCACCATATATGCTTTAAAAGGTACAGATGGTTCTTTGCTTTGGTCTTTCTCAACAGGAGGATATGTTTATTCATCACCTACCATAGGAGATATAAACGGTGATGGCTTGGCTGAAGTCATTTTCGGAAGTTGGGACTATAAGATATACGCTCTAAGAGGTAGTGATGGTTCCCTGCTTTGGACATATACCACTGGAAGTAATATTCAATCAACACCTGCAATAGGAGATATAAACAACGATGGGAATGTTGAAGTGGTCGTTGGTGGTTATGATCAGAAAATTTATGTATTAAACGGGACTAACGGTTCCCTGCTTTGGAGCTACAATATCGGCTACTACGAATGGATCAGCGATATTATACTGGCTGATGTTGATTCATCTTCGGGCGTTGAAATCATAACACATGGATGGCTAACACCGACATACGTGTTATCATCTAATGGAACACTACTATGGCAAATGGATCCAGTCGGTAATCAAAGATCATTAAGCGTAGGAGATGTAGATATGGATGGATGCGTTGAGATAATCGCGGTTGGAGACACGACTCCTCAGGTGGCTGTTATAGACGCTACGAGTAATGAAAACGGTTGCGGATTTCTCGGTAGAGATGATGAATTAAGTGCTAAAAGATCCGAAGATATAAATTCCAACGATTACGTTGAAGTTTATGGAGTTGATGGGAGGTTGATATATAAAGGTAAGAAATTCAAAGGCGATAAATCTAAGATTTATTTTGTAAAGACGGGAGGAAAAATTAAAAAGGTTTTGAAAGCGAAGTGAAGGAACGATTTACATGGCAGTATAACGAGTATTACAACCCTATAATACCCATCCTTATGGAGAGCGATAAGTACGCTTGGATAAAGGATAGAGATAGGAAGAATGAAAAAGTTATAAGACTCTTAAACGAAGAAAATCGTAGATTTGAGGAGTTCTTGAAGGGTACGGAGAAACTACAAAGGAAGCTTTTAAAGGAGTTCAAAAGCAGGATTAAGGGTACCTACGATACATGCCCTTACAGATACGGTAGATATTTCTATTTTCTCAGATACTCGGAGGGTAAAGAACATCCTGTTGTTATGAGAAGGAGGGGTAGAAAGGTTGAAAGAGTTTTGGATTGGAATGAGATCGCAAAGGGTCATGAATTCTTCTGTCCGGGGGGTGTAAAATTCAGTAAAGATGGGAGATTTATGGCTTTCAGTTATGATATTTCAGGTGATGAAAACTTTAAAATGTATATAAAGGATCTTGAAACTGGGAGGATACTTGACACCATAGAAGGGGTTCATTGGGATGAGTTTTCTTGGACGAATGACAATAAGATACTTTATGTTCTTGAAACCGAAGATACGAAACGCCCTTACAGGATCATGATCAAAGACATGTATGGGAAGGAGGAGGAAATATTTCGTGAGGATAACCCTTCGTACTTCGTATTTTTGCATAGAACCCCGTATGGATACGTATTCGCCGAATGTGGAAATACCGAAACGACATTTTCAACATTGATATATCCTTATAAAAGGGAATTCTTCCCACCGCAACGAGGTATAAAGTACAGGGTCAGATACGGTGAAGGAAAGTTTTATATACTTACCAACGATAACGCACCGAACTATAAGGTTCTATCCTTGGATGAGAAAACGGACGAGATTAAAGAGATGATAGAGGAAGGGGAACCCATTGATGATATTCAGGTTTTTAAGGATTTCATCGCCGTGGAGGAAAGGCATGAAGGTTTCAAGAGCATAAGGATAGTACATACCCCTGATTTTAAAAGTGATAGGGTTAGGTTTGGAGAGGAAGCCTATGCAGTGTGGTTGCAGGATAACTACGAGTACGATACCCATAAACTGAGAATGGGATACTCCTCCCTGCGAACCCCTAAGACGATCTATGAATATAACATAAGGAGTGGGAAACTGCGGAGGGTTTGGTCAGAGGAGATACCGGGCTATAATAAGAGATATTACGAATCAAGGAGGATTTACGCTACGAGTTATGATGGAACGAAAGTGCCAATATCTATGGTTTATAGGAAGGACAAGGTCAAAAGGGATAGGAAAAACTTCGTTTTTCTTGTGGGATATGGAGCCTATGGTATGCCTTATGATCCGACCTTTAACAGGTATGTAATATCCTTGCTTGATAGAGGTTTCATATACGCGATAGCGCATATAAGGGGCGGTGGGGAGTTCGGTGAAAGGTGGCACAAGGAAGGGAAACTCGGTAAAAAGAAGAATACCATTTACGATTTTGTGGAGTGTGCGGAGCATCTTATAATTGACGGTTGGACAGATAAAGGGAAGATAATTATACAGGGTTCAAGCGCGGGTGGTATAACCGTAGGAGGGGCTATAAATTTGAAACCTGAGCTGTTCGCCGCATGCTTGGCCATCGTGCCCTTCGTTGATGTGTTGAACACCATGCTTGATCCAACGCTGCCTTTAACAATTCAGGAATACGACGAATGGGGAAATCCCTCCGAGAAGTCCTATTACGATTACATTAAATCCTACTCACCTTATGAGAATGTTAGACCTCAAAAGTATCCAGCGGTATTGGCTTGGTCCGGGCTTCACGATCCGAGAGTAGGTTATTGGGAACCTACCAAATGGGTATTAAAACTACGGGAAAATAACCTGGGGAATAACCCTATATTACTCAAAACCGATATGAAATCGGGTCATGTGGGCAAGACTGGTAGGTACGAATATATGGAGGAGGTTGTTCAGAGGTACGCCTTCGTATTGAAAGTTATCAAAAAAACCACATAGAATAGAACACCTATTAGCGTTGATAGGAAATTCGTTGTATTATTGCCGAAAAATCCCTTATTCTCAAAAGTGGCACCTATGAAACTATCGGCGAAAAATCCCACAGACGATGCCAAGAATACGCTTACGGGTTCCAGAGCGTTAATATAACCGAATAAGGACATCATCAAAATCGTCATAATACCTGAAAATGTCCCTATAAAACTTATACCTCCTGATGTTCCCTTTGGAACTTCTTTAAAGTTCGTTATAAGATAGGTCCTTTTTGCAAACTTTAAACCCATCTCGGTTGCAACCGTATCCGAAAAGGAGACGGTTATGGCAACCAAATATCCACCCTCAAATTCCACCAAGGCGCATAATAAAGCCATAAGTCCGTTTGCCATTACTTGTTTATAATTCCTCCTTTCCCTTTTCCCGCTGAAAATTGACAGTAATGACCCAAGAGTTAGAAACATAACAGGTGGGAAAGCCCATATCCAACCGAGTTTTATAAGGATAGTAAATGCGAGAATTAAAACAATTATACTGCCACCTGCCGTTATCCATTTTAAAATATAGGACAAGAAAGCCACTATAAATGATACGAGAATCTTTAAAGCTATCTCCACCTGCTCACCTTAAAACACCCCCTTGATTTCCTTAACCTCATAACCTATCCTAACCTTAACCGTATAAACACCCTTAGGCAGATTTAGAAAATACTCATACCTTCCAGCAGGCAGATAGCCAAGACTAACCCTTTTAACGAGTTTCCCAGAGGCATCATAGACATCAAAGCCTAAGTAGGAGGAGTTGCGGAGGTTGAATATTAGATTACCCTTTGAGATTTCTATATTAGCATCCTTTAAGGTTTTCGGTGTTTCCAGAACACTCAAAGTGTTTGGTAATCTGCTCACAAAGGCATCCCAATAGCCAGGAGAGGGAGTTCCAAAGATAACTCTACTCGGTGCAAAGTCGCTGGAATTCCAAGTTCCTCCTGAAACGAGTATATTACCCGAGTTATCCAACGCTATGGAGTAAGCTATATCATCACTGCTTGACGCAAGTATGGCTGTTGAAATATGCGTGGCTAAGTCATTGCTTAACTTACTTACAAAAGCGTCATCAAATCCGGTGGTCCCGAATATACTTCTATTCGGCGCGAAATTACTGGAATTTCCGGTTATGCCTGCAACGAATACATCGCCAGAGCTGTCTATCACTACGGAATAGGCATAATCTCCTGCGTTTGAAGTTAAAATGGCTGTTGCTATATGTGTCGTTAGATCCCCACTCAATTTGCTTATGAAAGCGTCATCCCAACCGGAGGTTCCAAATACATTTCTGCTCGGTGCGAAATCGCTGGAATTATAAGTAAAGCCTGCAACGAAAATGTTCCCAGATCCATCTATAAATACGGAATTACCTTCATCCCGTGAGGAAGAAGCCAAGATGGCGGTGGCGATATGTGTTTGCAAATCATTACTCAATTTACTTACAAATGCATCGTATCCTCCCGTGGTTCCGAAGGTTAAACGACTATCCGAAAAGTTGGATGAATTTTCGGTGGATCCTACGAGTATAACATTTCCAGACATGTCTAAGGTGATGGATCTAGCATAGTCCATTCCATCGGAGGCTATGATGGCAGTTGCGATAATATTGGAAAGATCCGAATTCATCTTACTCACAAACGCCTCACTGGAACCCACGGTTCCGAAAACCGGTCCGGAGCCAGGAAAATCCAGATAATAACTCGCCCTTCCAGCGATAAAGACTTCTCCTCCACTTATACTTATAGATAAAGCAACATCGCTACCTGTTGATGCAAGAATGGCGGTGGCCAAATGTGTCATTAGGTCGTAGCTCAATTTGGTTATGAATGCATCATAATTACTTGGAGTTCCGAATATATTCCTACTTTCCGAAAAGTTTGTGGCATTTCCCGTCCATCCAGCTATAAAGACATTTGACAGACTATCAACCGCCACGGCAAAGGCTTCGTCCCATTGATCGGACATCACGATGGCAGTGGCAAGATGCGTTCCCAAATCACCGCTCAGCTTGCTGACGAAAGCATCTTGGTAACCACTTACACTTCCAAAAGTCGTTCTACTATCGGAAAAATTCGTATAACTTAAAGTGTATCCTGCTAAGAAGATCTCACCCGAAGCGCTTACAGTTACAGCATTAGATTTATCCTCATCACTTGAAGTCAGTATAGCCGTTGCAACAGGATCAATCACAAGCGTATGCTTTCTATCCCAATCATCAACTATAAACTTAGCCTCCTTACCCTTTACATCCACCCTAACCTCAACTTCCTCAGCTCCTTGATAAGCCTTTAAGCCACTTATCCTTACAACCTCCTTACCATCCTTGACGATGTATATGCCTTCCTCCCTTTGAACTATATCCCCATCACTCTCAACCCTTATATCCTCAGGATCACCACCGGGATGCACTATAAACTGAAACTCAACTACTCCCCTACCATCCGCCGTGAGAATTGCATCTATATTCGGATATACCTCCTTCAATACAACCCTCTTGTATGTGGGTATATCGCTTATGCTCTTGTTCCTACCAAAGTATGAAACCTTTGTTATAAGTTGCATATCTCCCGTTATGAACCTCGGTTTTGATTTAAAGGATACCCTTACACCGTTTATATGCAGAGTTCCATCCCTTAGGACATAGACGACGGAAGGGTGCAGAGAGTAGAATAGGACTTCATCCGAAAGCTGGCCTACATTCTGCGTAAAGAGCATACTTATGCCTTTGTTATAGGCCTCTAAGGCCTCTTTATCCGCCTTCACATACGCATTTACGCTGGAAAATATTAATATCCCCAGCATATATGGGATTATAAAGGGGAAAATGTTTTTTGTGGGAATGGAAAGGCTTAAACTTGCAAAGAGATATTTATGGGACTGTTTAAAGATGCTCACTGATATTTCTCATAATAATTTTGAGAGCGTAGAAAAGTTCTTGAAACACTAAAAGAAATGCTTGAATTGGTTAAAAGGTATTTCTAAGCATGTCTGATATACTTCAACTTTATAATTCCTTCTCTCGCTGGGGTGGCGGAATAGGCAGACGCGCCGGACTTAGGATCCGGTGGGGTTATCCCGTGCGGGTTCAAGTCCCGCCCCCAGCATTTTTAATTATGAAGCTACTTGAAGTTGAACTTGAAAACGAATTAAAAGAGAGCTATTTGGACTATGCTGTAAGTGTTATAGTTGGAAGGGCGATACCGGATGCGAGAGATGGATTGAAACCTGTACAGAGGAGGATTCTATATGCCATGAGAGAGCTAAATCTCCTCCCGAATAAACCCTTTCGTAAATCCGCTACGGTTGTCGGTGAGGTGATAGGAAAGTATCACCCTCACGGTGACCAGGCGGTATATGACGCCCTTGTGAGGTTGGCGCAGGATTTCTCACTTAGATATCCTCTGATAGACGGGCAAGGAAATTTTGGATCAATAGATGGGGATCCACCTTCGGCTTATCGTTATACGGAGGCGAGACTTAAACCCATAGCGCTTGAAGTTATAGGCGAAATAGATGAAGATACTGTGGATTTCGTTCCCAACTTTGATGGGCAGTACAAGGAACCTGTAATTATGGCTTCCAAGTTTCCAAACCTGCTTGCAAATGGAACATCGGGTATAGCGGTGGGTATGGCTACGAGCATACCTCCACATAACATATCGGAACTCATAGACGCTTGCATAACTCTAATCAAAAATCCGGATACTACCATATCACAACTTATGGATATAATAAAAGGCCCAGATTTCCCAACAGGTGGGTATGTATTGGGATACTCCGGTTTAAAAAAGGCTTACGAAACCGGTCAAGGGAAGATAACCGTAAGGTCAAAATACAGCATTGAGAAAAATAAAATCATAATAACGGAGATACCTTATGAGGTTAAAAAGTCCGACCTTATAAAACAGATAGCTGAACTCGTTAAGTCTGGGAAGGTTGAAGGTATAAGTAATATAAGGGATGAAAGCGACAAGGAGGGTATGAGAATAGTTATAGAATTGAAAAAAGGCTCGGATGCGAGGATAGTGGAGAATCAACTTTTAAAGTACTCCAACCTGCAAAAAACCTACTCTATAAATATGCTCGCCTTGGTGGGTGTGCAACCCCGTCTTCTCAATCTAAAAGATGCGTTGAACATCTACCTTGAACACAGGAGGGAGGTGATAATAAGGAGGACAAAGTACAGACTTAACAAGGCACTACATAGACTGGAAATCGTCAATGGTCTTATTACTGCAATAAACATGATGGACAAGGTCATAAAAATCATAAGGGAATCTCAGGATGTGAAGGAGGCGAGGAGTGGATTGTTGAAGCTCGGATTCTCGGAGCTTCAGGCAAACAGCATATTGGATATGAGGCTATCCTCACTAACCAAACTTCAATTGAACGCACTTAACAATGAAAAGAGAAGTCTTGAAAGGAACATAAAGGAGTATAGGGAAATACTTTCAAGTGATGAGAAGCTGAAAGACTTGATGATAGGGGAACTCTCGGAAATAAAGAGGAAATACGGGGACAAGAGGAGAACCGTTGTTCTTAAACGTGAAGTCAGAGAATTTGATATAGAATCCTTAATAAAAGAGGAGGATGTGGTTCTGATATTCACAAAGGGAGGTTATACCAAAAGATTACCTTTGAAATCTTTCAAGCTCCTCAATCGTAGGACATCCGGAAAGACCGCTGTCAGATTCTATGAGGATGATATACCTACGGCCATAGTGCAATGTTCAACGCATAGCGATGTAATGATTATAACGGACAGGGGATCGGCATTCTGGACTCGGGCTTACAATATACCTGAAACATCGTTCAATGCGAAAGGCAAATCTATAAGAAACCTGTTTAAAAACTTCGCGAAAGGTGAGAGTGTAGTTTGGGCATTTGCGATACCCGAAACGCCCGAGAAATACGAACTCGTCGTTCTCTCAAAGACTTCCCGTATAAAGAGGATAAAACTCTCCGAGGTCGTGGGAGGCAGATACGGAACGAGTATATCAAAGGAAGGGGTGGCAAGCGTTCTACCGAGATACGATGAGAAATTCGTGATCATAGCTTCTTCCTCGGGTAAAGGGTACAGAACTGCGATTGATGAGATACCTCTACTTTCCAGATCAAGCGTGGGGGTGTATGCGTTAAAGGATGAGCCTCTTATGGCCTTACCCGTTAATGAAGATGAGGAGATCGTGGTAATAACCGAGAAAGGGTACGCTAAAAGGATGAAGGTGAGCGATGTGCCGTTATTAAAGCGGGGCAGAAAGACGGGTGTGATTCTAACCTCGGGAAAACTCTTTGCATTACTTAGGTTTCCAAGTTCGGATAACAACGAATGTATATTACTCACCAGAAAAGGTATAGTGAATAGGGTGAAGATGAAAGATATACCGCTTTATTCCAGAAATGCGAAAGGGGTAAGGCTTATAAATCTGAGCGAGGATGACAGGGTTGCGGATGTTGTGGTTATAGAAGGATGAAAGCGGCTTACATTGAAGAGTTCGGCGATAGGGATGTTTTAAAGGTAGGGAAACTTCCGGAACCGAAACCTGGTCCTGGTGAGGTTATCGTAAGGGTTAAAGCCGTATCGTTGAACCACCTTGATATATGGGTCAGAAGGGGTATATATCCGAAACTGAAACTTCCCCATATACTCGGAAGCGATGTGGCAGGTGTAATTGAAGATGTGGGTGAAGGTGTTGGCGATGTTAAGGTTGGGGAAAAGGTGCTGATCTCACCGGGTATAAGTTGTGGTAAGTGTGAAAAATGTTTATCGGGTCAGGATAATCTCTGCAAAGAGTATAAGATCCTGGGGGAACATGTATGGGGTGGATACGCGGAATTCGTTAAAATTCCAAGGGAAAATCTCCTTCCATTTCCAAAGGATTTGACATTTGAAGAGGCGAGCGCCATACCTTTGGTATTTCTAACCGCATGGCAAGCCGTGGTTCAAAAGGGGGGGATTGGGCCTGGTGATATAGTCTTTATAACCTCCGGAGGTGGTGGTGTCGGAAGCGCTGCCGTTCAGATAGCAAAACTCTTCAAGGCGTATGTGATAACCACGGTGGGATCCGATGAAAAAGTTGAAAAAGCCTACAAGTTGGGTGCTGATTTGGTTATAAATAGGAAGAAGGAGGATTTTGAAAAGGTTGTTATGGATAAGGTTGGTAGGGTTGATCTGGTTATTGACCACAGCGGAAAGGAAAATATACAGAAATTGATCAACATAACCAAGTGGGGAGGAAAGGTGGTTATATACGGCGCAACGAGCGGATATGACGCCAGAATAGACCTAAGACATATATTTTATAGGCAGGTTTCGTTGATAGGTTCAACCATGGGAAGTAAAGGAGTTTTATTTAGGGTTATAAATCTTATAAATTCAAAGAAATTGAGACCTGTAATTCATAAAGTTTTACCTCTTGAAGAGTGCAAGGAAGCCCACAGAATACTTGAAGAGTTCTCACCATTCGGAAAGGTGGTTCTTAATGTTAGTTAATATACTCTTGGGTGAATGGTTTTTGATCACATACTCGTACGCTCTATCAATAATATCTTGATACTTACTTCTATTTTCAGCGAAATCTTTTATGATTCTGATCGCATCCTCTACATTATCAACCTTTACGCCCAAGGATGAGCTTATAAGTCCATCCGGATCCGCTCCGAATGTTATGATTAGGGTCCTGTTTATCCAACTTTCAAGGAAAGTATTAGGGAAACCTTCCCTTTCGGATGTGTTTATATATACCCAGCATCGTGATAGGTACTCCTGAGTTTCATCATAACTTAGCTCTCCCAGAACTTTCAGGTTTCTTATGTTTAATTCCTTAATCCAGCGGTACCTGTGAGGAATCCTACCGATTATATAAAACTCATAAGATGGTAATCTTTCCGCTATTTTAACCAATATCTCCACCCTCTTTTCCTCTCTGATGTTCCCAATCCAACATACTGTCAATCTTTCAGTCTTCGTAGGCTCTCTATCCTCAATATCAATTATGGATGGAACCTTTAATCCCGTCCTTCCGTATATCCCTGCCAATTTTTCCTTCTGATACTCATTCTGAACCACAATTTTATGTGAAATCAGGATGCCCATTATAGAAAAAATATCCAGCAAGAGCGAATTGAGAAGTGATATGTATTTATAAATCGGAGAATTCTTGATTCTCAACAATCTGAAAGTTTTTAGGGTTTCGTAGAAGGGATTCAAGGAGGCATCTTCGGGAACGAATAACATGGAGATCCTTCCGGAGAGTATGGAATAAAGGGAGACGGGGAGGTAATAGTGTCTTATGCGGGTTAATACGACATCGGGTTGAATTTCAAAGAGTTTCAGTATTATCTTAGGATATTCCAGATATTGAAGTATGTGGGGAAAGTCCAGGATTCTATGCAGTTTTATACCTTCGTAAGATTCTCCTTTTCCGAACTTTGATGTTATATAATGCACATCAAAACCTTCCTTGGCGAGATATTTGGACAATAAATAGGATTGTTTTTCAGCGCCACCGGTTATACCATCCTTAAAGAAATAAGGCATGACAAAAGCGAATCTCATCCTTCCGCTTCTTTCAATTTTGGGAGCAACTCCCTATAAAATGCACTTATTATGTTAATATATGTATCCCTACCCTCCTCTATTTTATCAAGTTTTTCTTCCATATTCGCCGTGAATTTGTAATCAAAGAGATCAGGAAAATATTTCAAAAGTTCATCCAAAACCTTTTTCCCGAGTTCGGTGGGAAACAATGTTTTACCTTTCTTAAAAACATATTTCCTTATGAATAGGGTCTTTATTATGGTGGCGTAGGTGGATGGCCTTCCTATTCCGAGTTTTTCAAGCGTCTCAACCAGTGAGGATTCCGTATATCTGGGTTTTGGTTTAGTTTTATCCTTAACCATCCTAACATTTACAGGTTTTAAGACCTCCCCTTCCTCCAAAATAGGTACGAATCCTTCCTGTATATTGTATTCCCATACCCTTGACCATCCATCAAACTTTATCTCCTTTCCTTCTGCTATAAACTTTATATCATCAACGAATATCAAGGCCTTCCTATGCTCATATTCAACGGGAGACATCTGTGATGCCAATGCTCTCCTCCATATTATTTCGTAAATCTTTAAGAGATCAGGTTCTATTTTCCCTTTTAAATCCGGAGGTTTAATGTTTGGGTATGTGGGTCTTATGGCCTCATGCGCCCCTTGACCTTTATCCCTCCCGTAGGTTCTTCCTCTCGGAGGCAGATATTCCTTAGAAAACAAGGAGGATAACACCTTTCTTATCAGGTTTATTCCTTTGTTTGATAATCTTGTAGAATCCGTCCTATGATAGGTTATAAGCCCCACATTCCTCCCATCTATCTCTATACCTTCATAAAGTCTCTGTGCCAATTGCATGGTTTTTGAGGTTGAGAAACCGAATTTGGAGTTTGCAATTTGTTGTAAGGTTGATGTTTTTAAGGGTGGTGGAGGATTCTGTCTTTTCATTTCCCTTATGAATTTCTCAACTACATATTCTGAACCTTTTAGCTTCTCAAGTATTTCTTCCGCTTCCTTTTTATCGTAAAATTTCCTTTCGGATACGGCCTTAAATCTCTTTCCACCCTTCTCAAACTCAACAACGAAGTACCAGAAGGTCTGAGGAACGAAATTCTCAATCTCCCTTTCCCTCTCAACTATAAGCCTCAGAGCGGCGGTTTGGACCCTACCCGCCGAAAGTCCCCATTTTAACTTCTTCCATAGAAGGGGACTTATGAGGTATCCCACCAACCTATCAAGCACCCTTCTGGCTTTTTGAGCCTCAACTTTATTCATATCTATGTCCGTCGGGTTATTTACAGCCTCCATTACTGCCTCGGGTGTTATCTCATAAAATAAAACCCTCCTTATACTTCCGTTAATATCTTTGAGTTCCTCAGCCAGATGATACGCTATGGCCTCCCCTTCCCTATCGGGATCGCTACCTATGAGGATATAAGGCGAACCTTTCGCGAGTTTTTTAATCCATTTCAAGACTCCCATTTTACCTTTGATTATCTGATACTTCGGTGAGAATGTGTTGAGATCCACCCCGAGATCCTTTTTCGGCAGATCCTTTATATGCCCTTTACTCGCTACAACCTCAAACTCCCCCTTTAAATACCCTTTCAAAGTACGAGCCTTGGTTGGAGATTCCACTATGAGGAGAGGCTTCTTATTCATTCCTCCTCTTCCTTAGTATCATATACATACTCCAAACGAACAGAACGAGAGTCACACTCCATGCTCCAAGCATAACAACGAGGGCATCTATACTCATAGATGGATATTCTAAGGCAGTTCAATGTATTTGCAACTTCCTATGGTTAAATGTATATCGGATGTGTCGTTGCCCACTATGAGAGTGTAATCGCCGTATTTCAAACTATCCTCGTAGAAAGCATAAACCTCCCCTGAGGAGAAAAGTTTGAGACATTTTGAATCCTTTACAACGGATACTGGTTGCTTAAAGGTCAGAACATCTATTATGGTGTCCCCTGTACTCGCAATAGAATCGCAGGATTCACAGGAATATGAAACATCGCTTATTGTATCATCAATTACAATGACGGGACAATCAAATACGGTGATTTCAACGGTTCTTTTAAAACACCCCTCCCCGGATGGTAGATAGACGGTATAATCTCCGTACTTTTTGGAAACCCAATAGGTTGCCCGCTGAAAGGACTTTATCTGTCCTTGAACTACGACACTATCCCCTTTCATCAAAATTACGGGAGTACCAGGTGGATATGATGTTCTTATGTATATGCTACTTAAAGGGGTTTCCTCCTTAGGCTTAGGAGAATAATATTCGCATGCTACAAATAGCACGAGTATCATCAGAAGTCTCTTCATGACTTGAAATTTTAAATCTGAAAAGTTTCCAACCTTAAAATCTATGGTGTTTCCCCTGATAATCGCCTGCAAATATATAGACGCCTATGGTAGGGAATTGAAATGCGTTAATATAAATGTCGGCCCTATAAGATTTCCCATTGAACCGATTTCAATGGAGATAGAGAATTTACCAGCATCTTCGTGGGAATTTCATGCCTTCTCTTACTATTACCTGTCAATAGCATTGAAAAAGAAGGATGTGCTATTAGTCATAAGATACGGTATTTATACTTCCTTATCCGTAGGTTGGGAGATGTTTGAAACCTATGTATGGAGAACCACTCCCATAAGTGTAGTTGATATAGCTGCAAATACCTTGGGTTTTCTATGGGGTGAAATATTCGGTGAAAATCCTGAGATGGTTGTGGGAATCCATCCTATAAGGGATTATCCGAAGTGGTGGTATAAAAGACCGTGGGTGAATGATGGAAACATCTACTATATGCTTTTCACCAGATTTGATACCAACTACGCCCCTAAGACATTCTACATAAAGTATGATATAAGGGATTTCAGCATTAGATTGGGGTTCAATGTGGGTAGGAATCTTTTGGGATACAAAGGCGATAACTATATTTATAGGGTTCCTTATGATACCTCCGGAGTACCAGCCCTGTTTCTGAGTGCAAATCACCCTAAGATTTATATGCAGAAGGTACCTTTCAGTTTGATAGATACGGGGGAGTACTCCTATTGGGTATGGGATGTCTTCCTTGATATAAAAATCCTGACCTTTTAAGTCAATTTTCAGCCTTATAATACTCGTCTATGGCAATGCTTGAAATTAAAGATTTGGTGGTATCGGTTGAAGGCAATGTTATATTGAAAGGGGTAAATTTGAGTATAAACCCAGGGGAGATACATGCGGTTATGGGTCCCAACGGATCAGGAAAAAGCACCTTAACCTTGACGATAATGGGACACCCTGCCTATAAGGTGGAGAGCGGTGATATTCTGTTTGAGGGTGAGAGTATTTTAGAGCTTTCAACAGATGAGAGAGCGAAACTCGGAATATTTCTGGCATTTCAACATCCCTTTGAGATAGAGGGTGTGAAGGTTTCTCAGATGCTCTGGAAGGCTGCTCAGGAGAAAGGTTGGAAAATCTCACCTCTTGAATTTCGTAAAATTCTCAGGGAATCTTATGGTAGGTTGAAGATGGAAGAATTCGTTGATAGGTACCTGAATGTTGGGTTTTCAGGTGGGGAAAAGAAGAGATCGGAAGTCGCACAGCTTTTAACTTTAAAACCGAAACTGGCTATGCTTGATGAGATAGATTCGGGATTGGATATAGATGCCGTAAAACTCGTAGGCGATGTTCTTACTAAGTATAAGGAGGAAGATAGAGATCTATCCATGCTTATAATAACCCACTATCAAAGGATTCTAAACTTCATAAAACCCGACTTCGTCCATGTTATGGTTGATGGAAGGATAGTTAAGAGTGGCGGTTTTGAGTTATCGCTTGAACTCGAGGAGAAGGGTTATGAGGGTTTAATAGGGGAGGTGGAATATGCCGAAAAGTAAAGAAGTGCAACCGGAACTTGAATTTGATTATAGCAGGTACGCTTTCAGGGATGAAATAGAGTATAAATACATAGGAAAGCCTGGTTTGTCAAGGGAACTTATAGAGGAGATTTCACATATAAAGGGAGAACCCGATTGGATGCGCGAGATAAGACTCAAAGCCTATGAGCATTTTATCAGAAGACCTATGCCCACCTGGGGTCCTGATCTCTCCGAGGTTGAAAGGATGTTTGATAAGATAATATACTACGCCTCACCTACGGATCCCAATAGGAAGGCGAGAAGTTGGGATGATGTTCCCGAGGCCTTAAAAAGAACATTTGAAAGGCTTGGTATTCCCGAGGCTGAAAGAAAATATCTCGCCGGTGTAACCGCTCAGTACGATTCCGAGGTTATATATCATAAGATAAGGGAAGATTTGGAAAGAAAAGGTATAATCTTCACGGATATGGATACGGCGGTAAGGGAGTATCCGGATATAGTTAAGGAGTACTTTGGAACCGTTGTTCCATATTCCGATAACAAGTTCGCCGCTTTAAACACGGCGGTTTGGTCGGGTGGATCCTTCGTATATGTACCGAAAGGAGTTGAAGTTGATATACCTTTACAGACTTACTTCCGTATAAATCTTGAAAATTTCGGTCAGTTTGAAAGAACGCTTATAATAGTTGAAGAAGGTGCCAAAGTTCATTACATAGAGGGATGCACCGCCCCGATCTATTCATCAGGATCGCTGCATTCCGCGGTAGTTGAGATAATCGCCAAACCCGGCTCCCATGTAAGATACACCACGATTCAGAACTGGGCAAAGCATATATACAACTTGGTAACTAAGAGGGCCGTCGCGTATAAAGATGCTTTCGTTGAATGGGTCAATGGCGAGTTGGGTAGCAAAGTCACCATGAAGTATCCGGGTGTTATATTAAAGGAACCCGGTGCGAGGACGGATATACTTTCAGTGTCCTACGCTGGAAAGGGACAGATTCAGGACAGCGGTGCGAAGGCGATTCACTTGGCACCATATACGACATCCACTATAACCTCAAAGTCAGTTTCAAAAGATGGAGGAAGGGCCAGTTATAGGGGAATATTAAAGGTGGTTAAGGGAGCTAAGGGTGTCAAATCCAATGTTAGGTGCGATGCCTTGATACTTGATCCTCATTCAAGATCAGATACGTACCCTTACATTGAGATAGAGGAGGATAATGTTCATATAGGTCATGAGGCTACGGTGGGTAGGATAGGAGATGATGAGATATTTTACCTGATGAGCAGGGGTCTTACGGAAGCGGAGGCTTACTCTTTGATAGTTTTGGGATTTATAGAACCTTTTACCAAAACCCTTCCTATGGAATATGCGGTTGAGCTTAATAGATTGATAGAGCTTGAAATGGAAGGCAGCGTAGGATAAAAATCTACGGTTTTTTCAACGGTATAATACAAGGTTATGAATTTGAAGGTAGATGAAGGTAAGAATTGGGCTTTGATATTAGGTTCTTCCAGCGGTTTCGGTGCCGCAACGGCTATAAAGCTCGCCGAATGTGGTTTGAATATCTTTGGCGTACATCTTGACCGTAGAGAAACCCTAAAAAATGCCGAAGAAGTTATGAATAAAATAAGGGAAACGGGTAGAAAGGTTCATTTCTTCAACACCAACGCCGCCGATGATAGAAAGAGGAAAGAGGTGATTCAGAAGATAAAAGAAATAATATCCTCCGAGGGTGGAAGGATAAAGGTACTCTTACATTCATTGGCTTTTGGCACGCTCAAACAGTACATAGGTGAATCTCCCGAAAAGGATATAACGAGGCAGAATCTGGAAATGACGATTGATATAATGGGAAATTCTTTGGTTTATTGGGTCAGGGATATTTATAGAGAAGGTCTTTTTGATGATGATAGTAGGGTATTTGCCATGACGAGCGCGGGATCGCACAGGGTGTATTCTTACTATGGTCCGGTCTCAGCGGCCAAGGCCGTTCTGGAATCCCATATAAGACAGCTGGCCTTTGAATTAGCCAAAAAGGGTATAAAGGTGATAGGGATACAGGCGGGGATAACGGATACCCCCGCCCTCAGGAAGATTCCGGGACATGAAAGGATGATAGAATGGGCTAAACAGAACAATCCTTCTGGTAGATTAACCACACCGCAGGATGTGGCGAATGTAATAGCGATATTGTCTCTGCCAGAAGCACGATGGATAACGGGAGCCATCATAAGGGTTGATGGCGGGGAGGATCTCGTTTGATGGGCGGGGAGATAATTCCTTCCTCTGAAATAATAAAATGGGCTGAAGAGAGGGGTGTGGCGATAGCATCCTTGAACTTTAACAACTATGAATTTCTGAATTCTATATGCAAGGCAGCGGCGGATTTGGATGTTCCTGTGATTTTGGCTACTACGGAAGGGGCCATCAAGTACTTGGGTATAGATGTTATATCATCAATGGTTCCAAGACTCGTAAAGAGGTACGGTATAAAAGCTTCGTTGCATCTGGATCATGGTAGGAAGATTGAGACCGTCCTTCTCGCTATAAGAAACGGTTATACATCGGTTATGATAGATGCTTCGGATAAACCTTTTGAAGAAAATGTTAGAATAACATCCGAGGTTGTAAAGATATGTAAGCCCTTAGGGATAACCGTTGAGGCGGAATTGGGTGTTTTGGCGGGTGTTGAGGATGAAGTTTCAGGAGAGAAAAATATATATACTGATCCTGAACAGGCTAAGGAATTCGTTGAGAGGACGGGGGTTGATATGTTAGCCGTAGCGGTTGGGACATCGCATGGTGCGTATAAATTTAAAGGAGAGCCTCATATAGATATTGATAGGGTTAAAAGGATAAGGGAATTAACGGGGATTCCGTTGGTATTGCATGGTGCTTCGGGAGTTTATGAGGATATAGCCGAGAAGATAGGTTTAAAGGGGGCGAGAGGTCTAAGCGATGAGCTGCTTATGGAGGCTATAAGACATGGTATAAGAAAGGTTAATACAGATACGGATTTACGGATGGCTTTTATTTACGGCATAAGAAAATCCCTTGAACAAAGCCCTACGGAAATAGATCCGAGAAAACATTTGAGGGTGGCTATGGATGAAATTTATAAGATGGTTGTAAGGAGATTGAAGGTTATATCTTTTTTGGAGAAGGGTTAAGCTTTTCTTTTCTTTTCCTTTCCACTCTCCTTCCCTCAAATACAAATATTTCCATTCCTCATTACTTACTTTACTCAAAGCCTCACACCAAATTTTGGCTGCTGCATTTTTATCCTGAACCTGTATCTCTTCCCTGCCTTTGGTTTCAACGATGTATATTCCATCCTCAGCTTTCACTATGAAGTCTGGATAAAACCTCCTCCACTTTCTTTCCCTTGAATCGTAGTAGGTTATACTCAGACCTACGATATGAGGGATGTTCTTTACAAACGAAATCACATCCTTAGCCCTCGTAAGGAAATTTATGAAATCTGCTTCCATATCGTTATCTACGGGTGATGAAGGTATCCTAACTTCACTATCGTCTTCATAAGTTATCCTTACAAACAAGCTCTTCTCGGAATCTATAAACTCCTTGGTCCATGGAAAACCGCTAAGCTCCTCTATGCTGATATATCCCTTTAACTCAACATTAGAGGAAAAACTGGGATTACTTATCAACTGCTTTGCCCTCTTTAATATCTCGTTTTTTATTTGGGAATACCATCCTCTAAGGGAGAGGAACTTCAACATCGCTTCGTTAAGCTCTACCTCCCTGTCAAACAGTCTCTCGGTTATATACTTTTCAAGGGATTCTAAGAGAAGGGTAAAGGAGTTCGGCAGAGGGATTTCCTCTTGTAATTCTCTTGCCAGCTTGGTTAAGCTAATAATCGGAATATCATATACTGATGCTTTAACGATTCCTCCGTCTAATATTGAACCTTTTAAATCAACGACTTCATATTCATAATCTTTCCTTAGCCCGTCAATCTCTTCGTATTTGAAAACACGGCTTGGCAGTTTGGAAAATAAG
>WGFI01000105.1 GCA_015492295.1 Caldifarciminota bacterium
GATACGCTTTTGGAGCTGTTTGATGATGTTTATACTATACTCCATGTATCCGCTTATTATAGGGAGCTTCAAAGTAAGAAAGCGATAGATGATGGTTTTGAGAAGGTTGAGAAGATAATCCGTATAGTTGAGAAACATATAAACGGACAGCCTTAAAATATAATCCTTATGCCAAAGGTAAAAGCCCCAGAAACACCGAAGGAACGGCTTGAATTGGCTAAGAGGTATTTGAAAAACGCCAGGGAGATATTGAAGAAAGCGGGGGTTGATAAGGAGGCAGGAATATACGAAGATATAAAGTTTGTATCGGAGGCATCTGGGACTGCTTATATTTTGGCACTTGAAGTATTAAAGGCTCTGTTTATGTATAAGAAAGGCTGGGATATTGATGAAGTCCGCAGAAAAACCAAGGATGTGGGCTCTTATAGGAGAATCTTGAAGACTTTGCCCATAGGAAAGGATAAAGATGTTCTTATAAAACTTTTCAGTTCGGTTTATGATATTCTTCATCTCGGAGGATATTATAGGGAATTGCAGGATAAGAAGGCAACAGACAGCGGATTAGAGAAGGTTGAAAAGATAATCCGTATAGTTGAGAAGCATATAAACGGGCAACCTTAAAATACAACTTTATGCCGAAGGCTAAGGTTCCTGAGACGCCGAAGGAAAGGTTTGAATTGGCAAATATGTATTTAAAGAATGCTAAGGAAACATTAAAGAAGGCGGAGGCTGATGAGTTATAGGGGAATATGTGGATTTGAAGTATGTCTCAGGAGTCTGAAAGGCTTTGTTTATGCATAAAAATCGCTGGGATGGGGATAGTTAAAGGACTGAAAATACTATTAAGATAGTTGAAAAGCGCATAAATCCTTAGGTCGTCAAATGTGTATTATCTAAGCGAATTCAAGGCCTCATAGACATCGTTGAATGTTTTAAACACCTTATCAAATGACATAACCTTAAAAACTTTTTCAGGTTGCCCTTGAATTCCACAAATATAAACATCCCCGTTATTTTCTCTCGCGTGTTTTAATATGGTGATCAAGGCTCCCCAAACAGCGGAAGGTATATACACGGTTTCTGATAGATCCACCACAAAGTGTTTTATACCTTTCTTCATCTTATCATCAAAATAAACTATTAAAGGCTCCCTATCGTCGGTATCAAACTCACCTAAGAGCCTAACCACCCCTATGCTATCTTCCTGCCTGAATTTTATCTTTTCTCCAATGTCCTTCATGGTTTGAGAATTATAAAGATGAATCTCTTAACGCGTGCAAAAGTTTCTTTATAAAATTTTCCTCGCCTTCCGCAACAACCCTTATTATTGGCTCGGTGTTTGACTTCCTTATGTGAAGCCAGTTATCCCCATTACGATAATAATATCCGTCCATATCCGAAAATTCCCATCCTTCAACCAAGGGCTTTATATTGTTCAGCTGAAAATCCTCCGGAAGTTTCAACTTTACCATATTTGAATGGTAGTTTAAAATCCTATCGGGAAAACCCTCTACTTTAAAGACTTTGGATATAACGATCGCAGCGAGTATTCCATCCCTACCCTTCGTGAAATCGTAATATATCAATCCTCCATTCCCTTCCCCTCCCAACTTCGCCCCGAACTTTTCCATAGTGTCTATAACATTCGGCTCTCCCACCTTTGAACGATAAACCTCAAATCCCATATCCTTCAACACCTTTTCGGAGATCAAGGATGTGGAAAAATTGATAACAGCTTTTTTGGGCGGATTAAATATCTTACCAGCTGAGTACAACGCCAAGGCTGTGGTTTTTTCCTCCGTTAAAATCCCCAAGCCCTTTATCCCACATATAACCCTATCACCATCGGGATCAAATCCAAAACCTATATCAACATCTCCATTGAGTAGTAAGTGGTTGAGCATGGAAAAGCTTTCAGGTTTGGGTTCCGGATCATCGGGAATGGGTCCTTTTCCAGAGCGAACGCTGATAACATCCGCACCCAAGTATCTTAGGATTTCATCCACCCAACCGGAGGTGGCTCCATTCTGACAATCCACGGCTATCCTTAAACCCTTCAGATCAAACTCATCCCTATCCAAACTGGAAATGTAGATATTTATAACTTCATCCACGATAAATTCCCTGCCAAATTCGGAGGTTTGAATCTGTTTGCCGAGATTGTTCCTTATCTTCTCTATATCCCTTTCCCCACCCAATCTATCCCCAAATGCAAACTTTAAAGCGTTCCATTCAGGAGGATTGTGGCTTGCGGTTATTATTATTCCACCGTCAAGATTCATCAGTTTCACCATTCTCAGAAAGGCGGGTGTGGGTATGATACTTAGATCATAAACATCATGCCCTGACCACAACAAAGACCCTTTAACCAGATTTTTTATAGCATAGCCGCTATCTCTCGTATCCATTCCTACGGCCAATCTTCCTTTATTGAAGCATAAAGAAAAAGCCCGAGAATATCTCAATATTTCATCCTCATTGAGATCCTTGCCGATCCTACCTCTCAAACCGGATACGGAAAATTTCATTTTTCTCGGTGTATTATAAAGTCCGCCAATATCTCCAAGAACTCCCCTCTATCCTTTACGGCTTTTCTCAGGTTATCTTTCGCCTCTTCCACCAACTCTTTCATCATCTTTTCCGCTTTTTCTATACCCAGAATCCTAGCCGCCGAGGCCTTGTTGAAATCCTTCCTGAGTTTCTTACCGACCTTACTCTCGTCCCCATAAGCATCAAGAAGGTCATCCTTTATTTGGAAAGCCAAACCCAAGTTCTGTCCGAACTTCCTCATATAAGGATAAACATCCGTAGGGGCATCCGAACCTATGACTCCCACCATAACCGAAGATTCTATGAGTTTGCCGGTTTTATGGGTGTGTATGAATATCATATCGTTGAATGTTGGGTTTTTCCTCGTGGATAGTATATCCGCGACCTGTCCTTCAATGACACCTTTATAGCATAATGCATTCGTCAATTCCTTTAAAATCCTTATTTTCTTCTCATCGGGTATGGAGCCTCTCAATGCGGTTTTAAACGCGCATGCAAATAGGGCATCCCCTGCCAGTATGGCTATATCGTTGCCGAAAACTTTATGAACCGTTGGTTTCCCCCTCCTAAAATCATCGTCATCTATATCGGGAAGATCATCATGCACGAGCGTGAATGTATGTATCATTTCTATCGCGGCCGCCTGGGGTAGAAGGAGTTTGGGATCCTTGCCGAAAATTTCGCAGACGGCCAATGTTAATGTTGGTCTTAACCTTTTACCACCTGAAAAAACGGCGTACCTCATAGCCTTATACAGTACATCGGGTTCCTCTTTTTCACAAGGTAAAAATATATCCAACGCGCTATCTATGAGCTTTATATACCGTTCCCACTTTTCCCTTATCTCCTTAGAAAGACCAGTCAAGGACCACACCTCCATAAGTTCCATAGGCCGGAAACCTCGCGGCCATGTTATAACCGATTTCTACAGATGCTTTAAGATTTCTCAAGGGATAATGACCGAACGCGAGGGTGATCATATTCGTATGATATCGCGTTTGATACTCTTTGTAAAAGGTTCCTATATAGTTGTACAGGATGCTTATGAAAAATCCGTAGGAAATCACCACATCCACACCCGCATGTCCCGATATGAAGAAAGTAGTATCCTTCATCTCAAAGCTTCCGAGATTTTGATTGAAGCAGAATATCAGAGTTGAAAACATATCCAAAGGACCGAATCTGAACCTTATATCCGAACCGTACCTTTGGGCGCTGTCCTTGGGAACGGCGAATACACCGAATGAAAAGTTCTTAGTATCCGCCCCCGCCCTGAGAAAAACCTTCACACTATCAAGATCCAAGAACCCAGATTGTATGAATCGTGTAAAGGATATGTATCCACCCGTTCCTTTCAATCCGGCGAAATCATAAACTAAGAAATCTTGATAAGTTATCCTATCGTATCTTTTTATGAACAATTCCGAAAAATCAAACTTTCCTAAAAGGATCCTTGATTCAAAGGGTAATCTTATGTTTATGAAGGCATCCCTTATTCCAGAAGGGTTTAAAGCCGCAAAAAACGCCGAATTTCCGCTGAGATTCGTTGAGGCGTAGATAGTAGCATTCGCGGAAGCGCTTGGTTTTAATCCACTGGAATCGGATAGCGCACCTAAGAAAACCTTAATCCTACCGGATATCGGGAGATCCCTTTGAAGATATATCTTCTTATCACCCATAAGTTCCATGGTTTGCATTCGCGGATTGTAATTTTCCGGAAGGTAAAGGTTCCTTTTTATGAGTTCTCCTGCAAAATTCAACTTAGGATAACCCGCATGACATTCCGTGCAACTTTTATTATACTTCCTAGCAAAGAAAGGTATAGCGTACAACGGTTGTGAAACGAGCATAATAAAGATAAACTTTTTCATTGCGTTTATTCTACGCTGGAAGAATTTTTTATATGGTCCGGGAGATTCTCAGTTGAAAGTTTTTCAGGATCTATCGCCAAGGCGAATCTTATAGCGTTTTCAAGTTCGCTGAAATTACTCGGCCATCCGTATGTGAAATAGGTTATGATAAAATCTTCGGATATTTGAACATCAACTTTGAGATCTTTGGATACTATCCTTATCAGGTGTTCAAGTATCAGGAGCCTCTCTTTAACGGATCTTTCAACGAGTGAAGGCACATAGAATGAGGGTATAGTTGAAAGTATCTTCGGTATTTTCTTGCTTTCAACTATGAATGTAGCTTGGTATCCTCTTGAATAAAGGAAATCCATTATCTCCTTTATTTCTTTGTCTCCACTCAGAAGCGAAGTGTTTATTATCACATCATCTATCTCCTCATCAACGCTCTCAACCTTAAATCCTATCTTATGCCTTTCGGATATATGGAATATATCAAGATATTTGTCCCCCAAGATGGATTTTATTAAGGAGAGTTTTCCTGAACCCGTAGGTCCATAAACCACGACCCAGGGTTTCAAAGGATTCAGGAGGAGCTTTTTCAACCTCTCGTACATATATGCCGAATACCCGTAATATATGACATACGAAACGGTCTCATCATCACCAACATCGTATGTCCTATTGTAAAAATCTCTAAGCCTATCCCTTACACCTTTTTCGGAGTATTTTTTAAGAAAATCTAAAAGTTCGTCTTCATCCGAAAACTTGTAATCTATTGTGGGCATGTCCGTTTCTCCAACATGGGCCGTTATAAAATTCTGAGATACATACTCCAAGTAATTTTTTGGGGTATGCTCATCGGATACCACTATATCAGGTAAATGTGTAGGCTCATAAACATAGGAGAACTTTCCGAGATTTATCCTTGATAGGTTCAGAATTTTCATACTCCACTTCCAACCGTCTGCATGATTCTCGGATAAACATCAAGGCTCTCATACCACCTTATAAGGGATTCTATCCTCTCACCTTCATCGGTAGGTATAACGAGGGGCCTTCCCCTACCATCAAATATTAGACCGACAACCCCTCCCTCAACCTCCGTATAAAATTTTCTACCTCTACCTTCCCCAACATCCATACTACGCAGCGGTTCAAGATATAGCTTGGCTTTGACCCCCAAAGGCAAATCAACCTTTAATATCTCCCCAAACTTTAAATCCAAGGATTCCTGACGACCATCTGGATACTCTATTCTGCATCTAAGTATGGTTTTGCCTGGCTTTTCAATGCCAACAGGTGCCACAACGGTTCCCAATCTTATCAAACAATCCCTGTCAAAAACCTGCCAAGCTGCTTCCTCGTTTATGGTGGATATTACTCCCAAGTGAGGCATCATGAATATACTATCAACCGCCAGTTTGGTTATGCCTTCGGGTTGAAAGGCGTCTATCATCATAAGGGCGGCCTGAACCCTTCTCGGAGCATGGGAGAGGACACCCCCTGAACCTATTATGAGATTTAATGTCTTCATATTTACCAAAGTGTATTCTTCAACATCCTCTATCGCCCTAGCTATATCCCCGCCCCTTTGCACACCTTTCAACTCGGTTGCAAACATCTTATGCTGCTCCAAAGATAACCTCAAAGCTTCCCTAGCTATCGCCTGTTCAACCATAAGTCCTTCAAGCATTTGTGGTATTGTGGTGGGTCTTATCATTTTGTTTCTGATCCTGTTCCTCAGAGCCGAGGGATTTATCTTAAAAGGTAGCCATCTGAGTATATTTTCTATACCAGCTTCAACCATAACATTTGATATTGAATAGCTCATACCCAAATTTGCAGAAACTGTGCGGTTAAATTTCCCTTGAAAAACGCTGAAAACATCCGTCGTTGCCCCTCCTATATCCACACCCAAAACTTCTATATTCTCCATCTTTGCAACCCTTTCTATAAGCATCCCTACCGCCCCCGGCGTTGGCACTATTGGGGCATCGGTCATAGCCATGAGTTTTGCGTATCCTGGGGCTTGCTGCATAACATGTTCAAGAAACAAATCATGAATCTTCTCCCTCGCCGAATGAAGGTTTTCGGTATCAAGTGTAGGCCTTATATTATCAACTATGTATAAAGCGGTTTTTTCTCCGAGTATCTTCTTAATCTCCTCGCGAGCCTGGGAATTTCCAGCATAGATTACAGGCATCTTATAGGTTGCACCGAAGCGGGGCTTTGGATCAGCAGCGGATATAAGTTCCGCGAGCTCCACCACATGTTTTACCGTCCCACCTTCAACTCCACCTGCCAAAAGTATCATATCAGGTCTGAGTTTTCTAATGAGTTCAACCTTCTCGTAGGGTTTTCTACCGTCATCTATTGATATGACCTCCATAACTATCGCACCCGCTCCCAACGCGGCCCTCGCAGCGGATTCAGCCGTCATGTTTTTCACGACGCCAACGACCAACATCTGCAATCCCCCTCCCGCTGACGATGTTGATACATAAGCGTTGGTACCTTCCTTTTCCGTCGGATTCTCGGTCTTTATTATATTTCCTTCATCATCAAGTAATCTTATTCCGGTGATCTCCTCAAGCTCCCTAACGGCATTTCTTACACCCACAGTAACATCCTCAAACGGTTTTTCCACGGTCGTTGGGGCTTCTCCTCTGGCTATAAGTCTCCAACCTTCCTCTTTTTTCTCAACCATTATAGCCTTAGTTGTGGTACTTCCACAGTCCGTCGCTATGAATCTTATGGGCATCGTGATATTATAAGGGTGGATAAAATGTTAATATCCCGCATATTTGAAGAAGGTTGAGTATTGCGTGTAGAGGGTGGATTTTTAGAATACAAAGATGGGCGATAAACCGTGCGAGAAGATGGACGAAAGATGAAAGAAAGCTCAAGAATTACGATGAATGGTTGAAAAGAAAACGGAAGCCGATATTAAAACAGCTTGAAAGTTTGGCCCGTTCCGCTAAAATACCTTTTGGCTACCTCTTTCTAGATAGTCCTCCGAAGGAGGAGCTACCCATACCCCTTTTCAGGACGGGTAAGGGGGAGACGCGGGAAGCCAGTCCTGGGCTTATGGAAGTTGTGAGGACAGCCCAAAGGAGGCAGTTATGGATGCGAGAGTATCGCGTTGAAATGGGATACTCCTCCCTTGAATTCGTGGGTTCCGCATCTTATCCGTAGATGTACTTCACATTGGCGTATATTTTAGCGTCCCCTTGCTTCCAATCCTCCTATTTGTTCTTTCAGTATAGTCAATATAAGCGGTATCTGTTCCTTCACCTTCTCCTCATTCATTCCCTCATCAACCTCAGCTATAAGGGAATCTACTACATCCCTAAGAAGGAGAAGGAGTTCTTTATAGAACTCCCTAGGGGACATTTTGCCACTCTTCCTTTTTTCTATAAGCTCCTGCAAAGATTTACTCATATCCTTTGCCCTCCTTCCAACCATGGCTCTTTACAAGTCCATTTTGGCAATATCGCCTAACATCTTGCGGGCGCTGACGAGAACCATTCCGGTCATGGCCCCTGGAAGAGTTAGGATACCTAGAACGAGTTCTCCAAGAGGAAAGATATAAAGGCTCCCATCTTCAAGGTGGATGGTTATCTCTTTGGGATCTCCCAGTTCCGAAGATTTTCCGGATTTACGCGCTAAGAGGAATATAGATGAAATAACTGCGGATATGAGGTCAGGGTCAAAGGCGGTTGTGCTATGGTAAGCAAAGGGCAACCCTTCTAAGGTACTTACAACAACTCCCCTAACCCCTTCCGTTTGCTCTGCAAACTCCTTTAATCTTTGCGTTACCTTATCAACTCCTATCATGTTTCCACCTCCTATCAACCTTATATTATAAGCC
>WGFI01000106.1 GCA_015492295.1 Caldifarciminota bacterium
GTGGAAGATTTACGAAAGATCAAGAATGTTAAAAGGGTGTATTCACTTATAAGTGATCTTACGAGGATAGGGAAGGACAGAGATACGCTTTTGGAGCTGTTTGATGATGTTTATACTATACTCCATGTATCCGCTTATTACAGGGAATTACGGGATAAAAAGGCCATAGACAGCGGTTTTGAGAAGGTTGAAAAGATAATTCGCATAGTTGAAAAACATATAAACGGACGACCTTAAAATACAAACCTTATGCCAAAGATTAAGGCTCCGGAAACGCCAAAAGAAAGGTTTGAATTGGCCAAGAGGTATTTAAAGAATGCTAAGGAAATATTAAAGAAAGCCGGCGTTGATAGAAGAAGGGGGGCATATATAGACTTAAAGCACATATCCGAGGCATCTGGGACGGCTTACTTAGCTGGGCTTGAAGCCTTAAAAGCCCTTTTCCTGTGGGAGGGTTTGATAACACCCGATAATATAAACTCAAAACTTCGCAAGGTTGAAGTTTATACTTCTCTACTTAGAAGTGTTATGAGGATAGGGAAGGATAGGGATCTTCTTATGGGTCTGTTTAAGGATGTCTATGATATTCTTCATATAAACGGCTACTATCGGGAATTGCAGAGTAAAAAATCAATAGACGATGGATTTGAGAAGGTTGAGAGGATAATCCGCATAGTTGAGAAGCACATAAGCGAACGACCTTAAAATACAAACCTTATGTCAAAGGTTAAAGTTCCCGAAACGCCAAAGGAAAGGCTTGAATTGGCAAAAAGGTATTTGAAAAACGCTAAGGAAGACTTAAAGAAATCTGGTGTGATAAAAGAGGCGGGAGTTTATAAGGATATAAAGTTGGTTTCAAGGGCATCTGGAACGGCTTATTTGGCATCCCTTGAAGCTTTGAAAGCCCTATTCTTGGCAAAAGGTATATACAAAGATATAGGTGAGGTTAAGAATAGGTTAAAGAAGCATTCCGTGTATTATGAGAGTTTAAAGAAGGTTATGGGTATAGGTAAGGATAGGGACATTTTGATTTATCTCTTCAATTCCGTTTATGATATTCTCCATCTCGGAGGATATTATAGGGAACTGCAGGATAAAAAGGCAATAGATAGCGGTTTTGAAAAGGTTGAGAAGATGATCCGCATAGTTGAGAAACATATAAACGGACGAACTTAAATTAAAAGTTTTAGGAACTTTCCTTAAAAGGATAGAAAGACCCTATACGGCAGCTAAACGGACGGTCTTAAATCAATACGGTCTGCTTCTTCTACCTTTATCCTCGTTTATAAATATGAAAGCAACTATATCGCCGGGTATTATGGTGGTATCAGGTTTCAGGTTGGCAGGGTTCATACCTATCCTTCCATACAACGATGAGGATTTATCCTTCAATAGCTCCCTGTGCCTCATATAAATGTTCTCAACATACATTATAGCCCTATTCCTCCACAAACGGGCGTTATCGTATCTCGTATCAACCCAACCTTCCTCAGCCCATTTATCAATATCCCTTTGAGAGAACCCTTTAACCGGCAGTTTTGGGACTTTGAGATTCTCGGTATAGAAAAGTTCATTGTTGGGTGATATTACGCCTATGCCTATGGAAGTGATATAGTTCAGAATCTTCGGATTGTCTTTCAAGTATTCCCACATTTTCATGGATATCTCATAATTCTCACTGTTTATGAGATTTTCATACTTTCCAAACACCTTATAAAGTATGTGCGCCTCAAATAGAAGCTTTGATAATCTCGGGGGGCCGAGTATCTCAAACGCCACACTCGGATATTCAACATCCTTAGATAACCTTTCAAGATACTCTATCGCATCGTTCCTCAAATATCCCGCCCTATAAGAAGGCCCAAGTAGGGCGCTTTCTATCGCACCTACGACATCCTTCCCTGTACCTTTCCCTTCAACTTCAAGCATAACGACTTCCGCTATATCTTCGGGTGTTATCATTTCCATCTGCTCCAAATTCGTTATACTCCTGAATTCTTCAAGAGAAAACAATCCATTTTCTCCCGTATCTATAAAAGTCGTTGATAGATATTCACCCGTCCGCCTCGCCTTTTTATAAGGTATCTCTCCTTCATCTAAGATGATCTTTAAAGGTTCAAGTATCTCTATCGGCTTTCCTTTCTTGTAAATAATACCCTTTTCTATCCTCTTCCATCCTATAGCGGCCGCCGGTTTTATCTCTTTTATGATAGGAGAATCGTTGGCTCTTGAAAGTATCACATAAAGCAAGCTTGATGCCCCAGCCATGGCCGTTTTTGAAAGTAGAACCCTTGAAGGTCTTTCCTCACCGTGCGTATACGGAATATCCCAACCCATACCACCTGTCCCAGTTGTGCCCACCTTTAAGTACATTTTGGTTCCTGATCTCCTTAAACCTTCCCTTAGGGCGAAGAAATGCCTTATAAGGGTAGGAGTATATAAAGATAATAGGAGCTTTTCCACCCTTTCCCTTAAATCATCAAAATCCTTCTTTCCAGATTTCAAAAACTTATACACATCCTCCACCGCCGAAAACTGATCCTTATAAGCGACCGCTGTCGCCGTATTTACTGTATCTATAACGATTTCCGGTTTTAAATTCACGAGTAAAGCATAAAGGTAGTTTTCCCTAACATCCTTAAAACCCACATTCTCCTCTATCGCTTGGAGTCTGAGCTCTTCATCTTCAAGTATCTCCGCCTTACTTTTATCTTTGAGTTTAACGGTTAAAAATATGTCCCCCCAAAAACCCCATACCCTTCCCGCAGATATGTATTCACCTAAAACATCGTGCCTTTCACTCTTTATCTTACCGAACTCTTTAAGCGTATTCCTTACTTCCTCCTTCGTGAGTCCTACTACGAACACCCTTCGGCTTAGCGGATACATCTTACGCAGAACGGCTCTTCCAACCAAACCGGTTCCGCCTATTATCATAATTTTACGATACTTAAAACCTCCGCCCATAAGCGATATTCTATGGCGGGAGTATTTTCTCCTTTAAAATCCTAAGAAATGTTATTCTTATTAACCTATACGATAAGGGATATACAATACACTACGGACAGCAGTGGAAGCTCCCCCTTAGTTGGGAGTTATGTCAGCGTAATCGGTAAGGTGAGCGGTATATACCCTGAACTCAGAGGTTTCTTTATTCAGGATGGGGAATGTGCGTGGTGTGGAATATTTGTTTATGCCGGAAGTTCCATGCCTTCGCTGTCTTTATGGGACAGCGTTTTGATTAACGGAGTGGTTCAGGAGTACAGAAACATGACGGAGATAGTCATGTATAGCATAAATATTTTAGGAAGTGGCTCACCTTTCAATCCTTTGATCGTAAATATATCCGAAATTGCTGAGAGTCTTGAAGGGGTTCTGGTTGAGATTGACGGTTCGGTTGTTGATCACTGGATAAACAGGTTTGGAGATTTTAAGTTATCCAAGAATGGAAATCATGTTTATGTTATGAATTCCAGATGGTTCTCATATATACCTTTTCTCGGCGACAGTATAATCGTTGCGGGACCTATCATGCAAAAATACGAAGATTTTTATATCCTACCGAGGTATGACAACGATATATCTGCGTTAAAGCTCATAAAATACACGGCGTATTTTAACAAGAGTACGGACACATCGGTTGCGAGATACATTAAAAATCCAGGGAATGATACATTGAGGTTCGTTGTGGCTAATATCATAGGGAAAGCCAGATACAACATTGACATCCTGATTTACAACCTCTCATCCCAAATAATCGTAGATTCCTTAATATCCGCCAAAAATAGAGGGGTCAGAATCCGTGTTATATACGAATCTTCCAATTACAACATGTATATTCGTCAGCTTGAGATGTCTGGAATACCCACATTCACGGACAGCACGAGGGTGGATATGGGTATCATGCATATAAAGGCCGTAATCATGGATAACAGAGACAATGACACAACAAACGACTTAATTCTTATAGGTTCATATAATTTCACGACTTTTGCGGATACATCCCAAGTAAATAGTTTAACATTTATAAGATCACATAGGCTCGGTAGGGTTTTTTTGAGTGAGTTCAACGAGATGTGGGGAGATACGGGGGATATTCCCGATCCTTTAAATGCCAGATTTGGAATACAGAAAGCGAGCAATACGCCCAATGTGATACCGGAAGATTCTTTGAGCATCTGGTTTCCTCCACCGGACACGGCTTTGTATGCTTTTGTACATTTTATTCGTCAAACCAACACCCAGATACATTTCGGTATAAACATCTTCACCAACGACTCCGTTATGCTCGCATTGAGAGATGTGCATTATTCTGGAAAGTTAATTGCGGGAATATTTGATTGGGATGATTGGAATGATCCCTTTTCAAAGAGTCAGGATATGCGAGGTTGGACACCTCCACCGAGAATAATACCTTATTTGGCAGGTTATACATTTCACGATAAATTCGCCATAAGGGATAGGGAATCCGTTGAGGTAGGTTCCGCCAATTGGAGTTATAGTGCATTCCTTAGAAACGATGAGGTTTTGATGTTGATTTACAGTAAGCTTTTGGCGGATCAGTTTTTCCAATATTGGTATATGAGATGGTTGGAATCGGATACCACGGATCCCCCCTTGAATTTGAAGCAAAATCTTCTGAAAGTTAAAAGTTGCGATACCTCCCATGTTTATGGAATTGACGGAAGGAGAGTTATTTATAAAAATCTCGGTTTTGGAATTTACTTTATCCGTTGCGAGGGTGGTTGGAAAAGGATTCTCATTAAATAGCTCCGCTTTATAATTCTTAGATGTCCGCGAGGAAATTTTTAAAGAAAGTTGGAAATTATACCTACGAACTTTCAATGGAGTACAAAAAGGGTATGCGAGTTCCGGGTTTGGTATTTACGGATGAAAGGATGATGCCCGAGGATGAGGCTCTTGAACAGGTTGCAAATGTAGCGACTTTACCGGGCATAGTTAAATATTCCATAGGCATGCCGGATATTCATTGGGGTTACGGTTTTCCTGTTGGAGGTGTTGCGGCTTTCAAGGTTGAGGATGGTATAGTTTCACCGGGTGGAATAGGATTTGATATAAACTGCGGTGTCAGACTTCTGAAAACGAAATTACATATATCCCAACTTGATGATAAAACCCTTGAGAAGCTGGCCGATAAGCTTTACGAATATGTTCCTTCTGGTGTGGGTGTCGGGGGACATTTTAAGGCGAAGAATGAGGACTTAGAGAGGGTTTCGCATGAGGGAGCAAAATATATAATATCCTTAGGATACGGTTTTGAGGATGATTATAAGTTTATAGAAGAGGAAGGTTGTATTCCGGGAGCGGATTTCTCAAAGGTTTTTAAAAGGGCGATAGAAAGGGGTAGGGATCAACTCGGAACGCTTGGTTCTGGGAACCACTTCCTTGAAGTTCAAGTTATAGATAAGATATACAACGACAATGTAGCCAGAAAGTTCGGTCTGTTTAAAGGTCAGGTTGTTATTATGATTCATTGTGGAAGCAGGGGATTCGGGCATCAGATAGCGGATGATTACATAAGCGTTATGCTTTCCGTCATGGAAAGAAAGTACCGAATAACCGTTCCCGATAAGCAGCTGGCCTGCGCCCCTATACTCAGCAGGGAAGGACAGAATTACCTTAAAGCCATGGCCTGCGCGGCGAACTATGCTTTTTCAAACAGGCAGCTCATAACCCATAATGTAAGGAGGGCGTTTGAAGAGGTGTTTAAAAAACCCGCGGATGAACTCGGTATTTACATACTTTATGATGTTGCCCATAACATAGCTAAATTTGAAAAGTATAATGTTGATGGTTCGGAGGTTGAAGTGCTCGTACATAGAAAGGGAGCAACCAGGGCGTTCCCACCTGGGAGAAAGGAAATTCCCGAAGTTTATAGGGATGTTGGACAGCCAGTTATAATCCCGGGTGATATGGGCAGGTACTCCTTCGTTCTTGTTGGCTCCGAGGGATCCATAAAAAAGAGCTTCGGTTCCACTTGTCATGGAGCGGGGAGGGTGCTTTCAAGGAGGAAGGCTAAAAGGATGTTTTCAGTCTCCGAGGTGGTAAATAGACTATCCCAAAAGGGTATCCGCATAAGGGCCAGCAGTAAAGCTACGATCCTTGAAGAGATACCAGAGGCTTATAAGGATGCGGAAAGTGTCGTTAGAATAGTTCAAGGGGTGGGTATATCCCGTATAGTCAGTAGAAACAAACCGGTTATAGTGGTAAAGGGCTAATGAGGATGTCCATGCTCCAACTCTTCGGGTGTAGCATCTCTTACTTCTAAAACCTCAACATCAAAAACCAGCTCCTTTCCAGCCAACGGATGATTCAAATCCACAACGACTGTATCCTCATCAAAATCAACGACGATCATATCTATTATTTGACCATCCGGCGTTTGCGCCCTTAGAGGCATACCTTTTTCCAATTCAACATTTACGAAGTACTCCCTTGGAACTTTCTGGATTAGAGATGGATCAACCTCACCGTATCCTTCCTCAGGTTTAACCTCTATGGTTCTTTTATCACCCACTTTCATACCAATCATCCCCTTTTCAAGGCCTTCTATAAGGGCATCCTTTCCAAAAAGAACCTTCACAGGCTCCCCATAATCCCTACTACTATCTATGACCTCACCCGTATCCTTATCTTTAAGCACATAGTGGAAAGTTACCACTTTATTTTTATCAACTTGCATGGTATGGGTATTATAAGGTAGAAAATCCATTTAATATCAAAACTTATCGTTTTTTGAAAAATCCTTCGGCTTAAACCCCTCAGGATTCAAAACCTCAACCTCACCTTTGTCCTTATACCTGAAAACCAACAAACCGTTTTTAATTGCAAACTCATCAACACCTTCTTGAAAGTTTATCCCGATAACAACGCCATAAACCTTATATCTACCTTTAAACTCGGGAAAGAAACTCAAAAACTTATCCTTCAACTTCTTAACGAACTTCCTAACATGCTCAACCTTTAAGGTTGTCTTAACCTCCATCACTAAAACATAATCCTCACCAACTGCCAATATATCTATCTCCATATGCTTGGAGTTTATCGTGCTCTTGACATTCCTCCTTACAGAGAAGTCTTTAAATCCCAAAGCATTCAATGTATTTTCAATGCTATCAAATACTATCTTCTCGCTGAACCTCTTCCATGTGCCGTTTAATTCGCTTATTGCTTTCGTTAAGGATTTTATCTGATAGTCGGTTTTTTTCTGACTTTCCATAAGCTCTTTTATTTTCTTATCAGTTTCCTTCATTTTTTCCTCCAATTCCTTCAAACCTTTCCAAAATTCTTCCCTGTAATCCTTAGCCATAATTGAATATTATAAAGTTGAAAATCCTTGGCCTGAATCCTTCCTTTCGGATTCTATCGCTTTATTACCTTCCTAATCTTACCTCCTTCCCTTATAAAGTATATACCTCTCTTCATCCTTTGCACCTTTCTTCCGCTCACATCGTATATCTCCACATCTTCACCAAGATTTAAATGCCTCCTTTCGGAGATGTAAGTTGATGGAATTTCCTTTATATAATAATCTGTTTCTACGGAGTTTATCATAGGGGGAACCTGTACGCTATCATAAGGGGCAGTATGTATTATCGCCCAGGTTATCTTTTCAATGAGCGTATCTATCCTAAAAGATATATATCCAAAATTCGCTATATACCTGAGTTTTAGATTAAACTCATAAATAAACTCATAATGGGCATACTTTGTAGTATCACCCGAAGATGTATCTATGCCGATTATCGTTGATTCCGTCATTTTGAGCTTTACATTTATCCCACCGATAAATATATCAATCGTATCTCCTGAAACCCTTAAAACCCTAGCCGTGGATGTATCAACAAAGATGCTGTCAATTATACTATCACCATCAATGTTAGTATATGGGTGATATGTTAAAAGAGGATAGTAGCAGGTATCTATCGCTTGCCACCAATCTCCAACCACAACAGGAAATTTTAGATGTTTTATAGGTATGGTTGCGAATGAGGCTCTGAAAACATCCACCAGAAAAGTCCCATCAAAATATACAAAATTGGTATCTATGACGGTAGATGATGAGTCGTATATCTTACTTATGTACTTAGCCCTATCAACCGAAAAGGAGCATCTCGTTCCACTCCCATCCCATACATCAACCAGAAATACCGAATCTTCCATCATTTTAACCCTCCTTCTATCAATGAACCTATATGTCCTGAAATCCCCAACATCATATCCTGCAAAGGAAAGCGAAGAAATAACGAATATCATCCTTAACCTCCTACTTTATCCATCTTAAACCTTTCAAATCGTTCCTTATGAAAATTTCCACATCGGCGCTATCAGTTGCATAACTAACTATACGCATCTTCCCATAATATCCCTCATCTTTGAACCACAAAGCGTGATAACCATAAATCCTTACACTATCTACATAAAAACTCGTATCAGGTGCCAATGAATAGGCGGTGTCATAAGATATAAGAGCATCTTTCCCATACGATGTTAAGGATAAAGCATAAAAACTCCCACCGGAATAGTCCAGCTTCACATAATACAGACTATCGGCAAGTGTATCGTTATCGCTGAAAACTTTCACGCTTCCTTTCTCAGGATTTATACCGAGGATATTCTTACAGGAGCCACAAAGATATATGCGTGTGTATATGGAGGATAAAGGTTTAACGAGAGTATTCCTGCAACCCATTGGACTCTTAGAACATTCTTCTTCAACCGTGAGATATATCTCTCTCGGTGGATCCTCCGTTGAATAATAGAATATCGTATCCTCTCCCTCGTATAACAGACTGTCCGGATCCGTGGATAATATCCTTATGACCTTTATATGCTCGGACTTATGAAATATTGCCTTTATTCCCTTACCGTCATCTATTACAGATATATAACTTTCAACATCGCAGGAATTTCCATATCCAGGATCCTCGCCTATGCATTTATGCCTAATGCATCCCAATAATATTAGCAAAGATATAAATATTAACCTTTTCATAAAACAACCTCCTTTTTTATCTTGGTTTTAAACTGTATAAAATAAACGCCTCTATTTAGCCTAAACCGTTTTACTCCATTTACGCGAATATCATAGATTCTCCTACCTGATACATCGTATATTCTAACAATTTCGGGCCTGGTGGTGTGGAATATTATTTCCCTACCCCGTATCTCGTATTTATCTATTCTATCTTTACCCTTTTTCGCAGTAAGTAAGCATGGGAACTCATCGGAGGTATAAAGTACTTCTATTGTATCCGTAGGTTCCCCCTCGTTTCCCCAAATATCAAATGCAGTTATAAAATACCTGTGAGATATACAGGGACCAACCGAATCGTATAGAATCGTATCTGATAATATAATACGATATAGACTGAAAGTAGAAAAATCTTCGCTTTTATATATTTTATAACCTTCCATATCCGCCTCTTTATTATTGTTCCATACGAGCTGTAAAACGCCCGAAGTTGTATCTAAGAAACTTATGTGAAAACCTTGAGGTCTCGCGGGTGGTATATTAAGATTTCTAAGATAAGGGATACTACGATATAAGTTGGGATAGATCCACTGAGAAATGGAATCCTTTAACCATATTATATCCATACTATCCATAAAAGAGGATATATACCCAACATACACTGTGTGGAAATGTATATTTTCAGGGCTTCTAAAATATCCATTGGTATCTCTAACATAATAGCTACCCACCCTGACGGATAATCCCCTTTCAGCGGCAACTGCCCCCATTATATCGGTTGTGGTATCGTACGGAAATCCTAACATTATTTCAGAATAAATAGGTGGCATATTCCCAACACCTTCACACTGACCTTTATCGCAAACTTCAACTTTTATTCTCCCCATCTTTTGTATATAGTACGAATAAATAGGTAGAATCGCCTTTCCTTGGGAATCCAAAGTTAATACCGTATCTTTTATGATATACCCATCGGGTCCCCATATCAAAAGACGTACATCCCTATAAGGTAAAGAATCCTCAGTGATGGCTCTACGTCTGTAATAAAATATGCCGAGAAGTATGCTATCTCTACCTCTTGCCTTACCTATACTTAAAGGAAGCACCGCTATATTGTGGCTCAAGTTTCCAGATGTATCGTAATCATTTTTAAAAGCAGGTTGTTTATTGAACCAACTTGGGAAATCAAGGGATTCTATGGTTCCGGATCCAAATGCAGGAAAAGTTAAATCGTTCTTATAATCGTTGTAATTGGCTATGTAGCGAAAGTAATTAGGTGAATAAGAGCATAAAAGATCGTTAAAATTTGTAAAGAAATTATTTTTCACGAGATATGTTTTTATCCATAGATATGACCATGTCTTATATCTTAAAGAAAATATGGGAGAATACGAAAAAAGATAGAATTCAAATCGTTGATTTGTTCCCATAAAAGGCAAATTATAGTATTGATGGAACATATAAGGCGCAGAATGTATATAATCTCTCTTTAAATATTCACACCCATCTCCATACGATCTGCAAAGCTCCTTGGTAGCGATTATAGTCCCAGCCTCAGCATGACCTTCCTCAAACTGCGGATATGTCAATATCCAGTTTAACCTGAAAGCATGAAACAACTCATGCGTCAAAAGCGCTTTGTCATACTCACTATCAAAATCGGAACCATCAGGATCTATCACTATATACCCATTGTCATCCCAAGGCCATAATGTGCAAGGAAATTCACCTGTTATAACAAAACATACAGCAGCATACCAAGGAGCACAGGTTAAACCTACCCTATCCCCTGGGAAGTCTTCCTTAATAATCTTCACGAAAGGATTTCCCCTTCTCCACCACTTGTCAGTCATAAACGCTTGACCATATATGTCCTCTATTATGGGCAATACCCTGCTTAGATGCGAGTTTATCAAACTCCTCTCTGATGATGTCCATCCTCCACCTATGCATGTCCTTAACCTTTTCCTTATACACCCAGAATTAGGTGAATAACTACTGTCAGGTGGCGGCTCTATCGGTTTCCCTTTCCTTACCAATATCGGCTGTACATCCTTTATTCCCCTCTTGAACGTTTTGTTTATCTCTTTAAGCGCTATATGCCTCAACCTCTCCATTATATCCTTACGCTCGCTGAGCTTCCTCAAATCAAAAAGGAGACTGTCTGGTATATCGGGTGGAACCTCTATCGGGACCACTACGGAGTATCCCATGCTAACCATAAAAACGAAAACTAAGAAGATTTTGAGAGATTTTGAGAGAGAGGCGAGACGCAGTATATACCCCAAAAGCCCTAATCCTTGTTATTAAGGCTTTTGTCATCATAAGAAGATATTATAAGGCTGTTTCTGTTGTGAGTTTCAAGCTGAAAAATCCTTACCATCCCTATGCTTCGCTCTGTTTAAGCGTCCCCTCCATTATCATGTTCAACTCGTTTATGGCTTTCGTTAAAGCTTTTATCTGATAGTCTGTTTTCTTTTGGCTTTCTGTGAGTTCTTTTTCTATAATCAGCATCGCTTGTTGAGGCATAGGGATGATGAAAAGAAGGAAAAACATAATTTAAAGCGTATCAATACACTTTTCTTTATCCCGCGTCAGAAACAATGTGTCCAAGTTTGACACCAACAAAGACTTTTCCGTAAGGAGGAAAGTGGGAATTATGTTTTAGTTATGGAGGTTAAACCGACTTTAAAGGTTAAGCATGTTGTTTATGGTGCTGATAAGTTCGCTATTAAAAGCGCTCTGCTAGTTTTAAGGACTTAAACCGAAGGATTTTTCAACTTTATAATACCCGCTTATGTTCAAAGAGGAAAAGAGAAATATAGCGGAGAAGTTCATGAGGCATGAGAAAGATACGGGTTCGCCCGAGGTTCAGATAGCCCTTTTAACGGCGAGGATAAAACATTTAACGGAGCATGTGAAGAGGCACAAGAAGGATGTACATACAAGGTACGGCCTCCTGAAATTGGTTGAAAAAAGGAAGAAACTCATGAGATACTTGAAACGAACCGATTATAGAAAATATGTGAAAGTTATAAAGGAATTGGGACTTAGGGATGTGAAGTGATACCATGAAATACACCCTTGATATAGATGGAAGAAAACTGACGATTGAGGTGGTGGATAGGTGGGTAAAGCAGGCAGCCGGTGCCGTAATAGCCCGTATGGGAGATACGGTCGTCTTAGCAGCCGCAACTTATAGAAAATCCGATCCCAAAAACAAAAAGAATTTCTTGCCTTTACTCGTTGAATACAGGGAAGAGGCCTTTGCCGCCGGAAAGATACCCGGTAGCTTCTTTAAAAGGGAGGGAAAGCCGAGAGATAAAGAGATAATTTATGGTAGGGCGATTGATAGGTCGCTAAGGCCTCTGTTTCCAAAAGGTATGACCGACGATGTGGAAATAGAGGTGTTTCTAATATCTTATGATATGGAATTTGAAGGGAATTTTCTCGGGGCCATAGCCGCTAGTACCGCCCTGACCATTTCGGAGATACCTTTCAACGGGCCCATAGGAGTTATGAGGATAGGATATAAGGATGGTAAATTTATAGGTTTTCCTACGAACAGTGAGGTGGAGGAAGGTGGTTTTGATTTGCTCATAGCTGGAACGCCGGGGAAATTCCATATGATAGAGTTCGGTGGAAATGAAATATCGGAAGATATACTCCTGAAAGCCCTTGAATTTGCCCAACCTTGGATGGAGTTAATAATAAATGTTCAGGAAGAGCTTAGAGATAAGATCGGAAAGGAGAAATTTGAACCAACGAAGCTCGTATATCCCGAAGGATTGTATGAGGATGTAATAAATCTCGCGAAAGATAAGGTATTGAAGGCCTTGCTTACACCCGTAAAAGGTGAAAGGAATGAGGCGTTGGATAAATTAAAAGAAGAGATCATAAATCAGCTGTCTGAAAAGTATCCGGACAGTGAGGTTGAAATAGACGATATACTCTACAATTACGAAGCCGAAGTTATGAGAAGGTATGTACTTGAAAACGATCGTAGGATAGATGGTAGGAGGCTTGATGAGATAAGGCCCCTTTATGCCGAGGTGGGAATATTGCCAAGGGTACATGGAAGTGCCATATTCAGCAGAGGGGAAACGGTAGCCTTGGTATCAACCACCTTGGGAACCAAGGAAGATGTCCAAATAATGACCGAATTGGATATTGAGGAAATAAAGAGATTCATGCTACATTACAACTTCCCACCTATGTCCACAGGTGAAGTTAAGCCTCTTAGAGGTCCATCAAGGAGAGAGATAGGTCATGGGAATTTGGCCGAGAAGGCTTTGGAACCACTTATACCAAAGGAGGAGGACTTCCCCTATACCATAAGGGTGGTTTCCGATATACTCTCATCAAACGGCTCAACATCCATGGCCAGTGTATGTGGCGGATCTTTGTCGTTGATGGACGCAGGGGTTCCTATAAAGAGGCATGTCGCAGGTATATCCATAGGACTCATCACATCGGAAAACGGTTATAAGCTCCTCACCGATATACAAGGTATGGAAGATTTCTTCGGTGATATGGATTTTAAAGTCGCGGGTACGAGAAAAGGTATAACGGCCATACAACTGGACATAAAGATAGACGGATTAACTACGGATATAATCCATAATGCACTTCTGAGGGCTAAGGATGCCAGGGGAAGGATATTGGATTTTATGGAAAAAGTCATTGAAAGGCCTAGGAATCAAGTGTCAAAATATGCTCCGAAAGTTATAATGATGAAGGTTCCTTTGAATAAGATAGGCGAGATCATAGGACCCGGAGGAAAGAACATAAAACCCATAATAGCGGAGACGAATACGAGAATATCCATAGATGACCAGACGGGAAATGTCTATATCTACGGTAATAGCATTGAGGATGTGGAAAAGGCAAAGGGAATGATCAACGAAATCGTTCAGGATCTTGAAGTGGGTAAGGTTTATATGGGTGAAGTTTATAGGATAGAAAAATACGGGGTATTCGTTCGCATAGGCAGAAAGGAAGCGTTGTTGCATATATCAGAGTTTGATGTTAAACCTGTCAAGGATTTAAGTAAGGTTGTGAAGATAGGGGATAAGCTTCTAGTTAAGGTAATAGATATAGATGAAATGGGTCGTGTTAAGGTTTCAAGGAAACAGGCACTCATAGGTGGAGTTGGACAGCTGAAAGGGAAATAAGTTGATAGGATTCTTGTTTAAAGGTAGGAGGGGCATAATTCAGCCCACCTTTGTAGGTTTATCCATACTTATCTTTATGGCTTTTGTGGGTTATGAATTTCCAATAAGCATAGTTATATCAACGATAGCTTCATCTCTGATCTCCGCATTAAACACCACGAGGGCTTTCTGGGAGGATATGGCAATAAACCGTATGATATTGAAATTCGGTAGGAGTTTGAGTTTGATGGTTGTCGCTTCGTTCGTTCTAACCGTTAATGCTATAACGAATTTGATACTACTAACTTTTTCGTTCTTATTTTATAACTTCTGGGGATTTAAGGAGATCATGCTAACCGGTATATGGACGCTCTCTTCATCGCTGATAACAACCACATTGTCAATTATGGGAGAAATAGCGAAGATAAATTTAACATTTTTTTCGGGACTACTTATGATACCTTTACTCATAGGTTTCTATGGATCCTTAACCTCCGAGGATGTCATCACATTCGGGGGTCTTATGGTGGTCATGGGTATATTTTATTTGACGTTTATTTTTCTTTTCTCGGATGTTATCTTTTGAATATCCGTTAGGAGATTCCATAGGGTATGTACGGTCATCTCAAATGCATCCTTACACCTTACGAACTCCTCATCGGACATATTCATTATCTCTTTCTCTAAAATCTCCACTTCATGGGTACCCTTTGAGTGCTCCTCAAAATATCTTTTTCCCTTATCATCCACATTGAACCATCTGTTTAATCCTTCAAGTTTGCTCTTTGAGATTTCGGGTTGCTGGTGTTCAAACGCGAATACGAATCCTACAAGTGAAGGCCTATCATACTTGAAATCGTCAAATAATCTCCGTAGGGTTTGCATACTTTTTGTTCTTGGATGGTTCGTGGGATCGTAATCAACGCTTTTTCCAAATTCTTCCCAAAGAAAAGCGTGCTCTTTTTCCTCATGAAAAACATCATAGTATCCCAAGCGATTCCAACTTTCAGGAAGTATATCTCGTATGAAATATAGGTACTCGGCGGAATATACTGCCAAATCATCTTTGCACAACTTCCCTTCCACCCAATCCTTGTAAAAGGGATGGTTCAATAAAAACTTATCCTTAGCGCTTAAAATCCTTTCCATGATTTGGGTATTATACGCTTGAAAGTAATACCACAAAGGATATTCAGTAAATCCAGATTTTTCCCAAAAAATTTATCCCACCTTAAAATATAGGCATCATGCTTATAAATTTGCTAATACTTCAATTTCCGCCTAGATATATATCGGGGGGGACTTGGATGGCTTTAAACGGCTCACAAAGCCATTCGGGTTTCAATGCCCTAAGAGGTTATATAACCTCTTGGAATGTGAAGTATTCTTTGACATCTCCTGGAAACGGTGAATCCCAGGCTTCCGTTGCCGATGTTAATGCGGATGGAATTCCAGAAATAGTCGCTTTTTCTTGGACTGGTGGTTTAAATGTATATACTTTTAGAGGAGACAACGGCACATTGATCTGGAACAGAGCCTTAGGAGGTTCCGGACACTCAGGTGCCCCTTTGATAGCGGATATTATACCGTCAAGGCCGGGCCTTGAAATAGTGGCCACGACACCGGGAAATACATTTTTGCTATCCGGTACGGATGGTTCCACGATTTGGAGTGTAAGCGTAGGTTCTTATGCATCCCCAATGGTATCTTATGAAGGTCCAGATACGCTGATTTTAGTATTCAACGGTAGTAATTCCACGCTGTACGCTCTCAGGGCTTCAACGGGTGCAACCGTATGGTCTCAACCTTTGACTTCGTCATTATATAGTACCCCCTCTCCTGCCGTAGGGGATCTTGATGGTGGTGGAGATCTTGAAGTGGCTATACAAACAGATACAAGGGTTTATGCCTTCAAGTTCAGAACTGGGACACCTCTATGGAACGTTTCCATAGGGAGCGCTTATTTGCATCCAGTATCTGTGGCCGATATAAACGGTGATGGGCTTGATGATGTGATAGCGGCTTCGAGAAGTACCGTATATGTTCTGAGAGGATACGATGGGGCGACTATATGGACCAAGAACTTGGGGACAAATATATATGGAACCCCCGTAATAGCGGATGCCAATGGAGATGGTTTCAACGATTTGATTATAGGAAGATATAACGGCGGGAGCAGTGGAATATATGTTATAAATCATCTAAGCACGACTTTATGGTCAAGGAGCCCTATGTGTATAAGTGGGTTGCATGGGGGAGGAAGGGCAGTTTCGGATTTTGACAGCGATGGGAATCTTGAACTCTTTGTAATACCTTATTATTCCTGCTCACCTCAAACGGCATATATGTTTGATCTTAGGACAGGCACCGTTGAGTGGTCTCATACCGGAAGCGATGCTTACGGTGAAGGTCTTTCAATAGCGGATGTTGATGGGGATGATTGCATAGAGATCATAATACATCCTTACTGTTGCGGTGGCTTGCTTACGGTCCTTGATGGAACGGGATCAGGATGCGGAGTTCTCGGTGGAGGTGATGATTTGGATGTTGAGGAATCTCTAAGCCACAAAGTCTCCTATAAACTGGTCAAAGGAGGGCTATACACTTACAAGGAAGCCGAAATTTATGATATTACGGGCAAAAAGATAGGACATGGAAAGGGTTTCATACCTCTGAAAAAAGGCATATATTACCTCCTGATAGATGGTGATAGATACAAAGCGCTGGTAAGGTGATTCTCTGACCTTACGGTTTTAGAATACCCGTTATGAGATCCGAGACCTTAAAGAGAATATTGACGCCCACTGTTATAGTTTCCGCATTCGGATATTTCGTTGATATATTTGACCTCGTTCTATTCTCCATGCTCAGGGTTCCGAGTTTAAAGGATTTGGGCTTGACACCCGAGGAGATTCTCACGAAAGGCGTATGGATATTGAATGCCCAAATGGCGGGATTCTTCGTAGGAGGGATACTTTTCGGAATAATAGGAGATAAATTCGGAAGAAAGCAGGCTTTATTCGGTTCAATATTCCTATATTCAATAGCAAATATACTCAACGCTTTCGTATGGGAGCCATACTTTTACATGATTATAAGATTCTTGGCGGGTTTGGGTTTGGCGGGAGAACTCGGAGGAGCGATAACGCTGGTGAGTGAGACACTGAGTAAGGAAGACAGGGGTTGGGGAACAACGGTGGTGGCATCCTTTGGGATATCGGGAGCGATATTCGCCGGTATATTCGCGGAGATTCTACATTGGAGGATGATGTACGTGCTGGGCGGGTTGTTGGGGTTGGTTCTGCTGTTTTTCAGAATAAAAGTTTATGAATCCGCCATATTTGAAAAGGTCAGGACGAAAGATATAAGGAAAGGGGATTTGATATTACTGTTCTCCTCGTCCGAGAGGATTTTTAGATTTTTTAAGGTTATACTTGTAGGGCTTCCTATATGGTATTCTGTGGCGATACCGATAGTACTATCCCCTGAGATGGGCAAGATTTTGCAGGTCAAAGGAGAAGTTCAAGCGAGTATAGCTGTGGCCGTGAATTATGCGGGTATAGCCTTCGGAGACTTCTTAAGCGGCTCCTTGAGTCAGATTCTCAAAAGCAGGAAAAAATCCATAATGATTTTTATGCTTTTCCTGATAGTGATGCTGGGAATATATTACTTTGTTAGAGGACTTTCTCTATTGCAGTTTTACATTTTGGCATTTATACTCGGTATAGGTGCGGGTTATTGGGTGGTATTTATAACGACTGCCGCTGAACATTTTGGGACAAACCTGAGGGCCACCGTGGCAACTATAACTCCGAACTTTATAAGGTTTTCCGTAGTTCCTATAACATCCTCCTTTTTGGCGCTGAAACCCAATTTCGGGATGGTGTGGTCCGCCGTTATAGTTGGCGCTGGATGTTTTATAATTTCCATACTGTCCTGGATATTCCTTGAAGAGACTTATGGTAAGGACTTGGATTTTCTTGAAACCTAAGATATATGGATGGGAATGGGTATGAAGCATAGGACAAACATAAGGAGCGAAATTAGGCCTATAAAATAGTCCAATATTTTAAGCTTTTTTTCGCTGAAAGCGGTGGGAGGATGATAAACTCCCATTATAATTCCAAAGAAGGCCCAAACCCACCACCCGGCCCAAAACATTCCTCCTACGATCAACGAGAAAATGACCAACCATCCAACTATACGACTGTACTTGGGTGTTAAGGCGAAAAGTATATGCCCCCCATCAAGTTGTCCCATGGGTATCAAATTCAGGGCAGTAACGAAGAGTCCTACCCAACCGGCAAAACCTACTGGATGGATATTCAAAACCACATCATCACCAACATTGCCATAGATGATTGAGCTTATGATTTTAAACATCAAAGGTTCTCCGAAATATATTCCAGAGGAAAACACATTGGGCTCAAGCTCGGATAACTTTAAACCTATCCATAATACGGGTAATGCTACTAAGAATCCCGCTATCGGGCCGGCAAAAGCCATGTGTAGTAGCGCCCTTCTACTCGGTATGAAACCCCTGAGTCTTATAACCGCTCCCATGGTACCTATGATTGAAGGGAAGGGTATGAAATAAGGCCATGATGTTGGTATTCCGTACCTCCTCGCCACTATGAAATGCCCAAACTCGTGCGCCCCCAATATGGAAAGCAAGGGAATTGAGAAAACCCATCCTTTAAGTATATCAAAGCTCAAAGGATTGTATCCGAGTTGCAACGCCCCTACCGCGAAGGTTGAGATCAGGGTCAAGATAAACATGATTATGTTCAATGTGGGAAACTTTTCCTTCTTTTCGTCTATAAGCATTATAGCGAATCTATCCTCATCCTTGTATATATAAGTTTCCGAGAATATCTTGTTCCTTTTTATAACTTCAAGATCATGCTCATCGTATTCACCTTCCACAATCATAAAATAACCTTTCTCCACGCCAGTATCAAAGGATCTATAATCCAAAAGTATGTATCTACCGAGTATGTAGTACTCCACAAATGTATCAAACTTGTTCAA
>WGFI01000107.1 GCA_015492295.1 Caldifarciminota bacterium
TAGTCTCGCCAACGAGTTATTACAGGGACAGGTATGAGAAATTTAGGATATATGAGGAACATAAGGTTAAGGAGTATTGGCTTGTGTATCCCGGTGAGAAGGCCATTGAAGTGTGGGTTTTGAAGGAAGACAAGTATGAGCTTTACAGTATAGCGAGTGGTAAGGGTAAGGTTAAGAGTAAAGTTTTGAAAGGCCTTGAAGTTGATTTGAAGGAGGTTTTTGATGAAGGTTAAGGAAAAACTTTGGACTTATAGAGACTACTTGGAACTCAACGATGACAAAAGGTATGAAGTTATAAAAGGGAGGTTGTATGAAATGCCCGCGCCTACACCTTGGCATCAAGATGTTTCAAGAAATTTAGAATTTCTGATTTGGAACTTTGTTAAAAGGAAAAACCTTGGTAAGGTTTATGATTCACCCATAGATGTTGTGTTGAGTGAAGATGCGGTATTACAGCCAGATATAGTCTTCATTTCAAAGGAGAATATGGGTATAATAGGAGAGAAGGCGATAGTAGGTATTCCAGACTTGGTTGTTGAAATAGTATCACCTACTACTATAAGGAGGGATACGGTTGTTAAGAAGGAGATATATGAGTCTTTTGGTGTAAAGGAGTATTGGATAGTATATCCCGATGAGAAGGTTATTGAGGTGTGGGCTTTGGGTGAGGGTGGAAGGTATGAATTATACTCCTTTGCTGAGAAGGAGGGTAAGATTAAGAGCAAGGTTCTAAAAGGTTTTGAAGTTGAATTAAAGGGGGTATTTGATGAAAGTTAAGGAAAAGGTTTGGACTTATAAAGACTATTTGGAGCTTAACGATGATAAGAGGTATGAAGTCATAAACGGGAGGTTGCACAAGATGCCTGCTCCCCATTTTGAGCATCAGGATATTTTAGGTGAGCTATTTACCATAATGAGGATTTATGTTAAGAGAAAAGATTTAGGTAAAATTATTTCTGCACCCTTTGATGTGATACTAAGCGAAGATACGATTGTTCAGCCTGATATAGTGTTCATATCCAAGGGAAGCTTAAAGAATGTAAAAGAAGGTAGGTTATTTGGTTCTCCTGACTTGGTCGTAGAGGTAGTCTCACCAACGAGTTATCACAGAGACAGGTATGAGAAGTTTAGGATATACGAGGAAGCTGGGATTAAGGAGTATTGGATAGTATATCCCGGCGAGAAGGCGATAGAGGTATGGATATTAAAGGAAGGCAAGTATGAACTTTACAGCATAGCGAGCGGTGAAGGTAAGGTTAAGAGTGAGGTTTTGAAAGGCTTTGAAGTTGATCTGAAGGAGGTGTTTAATGAAGGTTAAGGAGAAGGTCTGGACTTATAGGGACTATTTGGAACTTAACGATGACAAAAGGTATGAGGTCATAAACGGGAGGTTGTATGAGATGCCGGCACCTACAGTTTTTCATCAGAGAATTTTAAATGCTTTAAACCTACTTATTTATATGTTTTCCAAGAGGAATAAAGTTGGAGAGGTTTTTATATCGCCGGTTGATGTAATTCTATCCGAAACCTCTATTGTTCAACCTGATTTAGTGTTTATATCCAAAGAAAACAAAGATATAGTTAAGGATCGTATTTACGGTTCTCCTGACCTAGTTGTAGAGATAGTTTCACCCACGAGTTATTACAGGGACAGGTATGAGAAGTTTAGGATATATGAAGAAGCAGGGATTAAAGAGTATTGGCTTGTATATCCGGGTGAGAAAGCCATTGAAGTGTGGGTTTTGAAAGAAGGCAAGTATGAACTTTACAGCATAGCGAGTGGTGAAGGTAAAGTTAAAAGTAAGGTTTTGAAAGGTTTAAGAATTGACTTAAAGGAAATTTTCGGTGAAGGTTAAATCAATGTACGAAATCGTGCTTATAATGGGGAATAGGATGTATGCTTATTATGGTGATAAGTACAAAGGAGATAGTTTGGTGAAGGAATATTTACACGAACTGGCAAATTCAGGTTATCCTTTTGCAAATGCGAATATCTTTGTAGATGATCAGCAGTACTTAGCCATAATTAGGAAAAATAGATTTTACATTCTTAGCGAACCTGGGATAGTAGGTGATTATAAGGTGCAAAATGTAATATGGTTGATAAAAGGGTTATTGAACAAACCTTTCCAGTACGATAGGACGGCTTCAAGAAATATGATAGCCAACTATTACGGTATAAGTATGGATATTTACAGACGGAGCGATAATATCATATTGGAGTTTAAGAAGCTAAAAACATCATCGGTTGGAATAGCATTAAACGGCGATAATAGAGGGATATATGGATATAGCAACATATTTTTATTTAATCTTTTCGGTTATCCAATGAGGGCAAACTTGGTTTCGCAGTTTGATACATCAAACTTTTACATTTCTGGAGACATAGATATACCTCAAAATCAGAATATTCCCTTCGGCGTATTTGCAGGGGCAAATATGATTGATGATAATAAGGCTTTGTTCTATTATGCTGGATTGCATAAATGGTACCAGAAGAATGATTTGGGTATAGGATTCGGAGAATATACGGACATATTTAGCGTAATAAGATTTATTTCTATCCGCAGTTTTTTCATTAAGCTCTTGGTTTTTATCGCGAGGGAAGATATGGGTTTAAGGTTTGATTTAAAGTATAGTTTATTTAAGGTAAAAGGATTTAAAGGTATATATGGATTGAAAGATAGTTATGGGGGATTTGACGGTTTTAGGGAGGTTGATAAACTCACAGGTCTATCGGACAATTACCTTGTGATAAAAGTTGATATACCCATATACCGGGCGAATTTTAGCGTAGGCCCTTTTTCGGATGTGCTGTTTATAAGAAAAGAAAAGCCTAATATATCATACGGATTATTCTTTCAAATGGGTAAAGGTTTTTATATGTTCGTCAGTCGCTCGCGTAGGATAGGTTTTATGTTAAGGTATGACCTATGAGGATACTCACAGCAGGTGGTTCCGGAATGATAGGAAGACATTTAAAGAGATACTTTGAAGATAAATATGAAGTTATCATAGTTTCAAGGGATCCGAAAAAGGGTATAGTTTATGATGATGTGCATAGGTACATAGAAGAGGATACCGTCGTAATTAACTTGGCGGGGAAAAATATATTAACAAGATGGAATGAAAGATCAAAGCGTGAGATATTACTTTCAAGGGTTATAACTACGAGAAAATTGGTGGATGAGATAAAGAAAAGTAAGAAACTTCCAAAGGTTTTCATACAGTCTTCCGCCGTTGGTATATACGGTGTGGATTTTCACAACACATACGATGAAAGCTCTAAAATATCATCTTCCGATTTCCTATCCAATACGGTTAAGGAATGGGAAAAATCATCGGAGGAGCTGACCAACATAGGAATAAGAAGGATAGTGGCAAGACTTGGGGTTGTGCTATCACGAGATTCTATAACTTTTAAACTCATGGTTTTGCCTTTTATGTTATTCGTAGGTGGAAAGGTTGGAAGTGGGAAACAATGGATTAGCTGGATACATATTGAAGATGTTTGCCGCATATTTGAAAAGTTTATACATTCGGAAAGTGAAGGCGTGTATAATGTTGTTTCACCTATGCCTGTTAGGAATGAAGAACTTGTAGATGCGCTTGCAAAAATCTTAAAAAGGCCCAAGTTTTTCACCGTGCCGCCTTTATTTCTCAAAATCCTATTCGGGGAAGTTTCCGATTATATCATAACCGGTGGGCAGAAGGTTATACCACGAAGGCTAATTGAAGAAGGATACGATTATAAATATCCCGACATTGAATCCGCCATAAGGAATCTTTTGCATCCTTAAACTATACGATTTATGAAAAGGCTTGAAGCAAGGGTTTATGGATGGGTTCAAGGTGTAGGATTTAGGGCATATACACGGATGCATGCCATAAGACTCTCGCTCGTGGGTTTCGCGAAAAACATGCCGGATGGGAGCGTATGGGTCGTCGCGGAGGGTGAGGAGAAAAATCTGTTAGAACTCGTTGAATACTTAAAAGATGGGCCCGGAAGGGTTGATAGGGTGGATTATAAGATAGTAGAGGCATTAAACGAATTCAAAGACTTCTCCATCTTATAAACAAAAAAATGGGGGGCTTTAAGCCCCCCTATGGTTTTACACCTTTATCGCGAGCTTACTGGACCCCTGGCACCCAGCGGAGACCGGGAACATTATCCTGATAGTATATCTCCAAGTTAGCCGTATAAGGACCGCTTCCGGTTAAACTAGTTACCTTAACAACGCCAAAGTAATCGTTGGCATCTATATTATTATACCCTGTTGAGGTATTGTCCGCCCAGAAGAA
>WGFI01000108.1 GCA_015492295.1 Caldifarciminota bacterium
AAACGGTGCTATGATCCTTTGCCATAATATCTGGGAACCATCCTCTTTGATGGCGAATATCCTATAACCATCGTTTCCCACATATATTACACCATCAAGATACGAAGGAAAACCATGTATGCCTGCCCTCAGTGGTATACCCCAAATTATCAACACGAAAAACGTTAGATATAAAAGAGATAGAGAGGTATGTAGGTAGTAGGGATGCTCGCATAACAAGGATGAATGCGTTGAATAGAGCATTAGAATATGCCCAAATGAAGTTTCAGAAAACGGGACATGTTCCGAGCATAGAAGAAGTTATATCGTACGCTCGCGAGTTTTTACTTTTCATATATGAACCCACGATAGATGAGGTAGAAAACATTTCCGAAGGGGAGATAAAGGAGCTACCAGCAGATGCACCTTTTTGATGATAAGCCTCCCACACAAAAATGAAACGCGTTTATAATACCATCTTCCCCGTGGGGCAGTCGGCGAGAGAGATAAGGCCGATCATTGGATCGGCGACCCAAATTAGGCCGGCTTCCCCCCACGGGGATTTTTTATTTTAAAAATGACCATGAAGGGGATAAACATTGATTTAAGAAGCAGCAGGATCCATGGGTGTGATGTAGGACGAGGGTTCGTAATAGGTTATGTTCAAGATACAGGCTGGTATGTGTATATAGATGATCCGAATCTACTGCGGAAGGTCAAACGGGGCAAAGTGAAGGCGATACATAAGCACAAGACGATACGGGTATCCGTGGGTAATAAAGTATATGAACGAAGTCAAGTGGTGCGTGTTTCTGTGAAGGATAAGAAGATAGTAGAGGATCTTTCGGAAGTAGTAAAGCCTGGCGACATAGTGATAATGGAACGCACAGGAGCGAACGGTCTTCGCTATGCAAACATTCTCAAACGCATAGGTGCTAAGGTATATATAGTTGATGGCAAACAGTTTTCACGGTTCAGGAATGGTTTTAATCCGAGTAAGGACGATTATACAGACGCATCAATGCTGGCAACATACGGTCAGCTCTACATTATACAGCGAGATCCCCACTTATCTAAGTATATTCAAGACCTTGTTCCATTTTTATCCTCTACACTTTTAAAGTTTCTGAAAGAGATTGGCCCATTGAGGCTTTACATAATACACAAGGTGGAGTTAAAGCTCAGACATCTAATCAACGAGTATAGGAGGGCTGATGCCGACTTAACTGAGGCTATAAACCGTCTTAAAGACCATTTAACGGCCTTCCTTCCCAGCTCGGACGCCTTTCGCACCCGCAAATATATTTTAAATCACATAAATGAATTTCCCTCTATGATAGAAGATGCGGATTACAAGGAAGCGGTAGAATATGAGATTGAACGGGTAAAAATATCATTAAAACGGAAGCAAATGATAGAGCGGCGTATAGAACAAATAGCCATGGCTTATTACCCGAAGGAGTGGAAAATACTTTCAACGCTTCCGCACATATCTACCGTGCAAAAGGCTGTTATATTAGCATACGGTGGCATCAGAGTAGTTGAAGGGAAAATGAAGCGAGATGAGTTCATAGGATATGCAATAGAAGGAACGAACAGGAAACAAAGCGGACGTGTTGACACAACAAGCACGGACAAGATGAGGAGAGAGGTTCTTCATCTATTTTGGATATATTACACTCAGGCACATCTTTCAAAATCTCCATTGCGACCTCTTGTAGAGTATCTCAAAACGGTTTCCTATGGTGGCGATATTTTTGAGAAGAGATACCGAAAATTTCTTGACAAGCTATTTGAAATAGTTCGGATAATGCTGAAATATCGCCTTTCTTTTCACCAAGCTCTTCACTACCGATATAAGCAGTTAAGCAGGCATCTCACACGATTATACAACCTTGGCAAAGATGTAAAACGCAAGCAGATGGTAGAAATGGGTTATATATCCGCCTCTATCAAGACTATATTGCAAATGCTGGATATAGAAGCCGAGCCCCATATACAAAGGATACTGGATGAAATAACGACGGAGGTATAAGGGGTGAGGATAAGAAAAGCCGGCGGTGTTGATATGGCCGACCAACTGATAAAGGTCGGCGGGTTATCTATGGCCGGCTAAAATCTCACCCCTACACCTACGCCTATGGCATAAGGATGAACAGGGACGACATACGCACCTATACCCATATACGATGAGCGCCACCAGAATATGCCTATATATGGTTGCACCCCCAGCCGATAAGTATATCCCAGACCTCCCCAGATAGTCCAATGTGGCCATTCAGAACCGCGTATATACAATTCTGACCCTTTTCGTAGTATTTCCCCGTATGTAAATACACCTTTACCCTCAAACTTCACGGAATCGCAACGATATGCTCCCAGAGAGGCTCCCCAAGAGAGGAATACGGTATCTCTAAGGATAAGGGTATCTACGATTTTCACCTTTTGGATTGTAGGTGGGGCGGTTAAACGGCCGAAATAGAAGCCAATCCCGGCACCGATAAGGGTTAAGACCCACGCAAAGTGTTTCAAAAACGACCCATTTTTTATCATTTTCGGGGTATAAGTAAAAAAGGGCGTTTGAAGGTGTTTCAAAACCCATTTTTTAACACCCGCCAAACGGTTATTCTTGACACACCCACAGCCTTAGCGATTTCGGTTTTAGAGTATCCTCGCTTGAATAGTTCATATATAACCTGAACCTTCTCCTTAGGTATGGGAGGTCTTCCTATTTTCTTACCTTCGGCCTTAGCACGGAGCAAACCGGTTTTTGTTCTTTCAGCGACATCAAGGCGATACCATTCGGCCATTGAAAGAAGAAGGGATAATATAACATTTCTCAACATTTTACCAGCCGCATTATCGGGCAAATTGAGGGAGAAAGGAGAGACACCCGATACGGTTATAATATTCCAGCCATCTGAAAGAAGACGCCTTAACGATTGAATACCATCGTAGAAAGACCTACTAAACCTTGTGATGTCGTATAAGACGAGGGTTTTTATATTTTCCCTTTGGGAGAAGGAGAGCAAACGTTTAAAGCCGTTTCTTTCAAACACGGGGGTGCCTCCAGACACACCAACATCCTGAAACCACTTCACTATCCTTATACCATTCTTATTAGCGTATTCCTGAATAGCAAACTTTTGATTTTCAACATTTTCATCCTCTTTACTCACCCTAATATAAGCGACAGCCTTCATATAAGCCCGATACTACGAAGTATATTAAAGAAACCGATCAAGTCTTGCACTTCCTTCCTATTCAACCACTTAAAGAAGCGTTCAACCTGCACAATGAATTCGGGTTGAACATCCTTTTCCCAAACATATCTTGAACCATCCGACTTTTCAAACATAACGATGATCTTACCTTTATTGTTCAGTATTCTGTTTCTGAGCATTGTTATCCTCCCAGAATGGGAAATTACCCTTTAAAGCCTCATCAATTGCATAAGACAGTAGGAATTCTGCGAGTTTTTCGTTTTTCTCCCTGAGTTGGTTCCACAGAGTTATAGCGGTGCTGATATTACCCTGTTGATAAGCGACGATAATTTGATTTGCGAGCTGTTTTTCTTCAAGCGTAGCATTTTCCCAAATTCCCTCACTTTCCTCATTATCCTCATCGGATAGTTCCCTAAGCAAGCGTATTTTTTCCTTTTCAACCTTCAGACGCATAAACTCTCTGAAAGGATCCTCCTCTTTTTTCTGGTTCAATAGGAGTGTAAGCAATTGATTGGTTTGTTGCATCTGAGCCGTTATCATCTGAGTTATAGGTTCAAGTGTAGCCTTCACGAGGGCGGACAAGTCCGTATTTTGATGGGTTTGCAATTCCTCAACGATTTCGGTATCTTCCTTACTCTCGTTTTCTTCCTCCAAGGGTTTAGTATCCCAGTTTTGAACCCCGTTTCTATCAACGACGACATACAGGACATTAGGAAAAACTGGGCGGTTAGTTGAAGGATTTCTAACCTCAATTTTAAAATAACCGTATTCACCCTCCGATTCCTCAACGACCTTCACGAGTTGAGATTCTTTAAGGGTGGGGTGAAAAGTTTTCCAATATTTCCACACTCCTTGGTTGTATCTGAATATATGGAGTTGAACATCTGGAGACACCATCACGGCCGTATCAAGGAAATCGGCCAAAAGAACCTTCTCAGCCATTATTCTTCTTGCCCTCCTTTTCCTTTAAATCCGGATAATAGCGGGGGTTATTGATATACTTCTCGGCACGCTCCCTTATACGGGCAAAATCCCCGTTGTATGCCTCCACCGTTTCCTTTGTCAAACGCACTTTTATTACAGCAACAAATTTCTGCTCTTTCATAACGCACCTCCTTTTTGTCCAAAGTAATCGCAAATGAAATCGCACCCGCATACGCATCCCAAACGCACCTTAATCGCAACCGAACCGCAAACGAAACGCATTTTCAACCGAAAATTCTACAATTACAATTAAGTGAAAAATAGGGACATAAAACCCAACGAAGTATTGTAATAACTTGAAATTTTAACCTTAATGTCCCCTTATGTCCCTAATTCAGCAGTTTAGAATACTCGCAATGGCAAAGATAACGCTACTGAAAGAGAAACCGATAACGGAAGACACCATAAAACTGATGTCCGAGATGGTAAGGAAGTATTATCGCCATCCGGACATAATAACCCTTGTTCGCAGGATAATGGCGGAAACGCAGAAGGCATTGGAAGGGAGAAGGGAGAAGATGGGTAAATGGGACAGGGCATCCTCAATAGTATCGTTTGTTTATCACAATGTGGGATATGTAAATGACCCTTACAAAACCGAATTAGTAGAATCACCCTTGCAAGTTTGGAAGATGAGGGCGGCGGACTGCGACGGGCACACAACATTCACCTGCACACTATTAAGAGCAGCGGGATATAACTGTGGATTCAGGACTGTAAGCACAAAACCGAACAGAAAATTCAACCATGTTTATGGATATGTTTATATCTTTGGGATGAAGGTTCCATTTGACACCACGAGAAGTCCCAAACTCGGATACGATCCCGAGGAAGAATACGAATTCACAGCGATAAAGGATTGGGAGGTATAGAGATGTATGTAAAGGTATGGGAAAAGAAAGCGGGGCCTCCTGGGCCACCACCAACGATAAAACTGAAATTTGGAACGAAGGGGATACCATCCGAAAGCTCAATCACTTTCAAAAACCTATTCAACGGCTCGGCTCGTGTGGTAGGATACGCCCCTTCTCGCGGAATATACTATGTGGAATTCATCATAAAAGGATTTAAAGGGGTGCAAGACTGGACGAGTCTATTAACTGAAATTCACTTTATAGCATCGGTGCTCGTAAATTTACAGGAATTATATGCCGATGTGCCCAACAAGTTTGCCATTCCTGGGCTTGGAGTAATAACGCTTGGGGCTTGGAAAGGAATAGAACTTTTAAGCGGATTTTTAAAAGGGAGGTAAGGAAATGGTAGAAATAGAGGAACTCACTTTGGAAGAGTTGGAAGCCCTTGAAAACGAGACAGTTGAACTAATAAACGATCTTGCCAAGATAGGCGAATGGGCTATACAGAAAGGAATATTTACACCACAGGAATTGAACGAGATAGCGGGACTTGAAGGACTTGACGAACTTGAAGCGGCGGAGGAAATACTGGCTGGGTTTATAGAAGCACTTAGCGGAGATGAATTAAGCGAACTTGAAGAAGCGCTTGAATGGGGATTCTTTAAAAACATCTTACGCAAAGCGAGGAACATAGCGAGAAGGGTATCTCGTGGAATAGGAAGGGTAGCGAAAAACGTTGGTAAAGTAGCGAAGAAAGTAATCAGAAAGGCAAGAAGCATAAAAATATCTGGGAACACCCTCAAAAAGGCTGCTATAGGTGCGGCGATAGTAGGTGGTGCCTTAGCTCTTCCTGCAATCGCTCCTGCCGTGGCGGGTGCAGCTACGGGGATAGCATCAAAGGTGGTAGGCTCAGGACTCTTTGGCAAGGTAGCGGGATGGGTAGGCAGGAAGATGTGGGGGATGTGGCGAAGTGGGAGGAGTTTGGTCAAGCGAGGCTGGAATCTCCTCCGCAGGAGAATCTTTAATAGACCTTCCCCCACACCTCCATATATGCAACCCGAACCTTTACAACAACAGGACAACAAGGGAAACCTCTGGATGATATTAGCATTAGCGGCAGCTGGGGGTTTATTGCTTTTAAGCAAAAGGAGGTGAAAATTGACTGAACAGCTTGAATTTGGGATAAAGGATCTTCTAAACTGGGGTAAAAAAGCGATAGGATTGGCAAAACGCACGATTATACACATACCTGACAACATAAAGAGGTTAATAAAAACCGTGATTCAAAAGCGGAATGTGGCGATTCAGAAGTATTACCAGCTCAGGAGAATGAACAAGCGATATGCGAGTATCTATTATCGCAAGCTTCAAGGCCTTGAAAGGGAATACCAATATCTTATAAAAGGCAATAGCAGAAGTGAGGAATTGGGATGGGTACCCGTAGCGTTGGCAATTGGTGGTGTAGCGATAGCTGGAGCGGTTGTGGGGTGGATAGCGAGGGGAATGTTTGGAACGGCATCAACGAGGCTGAACAAGCTCATATCGGAATACGACAAGTTAATCGCTGAAGCTGATAGAATAATGTCAAGGACGGCGAGCAACGATCCTCAATACATTAGTTGGCGTAGCAAAGTAAGTAAAACGAGGAACACGGCCTTAACCACAGTGGCCACAGCGTCCCAGTCCCTCAGCGAACAGATAATGGACATATTAAAGTTTGGTATATTAGTGTATATAGGTTGGAAAGCGTTTGAACATTTCAGCAAGAGGGGGAAATAAATGAAGACGGTAAAGGTTAAAAATCTCAGGCAACTTGAAGGGATCTTGGGGGTTCAGCTACCAAAAGAAGTGAAAAAAGACATTCGTCAGGCTATAAAGTTTTATAAGCGTTTTCATAAATCAAACCCCAAAGAAATAGAATACACCGACTTAAATATACCTTCCGCTCTTGTAAAATTAGGCGATGTTCTTAGCGTTTTATACATAGCCGAGAAGGAAGGCGATATGGACATATACGCACACGCCTTCCAGCCACCCTTACCCCTTTATGCGGGAGGTGATGGACTTTTGGTTATTAGGGGTGAGTTTTTTATTGAGAAGGAGGGGATTTTGAAATGAAAAGAAAAAAAGGAGGTGAAGCCGTGAAAGTAGCATTAATAAATCCGGATAAGGATAAAAAGGGTAAAAAGAGAAGGAGGAAAAAGAGTGTAAGCGTTAGCGTGCTTGCTAAGTTAAACCCAGCCCTTCCTGATGTTATAGCAAATCCAGAGGAATACACGGTCAAAATAAGCAAAAAGAGAAGGAGAAGGAAAGCGAAGCGTAATCCTGATATTGTAAAGACCTTAACGGACAAAAACACCTTAATAGGTGCGGGTATAGGCTTCGCCGCTTCACGTTTTCTCATTCCCCGCATAGCCCCGAACATACCATTTGTGAAAGATAATCCGCAGTTTTGGAGCTTTATAACTCCTGCGACTGGTGGAGTGATGTATCTTATAGGGAAGGGTAAGATGAAGAACATAGGCTTAGGCGTAGCGGTTGGAGGTTTGGCCGATATGCTTATACAAAGATTCACAGGTGGCAACCCAACACCGCAAGCACTTCCAAGCGGGGTATCTGGACTTGAAAATGATGAGCAGATAACGGAAGCGGTATTCCCACCACCTCCGGACTTTGACGAACCCCTTACACCTGAGGAAGAAGCGGAAATACAGGAATTGGCCAATGAGCTTGGAGTTTCAACGGATGAGGAGCTCGGATTTTTAAGGTGGCTTTGGAGAAGGGCAAGAAGGGGAATAAACAAAGCGGTGAATATAGGAAAAATAGCACCAGCTTGGACACCTGTGGGAGCAGCTGCGCGCGTAGGTGAGAGATTTATAAAACCAGAAGAAGAAAAGAGCCAATTCACACTCGGAATTAAACCTCGCTTAAACCTTAAAGGTTTAAAAGGAATAAGGCTTAAAGGAACGATAAATTTGCAGGTAGTATAAGACAAAAAGGAGGTAAAATATGACGGAGAGGAAGGATGATGTATTAATGCTTGCATCCTTGGAGGAAACTCCGGCGGTTGAAATGCCGGAGGCGGAAATAGTTATACCTGATGAGCTCGTTGATAAGTTCATAGCTCAGGAGGTTGAAGGTCTTGACGATCCGGAATCCCTTGAGGCCTTCCGTATAGCATTAAGGAGATTTAAAAAGCTGCACGAGGCGGAGATAAGGAAAAGGCTTCTTACATTCAAAAGCAGGTTTAAGGCATACGTATATTGGCATCGCAGGAAGCTGGGAGAGCATACGAGCGGAACTTTAACCTATGTGGCTGGAAACCTTGACCCTAACAACACGAACATTCCGCAAGGCGGAAAGCTACCCAACTTTACATTGAAGGCCATAGGTGTGGGCTTTGATATTATCACGCCTGATAAACAGCAGATGAGCGAAATAGATACGGCGATAAAATCAGGACGCTTACAGCTTACAAAAGGTCAAGAGGTGCTCATAGATGTGCCCTTATCCATGGTGGCCGATTATAATCCGCAGGTGGCAGTTAGCATAGATGGAAACTCAGCCCCAGCCGAACAAACCATATTCGTATTAAGAAACTCAAAACTAGAGAGAGGAATGTTGCCAATAAAAGGAATACACTTCACCCCAGACGATACAGTAAAGATAGAGGTAAAAGGACTGAACAGTATAGCAACATCCTCAACCGTTCCTATGACGGTTATACTATCTGGATACATTAAGAAGTGATGGAAAGGAAAGTCATAGGGGGGCAATACGCCCCCCGTATCCTTCATATTCAAGACAAACTTATAGCGGACAGCAATATATTGGTCTTTCGCATCGCAGCGGATTACAACACACCTTCCCCACTCTCAGCTGAGATAAATAACACCCATCTTATGAGGGAAACCAAAACCCAACTCTTTACCCAAGACCTAACGGGATTAGGTTATCTTGATGTCCCCAAGTTTCTAATAAAGGAAGGGGATACGATAACAACAAACGAACCTTTCTTCCTCTACGGCATAACCCTACCGGATAACACACGGCTGAAAACGAGGAAAGTATATATACACGGTTTCACTTTGACAAGCACACAGCCAAGCGATATTCTTACAGTTCCAAGAGGATATATCTATCATCTGTATGATGTAAGATTGGAGGAGGATGGAACTGGAACCTTACCCGGTAGCTTCACCTTATACGTTGATGGAAAGCCAATAATAACCTCCCCCATATTAGCATTTAACCCACACCCATTTAGAAACTTAACCCGCATCATGCTCGTAAAAAACTCAATCTCCATACAATCAAACGGTAATTTCACGGATACGATAAGGGGTATATTCGTAGTCAGCTATGAAAAGGTTGATTAACATAACCGAGGGAGGATTAACAACACCTAAAACTATCCATATACCACTTGATGGCACTTATATACTTGAAAGGGTTTATATATCCATCAGCCCAGTTGAGACCTTCGTTAAAATGCGACTTTCAAACTCTTTAATCACACTCTCAGGTTTTACAAATTTATCCCTATTCGTTAAAACTTCCTTCATCGTTATAGACATACTACCCTACAACGACCCTATAAAAGGGACTTTGCCAGCGAATTGCAATATTTTGTTCGTTTTAAAAAAGGAGGTTGAGGATGGAGGAATACAGGAAGGAACTGGAGGAGTTAAAGGCGGAGGTGAAAAATCTTCGTGAAGACTTGCAGGAATTGAAAACAGCCCTTTTACCTTTCACAAATCTATTAAAAGGCAACGGTTTCAAAATGGCTTTAATGCTCATAATCGCTGGCAGCGTAGTCGCACTTATGGGTATATCTCACCTCTTTCAAACCACGATTCGCTACCTCGTTGAAATAATCAAGGCTTTGAGGGGAGTTTGATGGAATGGCTTTTACTGTTGGGGGTGTTGGCTATGATGGACATAAAACCAACACAGAGGGATGTTTATAATTACCTGAGATATTTGCTTAAAGATGACATTCTCGCCCTTTTCGTTTTGACACAGATAAACATAGAAACGGCGTATTTGACGAGCAAGGTTTTAAAGAGATGCAAGAATTTCGGAGGAATAAAATATGTAGGGGGATGGCAACATAAATTCGGTGCCCGTCCCTGCACAAGATCCCCAGAAGGGGATTATTACGCTGCATTTCCAACTTACAGACAAGGCTTGGAGGCTATGGTTTATCTTTTAACTAAGATTTACAAAGTGCGACCAACGAGGGATATTAACGAATATTTGGATATGGTAAGAGGATGGATAGCAAGAGGAAAAACCTATAACCCTTATACATTCCGCAGCGTGCTTTATACAACTTCTCAGAAGGTTGGAGTTAAACTCGTATGAGATGGGCTGTTATGCTTCCTTCCGACGCAGAGCCCCCAGAGGATTACTATAAAAGTGTATCCGATTATCCAAAACAAGGATGGACTTTCTATATCTTGCAAAGGGGAAATTTTGAGAACTGGACATTTAAACGGGAAGGTAAAGGATACGCCTTCTATTCAAAAGACCCCTTTATACCTGCTCAACATAATCCCGACACTTCTGTCATAGCTGGCATAATATCCGCTATTGATAGCAATGACGAAGATAAAAGAATATCCGCAATAATTTCCTCAATAGATGCCTTTCTATCTTCTGATAAGACCGTAAGGCGTAAAAAGGATTTTAAACGACTTCGTGAGAGGGTTAAGTATGAGGTGAATAACATCCTTAAACGATGCGATCCTGATATTCATATAGGCGGGGATACGAGTATATTCATCCGTGAGGGCACCACTATGAAAGAATATAAGGCAAAGTGGGATATAAGAGAGTTGGACGATTTGATAACCTCTCACGATGAGAATCTAAAAATCAATAAAAATTATCCTCAGGAACTTCAGCCGAGATTAAGAGACATCAATACGCTTAAACCAGTTCTTGAAAAACTCGCCACTCATCTTAATGAAAGGGCTTTGATTTACATCACGGGAACCGCAACCGATGGAGCACCTATTATTACACCTGATGGTATCGTAATAAGTGGCAACGGTAGAATACTGCTTTTAAAACTCGCAAAACAAAAAGGAAACTATCGTTATTTTAAACACTTAAAGGGTAAATATCCACAGGCAAAGCGGTTTAAATATCCCGTTTTGGTTAGGGTCGTTAATTTGCCCTATGAAGAACTTAAAAAACTCGCATTATTATCAAACATTGGAAACATTGAGAGTTTCAATATAATGGAAACCGCAAAACGATTGGCCGAGAGGATAAATCTTGATGGTGTCAATGATGAGACGGAATTTTATTATAGCCTCTTTTATATGCTTACCCCTCAGGAAAAAACGGAGTTTTACGGCCTTAAAAGGATAAATTTTATTTCCTTGGAACCACTCGCAAAGGCGACCTTATGGGTTTATTTCTTTGAGGATATACCTCTCATTTCCCGCCTGTGGGAAGGAGAACCTTCACCTCACCTATATATCGCTATCAATAACGCCATATTCACACTTGCAAAATCCAAGTATTACGCCAAGAGTTTAAAAGCACATTTTAACCTTGATGAGGTATTGAGGGAGGAAATAAGGAACATAATCAACGAACACCCAGCGGTTTCAGATGTGGGACGGTTTTCAAGGGAAAACTTACACAAGCCCAGAAAACTCTACGATTTTCTTATAGAAGCCTCCGAAAGATACAAGCAAGTTGCAGTAAAGCAACGCCTTAATAT
>WGFI01000109.1 GCA_015492295.1 Caldifarciminota bacterium
AGGCTTACTCTTGTCCTACGAAGGATAAGTCATCATACGCATACATCCACGATGCCACAGCTATGCCGAAGCCTTACAAATCCGTATTCGTTGAAGGTGCAAATCTGAAAGATTACGAGTTCGTTGAGTTGAGGGTCAAGGGGGTTATGTGCGAGAAGTGCATTCAGAAGATAGAGGCCAACTTGAAGGGCGTTGAAGGTGTCGTAGGAATGGAATATCTTTGGGAGAAGAAGCTCTTAAAGGTCTTTGGGAAAAATCTCAACCTTGACAAGGTTATAAGTGCGATAAAAAAGGCGGGATACAAGGCCAAACCCAACACTACTTAGAGATTAAGAGGCAGGATGAAGGAGGAGTTGGTGGAGATAATAAAGATGTATGCTACAAAGCCGCACGGCGAGTTGAAGAAATACCTTCTAAGTAAGTCAAAAAATGTACTGAGCGAAGCTTTGGTGAATTTGATAACTATGTATATAAATGACAGGAATTCCTCTACTTTACGGGAGTTTATTACCGTAACCATCGCTGGATATGAGCATACTGAAAGTAAAATCGGATACAATGGTTATAAACGGAGTGTTTATGGTAGGCCTTTAATGTGTGAAGCCAAGCCGCAGAATATTAGGAGTGAAGGGAGGCGTAAGTTAAATGGAGGTGGGAATTTTACCGATTATACACATGCACGTTTTGAAAGGGATTTAAAGGAGAATCTGAATATATTGGTTAGCGGATTCGTTGATGGCAGACTTATATACATTTTGGAATTTCCTTTTAAATGCGATTCGTTCGCTTCCAAGCTCAAAAGACAGCTCAATAAGAGGTTTCCTAAGGGGGATATAAGTGGGCAGTTTCTCAGAAGCGCCAGATTTGATTATAGGGATTATATAAGCTGCGAAGGACTGAAAATCGTATATTGTCTTCCGAGATCGGAACTTGAAAAGCACAAAAACCACATAGTTAGGGGATTATACGAATTTCTGATTAAAAATGCCAAAGACACTTAAAGAGTTCATTGACAAGGTTATATGCGGTGATGCGTTGGAGGTGTTAAAAGAGATACCCGATAATTCTGTGGATATGGGGGTTACATCTCCTCCTTACAACAAAGGGGAAAATAAAAAAGGCTGGCTTGTAAATAGGGTTGTGTATAAAGGTGCAACGGACAATTTACCCGAGGAAGATTATCAGAGGATACAGATAGAGGTTTTAAATGAACTTTACAGAATAATCAAACCGGGTGGCTCGCTGTTTTACAATCATAAGATCAGATGGGAGAGAGGTGTGATGATTCATCCTATGGATTGGTTGAGGAAAACGAAGTGGGTAATTAGACAGGAGATCGTATGGGATAGGATGATAGCTGCTAATATTAGGGGATGGAGGTTCTGGCAGGTTGATGAGAGAATCTATTGGTTATATAAACCTAAGGGGAAAAATATCATAGGGGATGAATTAAAGTCAAGGCATGCATTATTGACTTCCATCTGGCGCTTTCCTCCCGAGAATAACAATCCTCATCCAGCACCGTTTCCCATAGCATTACCGGTAAGGGCTATTTATTCAATCATGGACGATAAAAAAGGAGGTATCATTATAGATCCTTACTGTGGAAGTGGCACCACCCTTGTAGCCGCAAAGATCTTAGGTCATCACTATATAGGCATAGACATATCACCTGAGTATGTAGAGTACAGTATAAAGAGGTTGGAAAATTACAAACGGGAGATTCAGGATGTTGAGAAAGAGTTGTCAAAACATGTGGTTAGAAAAACCTTTAAGGAGAGGAAGGAAAGAGGGGAATTCGTTGGAAAATATAGAAAAATAAACCCCAAAACCACCAGAACCTTGTTTGACAAATGAGAAAACCTTCGGCCATATAATATTCAAATCATGAAGAGGATGATTTTTGCGTTTATGGTCTTAGGTTTGATGGGGATATACAGTAAGGCTTACTCTTGTCCTACGAAGGATAAGTCATCATACGCATACATCCACGATGCCACAGCTATGCCGAAGCCTTACAAATCCGTATTCGTTGAAGGTGCAAATCTGAAAGATTACGAGTTCGTTGAGTTGAGGGTCA
>WGFI01000110.1 GCA_015492295.1 Caldifarciminota bacterium
ACCTCAAGATGTTGAGTTAATAAAGGCTATTTTTGATGTTCAAGATGGATTGTTGAGAATATTAAAAAGAACAGCCTTAAAATTTCAAACCGTTAAAGCATCAGTTAAAGGTAAGAATCCTGGAGATTACATTAAAAACAAGAACGATGAGGATCTAATTAAATTTCTTAGGTTATTATACATTCCATCAAACGAATATATAACCATAGCTGCCCAAACGGATTCATAATTGGAAGATTGACCTATGACTGGAACTTTCGGCAGTGTGCGGAAATTTTCGCCTAAATCCTCATACCCGCTGATCCTTATTAGAAATTTCACATTGTTTATCCATCAACTTTTCCGCCTTAGAATTTCCACCTTGTGAAAAAGGTTTTGATAACAAGCGCTTTACCTTATGCAAATGGACCTATACACATAGGACACATAGCGGGAGCCTACTTACCAGCCGATATTTTTACGAGATTTCTAAAATTCAAAGGTGTGGATGCTATACATATATGCGGCACTGATGAGCATGGTGTCGCAATAACCCTTGCAGCCTATAAGGAAGGCATATCACCGAAAAAACTCGTGGATAAGTACCATGAGATCATAAAAAGGGATTTTCGTTCCATAGGCGTTGAGTTTGATCACTTTTCAAGAACGACGAGCAGAACGCATTATATGATAGCGCGTGAGTTCTTCCTTAAACTTTACAAAAACGGACATCTTGAAAAAAGAACCACGAAGCAGTATTTCAGTCCAAAAGAGAATAAGTTTCTTCCTGATAGGTACATAATAGGGACATGTCCGTACTGCGGATATGAGGAAGCCAGAGGGGATCAGTGTGAAAAGTGCGGTAGGCAACTTGAGCCTTTGGAGCTTAAAAATCCGAGATCAGCATTAACGGGTGTGAGTCTTGAACTCAAAGAGACGGTTCATTGGTTCTTCAAACTCTCATCATTTAAAGACAAACTTGAAGAATGGCTTAAAAGAAAAAATTGGAAACCTTTCGTTAAGGAATTCTCGTTATCTTGGGTGAAGGAACTTCAAGATAGGCCTATAACGAGGGATTTGGATTGGGGTGTTCCCGTGCCTTTGGATGATCCGGATGCGGCGGGTAAGGTTCTGTATGTCTGGTTTGATGCCCCGATAGGATACATAAGCGCCACGGTTGAGTATTTGCCTTCCGAGTGGGAGGAATATTGGAAAGATAAAGATACGACACTTGTACATTTCATAGGGAAGGATAATATAGTCTTTCATACGGTCGTATGGCCCGCTATGCTTATGGCTCACGGCGATTACATACTCCCCACGGATGTTCCAGCCAACGCCTTCTTAAACCTTATGGGAAGGAAGCTTTCAACATCAAGGGGTTATGCTATATGGATAGATGAACTCGTCAAATCCGTAGGTCAGGATATAGCGAGGTATTCCATAGCGTTATACATACCGGAAAAGGATGATACAGATTTCAATGTCGTTGACGCTTTTTCCCGTACAAACGCCGAACTCGTTGATAGTTTTGGAAACTTAGCGCAGAGGGTATTAACATTTATAAGGAGGTACTTTGGGGGAAAGGTCCCGCATCCGAAGAGTTTATCCTCCGAAGATGAATCCATATTCAACTTCGCGCGGATGAAGGTCCAAAGTTATGAAAACAACCTGCTTAAATACAATTTTAGATTGGCTTTAAAGGATGCCGTTGAATTAAGCAACGAAGCCAACAGGTACTTTGAACACCAGAGGCCCTGGAAACTCGTTAAGGAATCTCCCGAAAGGGCGGAAACCGTATTATATGTGGCATATCAGGTTCTCAAAATAACCTCCGCATTGTTCTATCCATTTGTTCCTTCATCCGTGAAGACTTTATGGGATTATATGAACATCAAAGAGGGTAAGTTTGACGATATGGTTGAAGTTTCCCCCGAACTTTCAGGCGTTGAGATCAAGGATAGTAAGCCTCTATATAGGAAGGTTGATGATAAGGTGATCAGAGAATGGGTTAAAATACTTGAAGAGAGAGCCGAAGGTTTGGAAAGTAAAGAAAAGCGTATATCCATAGATGAATTCAGGAAGGTCAAACTCGTTATCGCTAAGGTCTTAAAGGCGGAAAAGATAAAAAACACCGATAGACTTCTTAAACTTGAAGTTGATATAGGGGATAATATAAGAACCATCGTTGCGGGAATAGGGGATAAATACGAACCGGAGCATCTTATAGGTAAAAAGATAGTTCTGGTTAAAAACCTTGAAAAGAAGAGGATCAGGGGAGTGGAGTCCGATGGGATGCTTTTGGCGGCTTCCGATAAGGATGGAAAGCCCGTCTTGTTGGTCCCCGATGAAGATGTTCCAGAAGGCAGTGAGATAACTTGAAAGTAGAGAATATTGTTATTTTGGGAGCATTCGTATTCTTGGGAGTCGGTATATTCTTGGCTTTCGAATCCCAATGGGCTGCCCTCCTATTCCTTTTAATATCCGCATTAGCATTCTACCATGCGGGGGACGGTTTTCTCGGTTCGGTGTCCTTGATCGTATTCGCCATTTTAATATTCCGTATATCTTCCTCAATTCTCCTTCCCATAGGCTTGGCTCTGGTAATAGCGTTCATATTCCTCCCCGTGGTTTCAAAGCTTGAAGAGTACAAGATTCCAAGGTGGTTGAGCTCATTCGTGATCATAGTGGGTATGTTCATCATAGTATCCATATTCGGATTCTTTGTTGGCTATCAGGTGTATAATCAAGGGTCCCAGTTGATAAACACCATAAGCAGATACTACCTATCTCCTGAGGATTTGAGGATTGCACTTATGGAATATGTGAAAGATCCGAACATCGTTGATATGATAATAAGATCCTATTCGGATGTGTTAAAAAACCTGGGACAGGCGAGCGTTGAAAAATTTATACCCAAGATAGGCGATATATTAACATCTTCCTTGGAATTGGCCTTTTCAACTCTTATAGGTCTTATAATGGGTTTTTATGCTTTAAAGGACACCAAAACCATAGCCTCCGAGGTGGAGAGTCTTCTACCCGACAGGTTCAAATCCATAGCGGAGGAGGCCTACAATCTCCTAGCACAATATTTCAGAGGACAGCTTACCGTAGCTTCCATGGTTGGCGTATTTGTGGGTGTTATGCTTCAAATCTTAGGTATAAAGTATGGGATACTCATAGGTTTTTTGGCAGGTATTATGAACTTGGTACCGAACTTGGGTTTCGCTATGACGGTGGTCTTTGGATCCTTAATAATCTTATTAAGTGAGGAGAATGTGGTTTGGGCTTTTATAAAATTCGGAGCGGTTCTCATCATTGACCAGATTCTTGAAAGCATCATAACCCCGAGGATAATCGGTAAGAGCATAGGTCTGCATCCTGTTATAGTAATAATAGCATTGGTTATGGGGGCTTCACTATTCGGCCCCCTGGGAATCATACTCGCCGTACCAGGAGCGGCGTTTTTGAGGAGCTTGTGGATAAATAAGCTAAGGGGGAGAATTTGAAAAGGATAAATCTTTCAAACTGGAAGCCAAAAAGGGGTTTTTGGAAGGCCGTAAGAGAATGTTTGAGAGACTTAAATACCGAGGGAATCAACTTGGTCTTCGTTGATGAAGGATACATGAGAGATTTGAAGCTCAAATTTTATGGAAAGGATGAGGTTTCGGATGTCTTAACTTTCGTTTATGATGATACGAAGGAGGTAATAATATGTCCATCATTCTTGGGGTATAACGATGTTGAAATAGCGAGGAGGATCATACATGGAGTGCTGCATTCCCTCGGATACGATCACAAGATTGAGAATAAGGCGAAGGATATGATGGAATTGGAAGAAAGGATATTCAACGCTTTCATGAAAAGATTTAGATCCTCCCGAAGATTCTGAAACCGAAGTTCCAAACGAAATCGGTATTGTGATCGTAATGGAGCGATAGGGTGAAGTTGAGATTTATCTCTTCAAAATCTTTCAGGAAGTTTATATCCGCGTCAAGTACGAAGCCTCTTGGTTTAATATACTCCTCCGCGCCAACCCTATCCAAGTATTTCCTATAAACTATTCTTAACCTTATGGGTTTTCTTAACCTGATGAACGGTGCCAACGATGTCCCTTCACCTCTGGTTCCTTCAATCCCAACAAACATATAACCGATATACAACGAATTGTAATGTACCTCGTACCCGAAATCCTGCTTGAAATTCTCAAACTCAACGAAAAATCTTCTATATATGTATCCCCTTAGCGTCCTTTGATAGCGGAAAGTTTCCGTCTCCGAATCAAAGTAAAGATTACCGTAGATCCCCGCGCTGTCCCTCGTGTATCCAGCATATACATTGCCACCTTTGAATTTCCTAAGGTCCGTTCTAACATTGAGATTTAAGAGATTAAAGACGCCGAATCCCAAGTCATAAATGGAGGTATCCTCAGGATAATACATTATCTCCCTTTTATAACTTCCAAAGGGTTTAGGGTAAAAGTTTCCCGAGCTGTCCCTTTCATAATCCCCCCAACCCTTACCGACATAAACGAATCTTTCAACCTTCTTAAATCTAACGCTTGAACTTATATTGAAGTTGAAATATCTGTAATTCCCCGAAAGTATCAACGATCTTCCCATTTTACTTACACCGTAAAACCCTTTCAAGTTTTCGGTTGTTATGGATATTTCGTATCCCAAAAAACCATCCGATGCCCTCCTAACCTCCCAATTTATGAACTTAAAGCCACCTCTCAACCCGTAATTCCTTTCACTGCTGTCTTTAAGTGTGAATCCTCGCAAGCTAAAATCGCTGTAAAGCATTCCCAAGGAATACTCGTAGAATGTCTTAAATCTTCTGAAAGAGAGAACGAAACTCGGTTCATTCCACACTTGCAGCTTGCCGGATGATCCCCTGTCCTGAGATGAGAAGGATGAAAGTAAATAACCTTTCAAATTCTCATGATCCACCCCAAAACCTCCATTTAAATTATAATCTTTCACATTGAATCCCCCTTCCCTCATCGGAGTGTAATGACTATACCCGTATTCTCCGAAGGAGATGAGATATATACTTTTGCCGAGTTTTAAATTCCACCTACTCCCCATAAGTGCGCTATCCCTCTCCTTTTTACCCATAAAAGAAAAGCTGACATCACGCGAGCTGTACCCGAATTCACCCATATACTTATCCCTTACACCTTCATAAGGTGATAAGGTATGGTCTCCGCCTGATCCCACAAAAACATACCTATCTCCTAAGAATTTATATTCTCCGTTCTCCTTAGGAATAAAATCGCAATCCAGATTTCCATTCTTCGTATCCAAGTAGAAAGTATCGTTGGAAAATCTATAATCACCCTCACTCGTATATATACAACCCTTATAAATCTTTGCCATGGATTTTACACCTTCCAACCTCAGAAAAATATCCCTATACCTCACAACCCCCCCACCCAGAATTATGTCGTTTCCGGACGCTGTTTGATATTCAACCGTGAGTATATCCCCATCCTTGAAATCCCTCGTTATATATATCGTTGTACCATCGTCCCCCACGAAATAACCGTCATAGATCCTAAGTCCATTGAGATATACCCTCAAGCTGTTTTTTATAACTTGTTGGGAGGACAGTATGTAAGGCCCCCTAAATCCTCTTACGAGCTTTATATCCACCCTTTTCACATCGGAAAATGTTCTTATAACTTTAACAGTATCGTCTTCCGAAAATATACCTCCACCTTCACCCCTTAACCTACCCATTAGAAAATCCTCGGACAGTATCCCCACAAATCCCCCGTAATTTCCCTTTGATAAAACGAGCCTAAAATCCTGCAAATTTTCAACCCTTTTTATCTGTTGAGTGATACCCGCGGCATCCGTCAGATGCATGGACACATTCCAATTCTCCATTTTCCCGCTCAGAGATAACTTAAAACCCTCAGTCCCAAACGAATAATAACCGTTCCACCTGTACTGATGTTCTATCGTATCGGTGAAGTTTTCATACTTAAAAGTATCCTCATAAGGTTGCAAGAAGTATAACTGGTAAAACAATCAGAAGTCCTTTACGAATCCCAAGGTTATCGTGGGTGAGTTCGGCACGAGGGGAACTATTCTCATCAAATCCATAGATATGAATCTTTCGGTTGATATTAAAATGGATGGTATGCTATCGGGCTTATACGGATAATCATAAGGATAGTCCGCATTTCCATAGGAGTAAGCGAATGATACATAATACGACCAGAGTCCGGATACTTTCCTCAAAGTTATTGAGAACGGTGTATAGTTGGTGTTCAGTTTGTATATCAATGTATCAAGGGATGGGTTTCCCGTATTCGGATAGCTGACCTTCGCCTCCCGCGAGGTCGTAAAACGGTATTCAACATATATATCATCGGGTAATATACCTGCGAATATTCCCCCGAGTACTCCGAAGATTATATCACCGATGCTGATCGGCGAGGTTTTTAAAACTTTTTCTTCGTATATCTCCCACAAAATTGCAGAACCACCGGGTATGAGAATGGCGTACTTCCCCTTAATACCCAGAATCTTTGAAAACCAGTAATATGTAAAGAAATGCGCAGGGTAGGATTGAAATAGAAAATCCCCGAGATCCTTTTCAGGAGGTAAAATCATTATGTTGATGTTCCTCGTCCCTATTCTATAAGCCTCCATACTCTTACCAAAAGCATCCGTATAAATCGCCTTGCTTATGAAAGCTACCCACCACATCGCCGATATTTTAAAGATGAAAATTAACCCTTGTCAAGCCCCTCGTAAAATCTCTTCATTAGTACCGCATCACCCTCTATATTCGGACTTTCCGAAACTATGAATCCATCCGCACCAAAATCGTATAAAATCCTTAATATCTCCCTCCATTTGAGATCGGACTCTTCAAGATTCAGATGGTGCTTCTCCCCCTTGGACGAATAGGCTATGCCCGACATGTGTATATGCATATTCTTCAATCCCCTTTCTCCAAGGTACTCCTTAACCTTTTCAAGGACATAGATAAACTCCTCCACAGTATTGAATTTCCCACCGCTGCGAGCGTGAAGATGCGCAAAATCTATGCAGGGCATGATTCCATCAATTTCGGCGGAGATTTCTAAAAGCTCCTCCAATGATCCGTACTGCGTCGGTTTCCCGGTGGTCTCAGGTCTTAGTATTACATCTATACCCTCATCTTTCAGCTTTTCGGATAGATCCTTCAATATACCCTTTACCCTTATATGAACCTCCTTAGGATCATCCCCCAAATAGTAGGCAGGATGAAAGCATATATCCTTCGCCCCCGCCAAGAAACCCACCTTCGCAGACTGATAGATCCTTTCTATGGAAGACACGAGCTTATCTTTTTCTTTCGCATTTAGGTTTATCCAGTAAGGTGCATGCACGGACAATCCCAGAGCATTCTCAACCGCTATCTCCTTTACCTTCTTAGCCTTACTTTCGCTCATCCTAACGCCTCTAACGAACTCCAATTCCATACCATCTAAACCCAATTCCTTTACCCTATGCAGACCCGCTTCGGTTGAACTCCCCTTTGTTGATATGGGAATGCCAGCGGTGTAGAACCTCATATCTATTTCACTATCAGAGTTCTATACAGTTTATGACCCTTAACCTTCAAGATATATACCCCCTTTACGAGTTTCATATTAACTTTACCCTTTACGGTTCTCACCTCCTTGACCACTCTCCCATTCGTTGAAAAAACCAATATCGTCGCATCCCTTCCCGTTTCAACAGTTATATTATCACCCACTCTTCGCACCTTCAAGTAGTATCCAGAAGGTTTCTTCTCATTTACGGAAACGGGATCGTCATAACCCAAGACCCCGCAATCGGTTATGGGTGTAGGAGAATCAAATATCCTCAATCCTCCCGATGAAATCCAGTCAGGCACCACCAGAACCTCCATACATCCATCGTTATCAACATCAGCTATTGATGCGCCTTCAAGGCCATTTGAAGGAATATCGTATGTCCATTCTACGGTACCCGTAGGACCATTTAGCATCACAAATTGAGGTGATGTCCCCGTCCTACTTCCATAACTCGTTATAACTATCTCTATATCACCGTCATTATCCACATCACCCAGTTTCCTAGCCAAACACTGCTCCCAACTCACGGTTCTCATATAGGACCAAAGGACTCCTCCATCCGTTCCCCTCAGGACATACACCCTATCGTTGATATAATCAACATAGCTTCCTACAACAACCTCCATCAAACCGTCGCCGTTTATATCGTATATTGATGGTGTTCCCCTAACATTTCCCCCTACGGATGTATTCCAGAGTATGCTTCCATCGGTTCCACGAAGGGCATAAACCGTTCCACCTGAGGTACCGACAACTATCTCGGGCAATCCATCCCCGTTTATATCCGCCACAGAAGGAGAACCTTGCGATGATGACAGCGTGGTGGTATATACCACGGCTCCATCCGTGGCGCGCAAAACTATTAAAGTTCCCGTTGATGATATCGTTATAACTTCAAGTTGAGAATCGTTATTAACATCGTATATGGCGGGTGAATTGTACCTACCCGATGCAGGATACGACCATATGGTTGTTCCATCGGTCCCCCTCAGAGCGTATATGTTTGATGTTGAATGTATGAAAACCTCACCTGAACCATCTCCATCAACATCGTAAATGGCCACTGAACTTTGAAGGTAAGGACTGTCCAAAACTCTACTCCATATTAGAGTTCCATTCGTTCCTCTCACGGCAAACACATTCGCATTCCAATCCGTAGCCACTATCTGCAATCCCGGTTCAGAAGGTAGGAGTTTTCCAACGGCGGCTGTTCCCCATGAGGTGGTGGTTAGAGAATAACTCCAAAGCAAGGAACAATCGGAACCTCTGAAAGCCCATAAGGTCGCAGGGCTATACGAGCTGAAAACGATCTCGTTCAATCCATCATCATTTATATCCGCGACCAAGGGATCTCCTTCTCCCGTCAATCCACTGTAAGAGCATTTTATATCCGGACCCGTGACCGCGCCCCTCAGGGCTTGAACACCGCTGTGGGATAGGGATCCATTCCTCATATACCAGGTCCCCACAGCGTAATCAAATGGCGCAAATAACTGAGACATTATTAAACCGAGCATCACGGATATTTTAAGGTGGAAAAATAATATCCGTCAATGCGGTAGAACGGATGGGTGAGGTGGGTGTAAGGAGCTATGTGAATTTATTACCGTTTTTTGGGTATCACGTCGTCGTATTACCACAATATCCCTGCCCTCGTTTTCCTATTTTATCCTACTTTCCATTCACGCAACGCTGGGATAAGGTCTTTAAGGTTATAGTTAGATAGAGGATTTTATCAAATATGACCTCTGGGAAGTTTTTACACCTTATAATATCTATCTTATGCCTCTTTTGATGCTCATAAGTGAGCCTGTTGTGATTGATGGTTATTGGTGGGCGGGGATTTAAGGCATATCAAAAGTTTTACTTTGCCTACTATGCAAAGAGGTCTTATGGTGGTGCCACGCTTATAGCGGGGAAGAGGGCGGTAGAATCAACCAACACTGATATGATAAGGAAATACAATAGTTTAGGGTACAAAATCGCATATCAAGGCAGGTATAAGGACATTCGTTATTATCTTTACTACTATCCCATAC
>WGFI01000111.1 GCA_015492295.1 Caldifarciminota bacterium
CTGTTGATATGTCCCTATGCAACTTCAAGTATATCCCCATACCCCCAGGATGGTGATAACCGCTGTCTATCGCCAATAGGGATAAAAGCATCATTCTTCAATTTTATAGCTGAAAGGTTTCCTATGTCAATCAATACTTTGCGATTTTGTTGTAAGATTATAATGTTCTACCCTATCCGGCCTCAAAACTTTAAAATTCCTATCAACATAAACATGGATTGTATAACCTTCCGCTATCTTTTCACCTTTACGATATACCTCATAATGGAATCTGAATCTAACGCCCAAAGACTCATACCTTACCTTTATCTCAAGCTCATCCCCGAAGTAGGCGGGTTTTATATATCTGACATAGGTTTCTAAAACCACCACGAGTATCCCATTTTTCTCCATATCTGCATAGCTTTTCCCCACGCTTTCCAGATAAGAAACCCTCGCCTCCTCAAAATAAACAACATAATTACTGTGATGAATTATACCCATCTGATCGGTTTCGGAATACCTAGGCTTTATCCTGTGTATGAACATCTACGGTATTGCTTATATTCCCTTCTATCTTCGCGCCTTCCTCAACCACCAATATCTTACACTTTATATTGCCCGAAAACTCACCGCTTGATTTAAACTCACATCTGTTTCCCGTCAAGGTTTCCGTTAAGACCTTTCCCGAGCACACCAAATTACCGACTTTTATATCCTTTGATCTGATCTCCCCTCCTTTCTCAATTACCAATTCACCCTTAACATTCAAATTTCCCTCCACGCTTCCTTCTATTACTGCGCTACCCTCAACTTCCAAGTTTCCTTTAACCCGCGTCCCCTTCCCTATATACAACTCCACCGATGAGAAATCCTTCTTCTTTTTAAGCATTTCAGAATAATCCCTTACCGCCCAAGAGATATATAACACCCTTACTGATTTGGGCGAGCTTGGATACGAGAAAGGTATTCTCAATTGAAAATCGCATCTGAGGTATTGACATCAGAGCCAAACCTATTATACCTACGAACAGCGACGATTCTATTAAAGCGAGCACCAGACCGGCGAGAGGGTCCATAGGACCGAGCGAGAAATTTAGATTCAACAAACGGGCGAGAAACTGAATACCCTGATGTATAATTATGAATGCCAATATAAACGCCACCATACTCTTTATTTTGGGATTGGCAAGGAAACCCAACGATGAGGAGAATGAGGGTGCTATCAGCGATGCTCCTATCACACCCGCTAACAGGGCGACCAGAGCCCAAAACTGCGTACCTGCCTTTGACCTAAAACCCTGAAAAGCCGAAAAAATTATGAAAATAATGGCTATTATATCAAATATGTTGTTCATAGGAGTTGGGTATTATAAACCCGAGTAATACATCCAAAGGAAAAATCTCTTATAACCTATGGAAAAGGGCTTTCTTCCGTATCCAAGGGAGAAACCGAAGTTCTTTATCCTATAACCGACTTCAAGCCATCCATCAAACTCCACCGGTTCATGAAGGAATGAAAATTTCGGATATTCCCCTATGTTTGGCTCCTTAAACACACGGTTGTACTTACCCATACCGAACATACCCACACCTACAAAAAAATCGCTGAAATTCATTTTAAATGAAGCATGGGCATAATCCGAGTGGTATAGAGGTGCCTCATAATTCGCATCCCAAACCTTTCTATTACCATAAACGAACGCGGGTATCCATAGAAGGTCCGTCTCAAATCCGTGGATACTTGAATATACCCTTAAACCGAATTTATGCGGTACGGTATCCCACCAGGATGGAAGATACTGTATATCATCTATCAGAAGTTGGAACCTGAGATGCTTAAACGATAAATCCAACAACCATAAAACATTCACTTCCCTTCCCTTAAACCATTGATACAGGTATCCAGGAAGCAGCGGGTTAAGAAAGCTCATATCGGGAAACGAAGATTCCGTACCCGACCATATAACTATCTCATGAAACCTGAAAAATTCGTATCCAAAGGACCTCAAAAGGATATATCTCGTTATTATTTCACCCGGAAGGATATTTCTCCCTCCTGGATTGAAGTAGTATATGCTATCTGAAACCCAACTCCTCCCGTTGAATAAGGCGTAATAAAGTTCAACTCCTCCTACCCTATGCTTTATACAGACACCATCAAGTCCCTTGGAGTAGGAGTTCAGACCTATGTTTCCCGTATCCAAGGGAAGGAATCTACCGAGCTTGAATTCCGTATCACGATTCCTTATATCCAAGTATATTTCAAAGAAATCAAACCTCACATTACTTGACCAAAAGTAAGGAATATCTTTGCCAAAATCCCCAAAATAATAAGCGGGAGATACCTTAAAATTCCATAGGCTCAGGGAGACTCCTAAGAAGCCACCAGAAGATAGTAAAGGACCTATCATTGAGAAAATATCTCAACCAACTCACGATGCAAGTTCTTCTTTGCAGCAAGTACGGTTAAGCTGAAAATATCCCAATCCCTTCCGTAAATGTCCGTGATAACCGCACCGGCCTCCTTGGATATTATCGCTCCTGCCGCCGTATCCCATGGCTTTAAACCGAACTCCCAAAAACCATCAAACATACCATAAGCGACCATAACCAGATCATAAGCGGCACTACCCAATCTACGAACGGCCATCGCCTTTTTCAAAACCCTTCTCAATCCAACTATATAAGGATCAACGAGTTCGGGATTCCCATGGGGAAAACCAGTCGCTACAAAGGATCTATCCAAAGAACAGCCTTCATCAAGTAATAACTTCCTTCCATTGACATAAGCCCCTTTACCTTCGGAAGCCCAAAAGGTCATCCCTTTCGTAGGTATATGCACAACCCCCATTATAGGTTTTCTGTCTTCAAGAAGCGCTATTGAAACCGCGAATATATCAAGCCCTTTCGCGAAATTCTTGGTGCCGTCAAGTGGATCAACGAGCCATGTCAAACCTTCAAACTTTCCTCCGCTTTCCTCCCCGTAAAAGGATATATCCGGGAATTCCCTACTTAGAAAATCCTTAATGAATTCCTCGGATTCCCTATCGGCATCCGTAACTATATCCCTCAACCCCTTCTCCTCAATCTTTAAGGTCTTTCCAAAGTGTTTTAAGAGTATCTTTCCCGCTTCCACAGCGACATATTTAGCGGCATCCATTATATCTTTGGTTATGGTCATTTCCCAACCTCCTTCTTTATCCTTTGAATTACCCTTGCGGCAACGCTTAAAGCGAATGCCCTAACTATACTCCTCTCCGTGCTTCTGACTATCTCCTCATGACTCGCGAGAAAACACTCTTCAACCAGATCATCCAAAGTCAATAAGGGCAACTCCTTTTTCGCTATGGATTTGTATATCTTTGAGAAGGTTTCGTATTCCTCCTTAAAAATCTCATCAATGGTATCCTTGTCCAAACGCGCCCGGAGGGACTTGAACCCCCAACCTGCGGATTCGTAGTCCGCCGCTCTATCCTGTTGAGCTACGGGCGCAAGTGAATATTATAAAGTTGAAATCTTCACTTATACTAAAATTCTTTCACCCTTATGATTAACGGTTTATGAACAAGTACTTGGCGGGAGCAATTTCCTTAATGACGCTTGCCGTAGGTATATTCTTGGGAGCGTTCGGGGCATTGTACTTTCAGAAGAAAAAGGGAGTCGTATCGGAAAAGGAGGAAAAAGAAAACATTCCGAAGAATGTTTATAAAAGGATAGGTGATGTAGTTATAACCCCTTTGGATCTCAACATAGTGCAATCCATCCCTTACCTCAATCAAAGTAAGGAGGATGCCGAAAAGAGTTTGATGAAGTTGGCCGTTTTTTATCAAGAGGGAAAGAATTTGGGTCTTGATAAGGATAGCGTGGTAAGGAGATTGAGATATTGGGCTGACAAGAGCGTGGTTGTGGATGCGTTTTATAGGAGGTACATACTCCCAAAGATAAAAGTGGATTCCTCCGATGTTATGGAATATATAAGGCAGCATAAAGACGAGTTTTCAAGGGAGGTGGCATTACTGACGGTTGCATTCAAGGATGTAAAACTCGCCGATACTTTAAAGAAACTTCTGAAAGACGGAAGCTATGCGGCCAATTTGATGCTGGAAGAGTTCGCCAGATCAGGAAAGATCTCCGTTCAACCCTCCGGATACCAGAATGTGGGTCTCGGTAAATTCGTACTAAGCGAGGAAGAATATGGTACATTAAGGAAGGCCAAGAAGGAGGATGTGATAGGACCTTTCACCGTAGGTCCGGGCGCTTATGTCCTCGCGAAGGTCGTTGATATACGCAGGGTGAATATAAAGGATCTGGATCCTCAGATCAAGGAAGTGGTATATCAATATCTCCTTGATCAAAAGAGAAGGGCGGTTGAGGATTCCGTTTTTAATGTGCTTTTAAAGAAATATCAATAGGGAGGTGAGGTATGTTTTTGAGTTTCGTTATGCAACTTGATACGGTTGATAGGATAGTTGCCGTAGTTGAGGATAGGGCCTTTTGGATGTCGGAGGTTGATGAGATGACTCTCATATACGGCGGGGCGCTCGGTATAACCCCCGATAAACTCGGAGAGTTCAGGAGGCAGGTTTTGAACGAGATGGTGAATATGGAGCTTCTCTATTTAAAGGTCAAACAGGATACGAACATAACTGTAAGGGATGAGGAGATCAATCAGGCGTTGGAAAAGCAGATACAGGCTATAAGGGGTAAAAAGTCCGAGAAGGAGTTTGAGGAGGAGCTTAAGAAGTTCGGTCTGACCTTGGACTATCTGGAAAATTATTATCGCGGAATGATCAAAAGGAACTTATACATACAGAAGTATGTTGAATTCAGGATAAAGCCGAAGATAAAACTGACGGATGATGAGGTTATGCAAGCGTATAAGATATACAGAGACTCTTTAAGGGAGCCCGATGAGTATAAGCTCGCAGTTATAGCATTGCAGATTAAACCATCCGCATCCCAGGAGCAGAAGTATTACGAGAAAGCCAAAAGTATATACAGCAGGTTGAAAAACGGGGAGGATTTCGCCGCATTGGCGGCTCAGTTTTCCGATGATAGGGAGAGTGCCAAGAACGGCGGGAACATAGGTATAGTTCCAAAGAAGGCGTTCCCACCTAATTTTATAAAGGAATTGGATAGAACCCCAGAAGGTGGCATAACCAAACCCCTTAGGGGCCCTCAGGGTTATCACATTTTCAAGGTCATCGGAAAACAAAAGGATGCCTATCTTCTGGCTCATATACTTATAAAGGTTCCACCATCGCAAAAATCCAAAAATCTCACCATGAAGAAGGCCAAAAGGATAGTTAAGATGGCAAGATCAGGTTATTCGTTTGAAAAACTCGTAAAAAGATACTCGGATGATCCCATAAGTAAAAAGAATGGGGGTGAGATAGGATGGGTCAATGAGAGGATGCTTCCAAAGGATCTCGTGGAGAAGTTCAGAAAGGCCAAGGTCGGGGACATCGTGGGACCTGTGGAATCTCAGGATGGGATGAGCATAAACATATTTAAAGTCTTGGACAAGAAGGAGGGGAAGGAACCGACCTATGAGGAGATAAGGAATTTTCTGTTAAATAGGAAAGTTGATCGGGAATTGAAGAAGCTTGTTGAGGAGGCGAAGAAGGAGTTTTATGTGAAGATATACCTATGAGGTTTGGAATCCTAACATCGGGGGGGGATTGCCCGGGTTTAAACGCGGCGATAAGGGCGTTCGTTAGGAGAGCGCTAATTGATGGAAATGAAGTTTATGGTTTTAAGGATGGTTGGCTCGGTGTGGTCAATAATGATTATATCAGGATGACGAGGGAGAGTGTAAGTGGAATAATATTTCAGGGGGGAACCGTACTCGGCACTTCAAGGTTCAATCCCGTATTTGATGAAGGTCTTACAGAAAGGTGCTTGGAGAATTTGGATCAACTTGATGGTTTGGTCGTTATAGGGGGAAACGGTTCCTTACACATAGCGTATCACTTTCATAGGCTATGGGGTAAAATCGTTTTCATACCGAAAACCATAGATAACGATATATGGGGTACCGAGAGCATAGGTTTTGACACGGCTGTAAATGTCGCATCCCAGCTTATAGATAGATTGCATTCCACCGCCGAATCTCATAAGAGGGTTTTCGTGGTTCAGGTTATGGGAAGACATACCGGTTGGATAGCACTGTATTCCGGTATATCCTCGGGTGCGGATGTGATAGTTATACCGGAATATCCTATAACGGTTGAGGAGATAGCGGAGATCGTTGAAAGGCGGAAAAAGATGGGAAGGAGTTTCAGTATAGTCGTCGTTGCGGAGGGGGTAAGGTACTCCGATCAGAGGGTTCAGAATGTAGGAATACACATACAAAGGAGGTTGGCAAGGATTCTATCCGTGGAGACGAGGTTCGTTGAGATAGGATATGTTTTGAGAGGGGGATCTCCAACGGCCTACGATAGGCTTATGGCCCATGTTATGGGGAATTTCGCTTATGAATTGGTCGTTAATGGGAAATTCGGTTATATTACGGCTTACAACGGTTATGATGTTTTCTCTACAAAGATGGATGCTATCGTGGGAAGATTGAAAACCGTAAGCGTTGAAGATTACCTATCCGCTAAGTACTTCTTTGGATAGACTCTCCGCGTAATAGTCGGGATATATTTTGAGTTTATCCGTATCCTCCAATGTATGAACGCCGGTGAGGAGGAATAGGGTGTCTATACCCATGTTTATACCGCCTTTTATATCCGTATCCAGCCTGTCCCCTATGCAGAGGTACTTCTTAGGATTCTCTATTTTTAGCAAATTGTATATGTATCTGTTGGGTTTGCCTATTACCACATCGGGGGATTTCCCTGAGGCATAGCTTATAGCATTAACTATCGCTCCCGCCCCGGGCAATATCTCATTTCTCTTTTTTATATGTGCATCCGTATTCGTTGCTATGAATTTGATGGGTTTCTTATAAAGTAGATTGCTTACCCGTTTGAGTTTTGAATAGTTGAACTCCCTGTCTAAGCCCACCACAACCGCCTCAGGAGATTCCTCCACCAACGATATACCGTAGGATTTTATAACTTCATAAAGTCCTTCCTCCCCGATAACGAACACCTTTTCTATACGTTCCTTTTTAAGATACTCGGCGGTTCCCATGGAGGAAGTTATAACGAGGTCGGCGTATATACCTATGGAAAGCAGTTTATCGTGATAGGTTTTGGGGGTTTTCGTAGAATTGTTCGTTATAAATATCAATTTCTTACCCAACTTCTTTAATTCCTTCAAAGTCTCAACATTATCCCAAATTATATCCTCTTCCCTCCAAACCACACCATCAAGATCACATAAAAAAACTTCATACTTTAAAATCTCGTTCCAATCAATCCTTTTCATTTATACCCGAAGATCCTCACGGCCGTGGGCATAAAGAGCGATAGGAGTTTTGATGATAGGAAATCAAAGAACGATACGAATACTTCTTCCTTTTCCCTTTCAATGGCTTTCACTATAACATTCGCCACCTTCTCCGGCGATACGGCATGTCCTACGGGTTTGGGCTTCTCCCCCAAGGTATTCTCAAAGAAGCTGGTCTTAACGGCAGGCGGATATATGTTGATTATCTTCGCGTTTGACCTTCTAACTTCCTCCCTCATGGACATAAATATACTCCTCTCTGCGAACTTTGAGGTCGCATAAATGTTCCATTTTGAGATAGGTATGAAGGCGATCAGACTTATCACATTGACCACAATAACCTTTCTGTGGTTTGACATCTTTATAAATTTTCTCGTAAGATCCAAGGGAGCCCAGAAATTCAATTCCATAACCTTTCTCAGGGTTTCCTCATCCGCATCCAATATACTACCATAGAAACCTACTCCCGCGTTGTTTATCAGAATATCAACCGATTCCAAGCTCTCAAAGGCAGCGGAAATCACCCTATCCCTGCCCTCCTTATCGGTGAGATCCGCCTTAATAACGACACAACCTCCAAACTCTTCCTTTAACCTTCCAAGTTTATCCTCATTCCTACCTACGAGGAGCAATATCCCCCCTTTCTCATAGATCCTCTTAGCCAAGTGATAACCTATACCCGATGTCGCACCCGTTATTATTATTCCTCTCCCCTGTATGTTCATATCAAAAGTTGGTATTTTAAGGTCGGAAACACGAAATATGATTTCATCTTTAAAATACCATCCTATGCGGAGGGTATTGCTTTTAATACCCTTGCTATGCATAGGCTGCGGAGCTGTAAAAAATTTAAAAAATCTAAAAATATACGCTTACGCTGAGGAGCCTATCATAAACCAGCAGCAGGCCACCCTTCCAATAAACTTAAAGATAAACAACCCTTATGCCGTGGCTCTTAGGGTGGTTTCCGTCAGCTTGGATGTGTATATAGGGGGTAAAAGAATAGGAACGGCGACGCTATCATCGCCTCAGGCTATAAACGCAAAGGGAACAACATCTATAAAACTCAACCTCAAAACCACCAAGGCGAACCTATCAAACCTGCAAAACCTACAAATATCAAAGAATACACCTTTGAGAGTGAAAGGTTATATGACCGTAGAGCCTTTGAAAGGTTTCGGATGGTTTTCAAGGTTTCTCAGATATAAGATACACATAGATAGATCCGTAGGATTGTGAGGGATCACAGCTTTGCCGCGAGTTTTTGGGGATCGTATCTCATACCCAAGGACCATAAGGTTTTGAGGTATTCACCGCTATCTTTATTGAAATACCAATCTTCTCCGAACTCGGAAGTCAAACGCTCCCTTAAAACCTCCTCAACTTCCCAAGCCTGAGAATATTCAACGCTGTAAAAACCAAAATCAAGATCCCAGAAATAATTATGCGGTGGATGAACCACCCCCGTGGCTTCGGTTAATATCCTATGATAAAGCTCCGGTCCCCTACTTTCCCAGTTATCTTTTGATAAAAGTTCATATTCGTATATAACCTTTGCGGCGTATCTTCTGCGAAGGTAAAGATAAACGAACTTTCTGTATTTTATGAAATCATCGGATACATTGAAGAATTTTGAAAGCCAACCAACCGAATCTGATATATACTGAAAATTGAAAGCGAAAATTTCGGATGTTCCCACCCTACCCATCAACTTATAAACTAAGGGGAGATCTTTGGATGTGTGCGCAAAGTGCAAGGCGTGTCCCATTTCGTGAAATAGAGTTGATATATCATCAAAGTATCCCGAAGGTTTAACCACAACCACAACCTCATCTGGTATCCTTATAGGAACGCAAAAGGCTCTCGGAGATTTGTTAGGTCTGATCTCATCGTCTATGGCTAAGTTCTTCATCTTATCCAGATCCAGATTCATCATATTAAGGGTTTGCCTCAACACTTTGATGGGATCATCAACCCTAAAATCTTTAAATACAATACCCGACATTAAGTATGCTATATCATAGCTTTGAACTTCCCCCCACCCAAGATTCAAGAACCTATCAAATACATAATCCGCCAATTCCCTATACTCTTCCTCTGTATCCTTCAAGAACTTTTCAAGATTCTTAGCGCACTTTCCTATATCAACCCTCATCCTCGCTCCATCGTAGGATACGAAGTTGGGATAGCCGAACTCTTTCCTTATGATGTTCAACATCCTTTGGGCCAGGTTGATCTTATGTTCGGTGAGATCCTCAACGATAGGTATAGTTTTCTCGTAGAGTTCCCTGCGATTTTCCCTTGAATGTTCCTTTGAAAGTATGCTCCTTATCATCCTGAAAGGTATAACCCTACCCTTATACTCAACTGTTGAAGATATTTCCCTTCTCTGTAATTCTTCGTACTCCTTGATGATTCTCCTTTCAAGATAAAGACCGAGCAGTGTGAATATAACTCTATCATAGGATTCGTATTCTTCATAAGGTGCATCCTCGTGCAAGTTGGATTTTTCTTTTATGACCTTTGATACGGTATCAAGCGAGAATAGTTCAAAGTACCTTTCATAGATCTTATGATACTCGGGAGTATCTTTTAAACCCGCACCAATAAGATAATGCTCCCTGTTAATCTCCTCTGTGAATTTTTCGTATTTGGTTAGTACATCCTCTAAGAACAAAACGCCCCCACCGGGATTTGAACCCGGGTTTCGTGGCTGAGAACCACGCGTCCTGGACCTGGCTAGACGATGGGGGCTTGAAAGTGAGTATTATAAGGGCGTAGAAATTGTCCTGAAACTTTTATTCCTTTGAGGGCTTCCCCATGTATCTTTGACCCACATTTATGGATACTTTGGATAAAACAGCCTTAAAATACTAAGCTATGGATATGGAGAAAGATAAAAGATATGGAAAAATAATATCAGCAATAGATGAAGCGTACAATGAATTAGACGAAATAACGCAAAGTGGATATGTAGCTACACAGGATGATTTGGCTACTCTTGTTGTGAGTGATGGAGTAGCCACTGTTGTATTTCCTGACCAATCAAGACATAGGATAGAGTATAGAGATACTACGGATTTGATAGCTAAGATACAATCTATGGGGTACGCGGTGGTTAATAATCTGAAAGAGCCGATAGGGCAAGTTATAAGGGCAAGAAGGCCTGCTGCTGTTCCTCTTGTTAGAAGATTAGGACCAAGAGTTAGGCCTGTGATATCAAGACCCGCACCCGCATTACCTGAGCCTGCGAGAACTTATAACGAAGTTGAAATTATAAGGAGGTTGGTTAAAAGAAGATTAAAGGATACAGATATAAAGTGCTTATGTGAAGTTAAACCATTAAACGAGATCGTATCCTCACAAGGAGCTACCGTTTTTAATTTTAATAAAAGTGTATCGTTTAATGCTGTATGGGTATGGCTGGCTAAGATTACTCGGATAGTTATAGAAACGAATGTTGATTTTATGTATTACATTCAGGAAATAGTGAATAACTTTAACGATTGGAGAGATCCTAAGATCCTACTCTCCAAGTACGGTGATGGTAGCATATCTCTTGATATGGCAGTAGAATTGTTGATGGATTCTATAAGATATGGGGAATTTGAGGTTTTAAGACCCGTAGGAAAAGAACCTATATTCACCATACATGCGTTGGGATTACAATACGATCGTCCCAAAAAGATTCCTAAAAACCTATTTACAAACACCACTTATATTCCTGAGCATTCAAAGTATATAAACAGAAGTGCTATGATCATATTCCACAATATACCCCATGCCTACATATCATTTGACATTTATAGATATGTGAAGACTGTGGGTATTGATAGAGAGGATATAATCGCAGAATATGGAAAGCCCTTCCCCATTATAAATTTTAAACTCAGCAAATCCAAATTTGATGATAGATTGATCTCCTACTTCGCAAATTCAGACGATAACAAAAGGGTTCGGGGTTATATGGAGGTTAGCATAATAGCGTTGGTTTTTAGTAGATAATCTTCCTGATGACCTTACCCTCCTTAATGAAGTATATCCCCTTCTTTCTCGGTTTGAAATTCCCAATAGTTCCCTCGTATATTAACCTTCCAGAAATATCGTATATCTTCGTATGTTCCGACATTGATTCTCCGCCTTCCGAGATGGAGGTGGGGACGAGTTCCCTTATGTAATATTGCGAATAGGGGTAAAATACGGGTGGAATGTGTGTGCTATCATAGGGTGTAGTGTGAATTATATCATAACTTATGGCCTTCCATAATGTATCAATATGGTAGGAGATATAACCGAGGTTTGCAACATAAACGACACGCATGTCAAACTTGATGTGATCCGTATAATTCCTATAAATCAGCGTATCGTTTGTCGCTGTATCTATATCCATAATCCTTTGCTCGGTGTATCTTATCTTCATAAACACTTCGCTTATTGATATTTCAACCGTATCCCCTGCAACCCTTATAACCCGGGATGTTGCGGTATCAACGAATATACTATCCACTACCCCATCAAGATCCAGATCCAAGTATGGATAGGTTTGGTTCAAAGGGAAGAAACATGTATCAACCGCCTGCCACCAATCTCCTGAGATTATGGGAAATCGCAAGTGTTTCAAAGGTAAGGGCACATAGGAATATGATACGGGATACTTGAATATATCAATTAAGAAGGAGCCATCAAAATATACGAAGTTAGTATCTATCGTTGATAAGGAATATATGTGCGTCTTATATACGGCCCTATCAACCGAGAACGAACACCTCGTCCCACTTCCATCCCATATATCAACTAAGAACACACTGTCCTTGGTATAATATGTGTATCCATCAATCGTAGTATTATAATACCTAAAAGCGCCCAAGGTATCACCTGCAAAGGACAAACTGGAAACCAAAATTATCATATCTCACCTCCTCACTTTATCCATCTTAGACCTCTATAAGATACCTTAACGATGAACCTTATTGAATCTCCATAATACTCATCGGGTTCAATACCCACAAAGTAATCCAATGAATCCATACCGGATGATCCAAGATTCACCCATAAGGCATGCTTTCCTGAAATCCTCACAGTATCGGAATAGCCGGAGGTGTCAGGAGCAATGTAATCGGCGGTGGTATTTGATATAGGAACATCCCTGAGATTTATAAAGTAATATTCCGAACTCACTTTCAAAAGTTTAACGAGTTTATAACTTCCATCAACGGAATCTGTTCCTTTGAATCTCTGTAAGGATAGACCGTAATCTCCTAAATCGGAAAAACCCAAAACATTGTAAGAAACATCCCTGGAATGCAGTATAACACTCGTGGTATATAGGGTATCCAGAACGATTTTCTCCCTATACGATGGTTCAAAATCTCCACAACTCTCCTTCCTAAGATAGTACCTGTATCGCAGGGAAACCGTTGAAGGGTGATTCAATGTCAGAGCTATCGTATCCTTTGTTCTATTGGAATATACCTTTATTATGCTGTCCTTTGAATTCAATATGTGATCTTTTATATCTATCCGCAGAGTTTCCTGATCCCCCGATTCCGACGAGATGTAGATTTTTACATTCAACTCGCTGCCTGAATTCGTGGGATTCATATCCGTGCTTGCGTATATGTTCGTATATTCATCTATAAGAGGCTCTCCACATATTCCACGACACCTTAAACCTAACAAGAAAGGCATAAACGCCAAAACCAAAAACCTCTTCATCTTATAACCTCCTTTTTTAGTTCATTGCCAAGCTTGATAAAATAGATACTTTCAAGTTTATACATTACCAATATTGGTGCTGTTTTTAAAGAAACGCGACGCAGTATATACCCCAAAAGCCCTAACCCTTGTTATTAAGGCTTTTGTCATCATAAGAAGATATTATAAAGCTGTTTCTGTTGTGAGTTTCAAGTTGAAAAATCCTTTGGCTTAAACCCTTCTTCATTCAAAACCTTAACATCCTTACCATCTTTATGCTTCAAAACTATAAACCCCTTCCTACTCGCATACCTATCAATGCCTTCCTGTATCCTCATACCAGCTACCGCACCATAAACCTTAAAACC